>JAJBUL010000025.1 GCA_020860365.1 Clostridiales bacterium | reverse complement strand
TTTGAAGCTTTCTAAACGATTAGGTTATATTTTTAATTTACTGTGAATAGTAACATTCAACCTTACTGCAGGTTCAGCGCATCCCCCGTCACCGGGTCGATGATATTCTGATAGGCGTCCACAATATTTCCATCTTCATTTACATAACAGCCATCCACCGCGTTCCCACTGGAATCTACCACCTCGCCATTCTGGATGGATACGTGATGGATCAGCTGGCCACTGGAATTAAACGCCATCACATCTGCATCGGAAGTCACCGTATAACCGGAATCCTCCGCATCCGCGTCGTCCGAATCGCCGCTTCCCTCATCGGAGGAATCGGAATCGCTGTCTGCCGAATCATCGGAACTGCCCTCCGCTGTATCGCCTCCGGAGCTGTCCGTGGTTCCGTCCGCCGCGCTGCCATCCGTAGCAGCGCCGCCAAGAGTCGAAGTATCATCTGTAGTGGTGGTCTCCTCCGAACTGTCTTCTTCGGATGATTCTGTCTCCGTCTCTGTCTCCTCAATCACTTCATCCGAGGGTGAAAACACAATATCTTCATTGTTTCCTGTCACATTTTCCAGATGCAGCGTACCAGCCGCCGTACTTGACATGGTATCCAGTATCGCCCTCAGGTTCACTACTTTTTCCTCCAGATACTCATCCTGGCCGAGTATCGCGTCGATAGAACCGATGGTCACCGTAATATCCGAATCCTCCGCAAACCGGATTTCTTTTGCCGTCAGCCCCTGATAATCCAGCAAATCCAGCAGACTCAGGATCGTGCGCAGCTGTGAGCTGCTCTCTGTCGGCGCCTTCTGATACAGAGTCACCTCTCCGAGGTCAATCCCTGTCACGACCGGAATGTCGCTGTAAACAGTATCCGTGATTTCCAGAACCACTCCGCTGTCGTCAAAATACACGTAACTCCCCGTGTCAAAATAACCGACCAGTTCTTTTTCCGTGACGGTAACGGTAATCGCAAAGGGGGAATTGACTGTAATTTTCATGCTCTCAAGATAAGGCATGGTATCCGGTATACTCCCATCTTTATAAATCCACCAGAGACAAAGCGTGTTCTTCGAAAAGAAATCGGTCAGCAGCTCCTCTTCAATTTCTTCTGAGGAATAACGACTGTTGCCGGATACGGTCACCTTGCGTATCCGGAACAAAAACAGGAATGCCAGCACCAGGACAGTCAGTGCCAGCAGCAAACCGATATTTTTCAAAAACCGTTTCCGTCTCGCTCTCATATGTTCACCAAACCCTTTTATCCTCGTCGTCAACCAGGCGGATCTCCGCCCCCAGCCCCTGAAAATCACGGCAGATATTCTCATATCCCCGCGCAATATATCCATATCCCTGTATTCTGGAACGCCCGGACGCCGCCAGGGCAGCTGTCACCAGCGCCGCGCCGCCGCGCAAATCCGGCGCGCAGACATCCGCCCCATACAGAACCGCATTTCCTTTCACCAGCGCACAATTGCCTTCGATGGTAATATCCGCGCCCATCTTCCGCAGCTCGGCCGCGGTGCGGAAGCGATTCTCAAACATTGTCTCACAGATCTGGCCCGTTCCCTGCGCGAGACAGAACGCAGCCATGAGCGGAGACTGCAAATCGGTAGGGAACCCGGGATACGGAGCCGTCGTGACATTTCCCCCTGCCAGACGGCGCCCTGTGGCACGCATCACGCCATCCTCCGTAACAGTCACTCCCATCCGCGAAAGGACTGCAAGCAAAGCGGAAAGCTGGCTGAGGGGTAAATTATGAAAATGAATGCTTCCGCCGCAGGCTGCCCCCGCTAACAGATAGCTCCCTGCCACAATCCGGTCCGCGTCCAGCCGGTAGCGCACCGGCCTCAGCACCTTTTTCCCAGAAATCCGAATCCGGCCATCCGGCTCTCTCCTGATATCTGCCCCACGCAGATTCAGGAAACGGCAGAGCTCCTCTGTCTCCGGTTCCAGAGCCGCGTTTCCAATCACCGTCTCCCCCTCGGCGAGAACGGCCGCGAGAACCGTATTTTCTGTCGCCCCAACGCTTGGCTGCGGCAGATGAATACAGGCTCCGCGCATCTGCGAACCATTTGCGTAGATACCGGATTCGGATCTTTTCGAAAACCGCACTCCCAATTTCTCCATCGCTGCCAGATGCAGATCAATCGGCCGACTGCCGATTGCGCATCCTCCCGGGTAGGGAAGCGCCGCTTCTCCCATTCTACCAAGAAGCGCCCCCAAAAACAAGACGGAAGAACGGATTCTTTCTGCTTCTGCACCAAAAATGGAAAAATGTTCCACCCCAGACGCATCCACAGAGACAATATGGCCAGAACGGCTGGTTTTGCAGCCAAGCAGACGCAGAAGCGCGAGCGTATCCTCAACGTCCTGAATCTGCGGGCAATTTTCAATCACGCATGGACCGTCCCCCAGCAGACAGGCCGCCAGAACCGGCAGCGCAGCGTTCTTCGGCCCCTGTATCGTCAATTCACCGCAAAGCGGCTTTTTCCCCGCAATTTCCAGATAGCGCAAGCGGTCAGCCTCCAGTCATACATGCTATATAGAGAACAGAAAGCCACAGGTCAAAGGCCTGACACTGTTCTGAACTATTGTACTATATGCATGCCCCCGGCGGAATGTGCGTATCACCTCCGCTTTCCCGGCCAGACACTGTAGCGGCTCACAGAAAGCGCCAGCCCCATCTCGGCAAGCAGAAAAAGCATTGATGTACCGCCATAGCTGATAAATGGCAGCGTGATTCCTGTGTTTGGAATGGTATTGGTCACCACCGCAATATTCAGTATCACCTGGATCGCAATATGTCCCATAATCCCCGCCACAATCAGAGCGCCAAACAGATCCGGCGCGTGTGTCGCGATGACCATAAAGCGCCAGAGCAGCAGCAGAAAAAGCAGAATCAGAAGGCTCGCACCCACAAGGCCCAGCTCCTCGCAGATCACGCAGAAAATCATATCGTTCTGCGCTTCCGGCACAAAGCCCAGCTTTTGCAGGCTGTTGCCAAGCTCAAGTCCAAACAGCCCGCCAGAACCGATCGCGTACAGACCCTGAAGCGTCTGATATCCCTTTTCATACAGCTCCGGGTTCCGCCAGATCGCCAGCCGTTCCAGCCGATAGGATTCCAGACTCAGAAAAATCGCCAGGAAACCGACACCCGCCACTGCGACCCACAGAAATGGCAAAATCTTCGGGTTTGAGATAAAAATCATTATAACCGCAATTCCCAGGATGATAACCGCCGTACTCAGATTGTTCGTCCCCACCAGAGCAACAATCGGAAGCACCATCAGAAAAACAAAGGCAATCATCGCGCCCCCGCGCGCTTTCCCCATCATCCGGCTGACCGCGCTGGCCAGCAAAAGAATGACGGCCGGCTTGGCATACTCAGCCGGCTGAAAAGACAACGGACCAATCGAAAGCCAGCGCCGCGATCCATTATAAGCATCCCCAAATAAAAGAACCGCGCCGGACAAAAGCAGAGAAAGCAGGTAAGCCGCCCCGGAAAAGCGCTTCAGCATATGATAATCAATGGATGCAATCCCCGCCATCGCCGCCAGTCCGAGCGCCATTGCAAAAAACTGCTTTTTTACATACCAGGCTTCATCTCCAAGGCGAACCAGCCCGTTGTAGGCACTGGCACTTGAAAGAACAAGCAGGCCAAAGCCGCACAGAAACAGGATCGCAAGTGTCAGCAAACTGTCCACCCGGCCAGCGGCCAAACGGCCGCCATAACGCGCATCCTGCCCCCGGCTTTCGGCCGTCCTCTCACCCGGAAGGCCTCCGCGTATGCGGCCATTTTTTTCATCAGAATCCGGATCCCAGCCCAGAATATCACCTCATCCGTCGAGTTGATTTACCAGTTCTTTAAACTGCCTGCCTCGCTCCTCATAATTTGGGAACATCCCCCAGCTGGCACAGGCCGGTGAAAGCAGCACCGCGTCCCCGTTGACCGCGTTTTCCGCACAAAACGCCACGGCCTCCTCAAGGGAATCCTTCAGGACACAATCCTCAAAGCCACAGCTTTTCGCCGCCTTGGCAATCTTTTCTCTCGTCTGTCCGATCAATACCAGGTATTTCACTTTCCCGTCAAAAGCCTGAATCCATTCCTCATAGGAAGAATTTTTATCATAACCCCCGCCGATCAGCAGTGTCGGGCGATTCATCGCCTGAATGCCCTTGATCGCAGCGTCCGGGTTCGTCCCCTTTGAATCATTGTAATAAACAACGCCCTTTTTCTCCGTCACATATTCAATCCGGTGCTCCACCGCCTGAAACGCGCAGACCGTGCCGCGGATGACCTCGATGGGCACGCCATAGGCAAGCGCCATCCCTGCCGCCGCCATGACATTCTCATGATTATGCCGGCCAAGAATATTCAGCTCATCCGTAGAACAGATGAGAGTCTCTTCTTCACCGTCACAATAGCAGATCTGGTTCCCGTCCAGAAAAAGCCCCTTATCCAGTTTATGCAGACTGCTGAAGTAAATGACCTTTGTCTTCAAGCCCTTTCCAAACTCCCGCAGAATTTCATCCTCATAATTCAGGATACAGGCGTCCTTCCTGTTCTGATTTTCCGTGATCCGTTCCTTGACCCGTATGTACTCCTCCATCGTGTGGTGGCGGTTTAAGTGATCCGGCGTAATATTCAGAATCGCGCTGACCCTGGGCGCAAAGCGCTCAATCGTCTCCAGCTGAAAGCTCGAAAGCTCAGCGACTGTGATCGTCCCCTCTGTCATCCGGTCCGCCACATCCGTATAGGGGTTGCCGATATTGCCGACCACATAGACTCTGTCCTTTTTCCAGTCCGCAGTCACTGCGTCCGAAACACCCTCTTCGTTCTTCCACTCCCGCAGCCACTTCACATAATTTTTCATGATCTCGCCAAGCAGACTTGTGGTAGTCGTCTTGCCATTTGTCCCGGTCACAGCCAGAACATCGCCTTTTCCGCACTCCCAGGCAAGCTCTACCTCACCCCAGATCCGCACATCGCGCTCCCGCATCGCCTTCACCAGCGGCAGATCCGTCGGCACACCAGGACTTAAGACCACGAGATCAAGCCCTCCGATTACCTCCGACGGCAGCTCACCCAAAATCACCCTTACCTGATTCGCGGAAGCGGACGATTCCGTCGAGGCCGCCACCTTCGCAGCCAGCTCGTCCTTATCCAGCTGCTCATTTCCGTCATATAAAATCACTTCGGCGGCAAAAGCCCGCAAAAGCAGCCCTGCCGCGCCGATTCCGCTTTTTCCGGCGCCAAATACCAGAACGCGGCTGTTTTTCAGATCCATAATCTTCTCCTCCATAATCAAAGCGCATACAGCGCCAGCAGACACAGAAACGCGGTCACGACTGTGAACACCGTCACAATCCTGGTCTCCGACCATCCGCAGAGCTCAAAATGATGATGAATCGGCGCCATTTTGAAAAACCGTTTCCCTCCTGTTTTCTTAAAGTAAGTCACCTGTATGATAACCGAAAGTACTTCGATCAGATACACCAGCCCAATAATCAGAATAAAAATCGGCGTGCGCAGCAGATAAGCGCTTCCCGCCACAAAGCCGCCGAGCGCCAGAGAGCCGGTATCGCCCATAAACACCTGCGCAGGATAGACATTGAACAGCAGAAAGCCGATCAGCGCGCCCGCCACTGCCGCCGTCAGGGGCTCAATGCCGCCCCCAAGAATCATGGATGCGGCGGTGAAGAAAATCGCCACCATCAGAGTTACCCCACTCGCAAGCCCGTCCAGGCCATCCGTAAAGTTCACACCGTTTACGGTCCCGATGATCACAAAATACGCCAGCGGAACAGAAAGGTATTTGAAAAACCCGCCAAACGAGTCCCCGGTAAGCACATATCCCCCGCTGAAAGGAATCAGAAGCTCCAGGCAGGAGTTGTCCATTTTCCAGATATAAAGAATGAAAATCGTCGTCACGATGATCTGTCCCAGCATTTTCTGCTTCGGATACAGTCCGTCTGAGCGGTGCATCACGACCTTCAGGTAATCGTCCAGAAAGCCGATGATACCAAAACCCAGTGTCAGAAACAGTACCGGAATCATCCGCGGATAGCGTCCTATATAAAATAAGGAAGTAACTACAATGGCGATCAGCATAATCAGTCCGCCCATCGTCGGGGTACCGCCCTTTTTCAGGTGAGACTGCACACCCTCCACGCGCTCCGTCTGTCCGACCTTCAGCCGCCGCAGAAATGGAATCACAAACGGACTCAGCGCCACGCTGATTACAAACGCTGCAAAAAGTGGTATAAAAATATCCGGATTCATGTACATACTCTTTTTCCTCCTTAAAACGCCAGGCCGCACAGAAGTCTCATTCCTCTGCCGACTCATCCACTTCTGTTTTCTCGATTCCCAGATAAGGCAGTATATTTTCAAATATTTCCTTCACCACCGGCGCGGCAATGGTACCTCCGTAATAAGTACCCTGCGGATGATTAATCACACACAGGCAGATCACCTGCGGATCATCCGCCGGGGCAAAACCGATAAATGAAGAAATATATTTCCCCTGCCCGCGGGGAAGCGTCTCGGACGTCGCTGTCTTTCCGCCAATCCGATAGCCCTCGATATATGCGTTTTTGCCGGAACCACCGTCCACCACCTGTTCAAGCAGGTATCGCATGGTCCCGGATGTCTCCTCTGAGAGAATCTGCTCACCCTTGTCGTACTGAAACACTTCCAGCAGCGTGTCATCCTCCGACTTCACGCTCACGCCAAAATGCGGGGGCACACGCGTTCCACCGTTGATGATGGCGCTGACAGTCGTAATCAGCTGAATCGGCGTGATCTGGAAAGACTGCCCAAAGGAAATCGTGGCCAGCTCGACCGGTCCCACATTCTCCTTCTGGTGCATGATGGTCGCTGCCTCGCCTGGCAGATCAATCCCTGTTTTATCATTCAGGCCAAACTGGTCAAAATACTGAAAGTAATTGTCAACACCCAGCCGAAGCCCGACTTCTATAAAAACCGGATTGCAGGAATTCTGCGCCGCCTCAAGAAACGTTTCTGATCCATGCCCCGCCGTCTTGTGGCAGCGGATTCGCCGGTCATCTACAATCTTATAGCCCGGACAGTAAAACGTGTCATTCAGCGTGACCACGCCCTCCTCCAGTCCTGCGGCTGCCGTGATGATTTTAAACGTCGATCCTGGCTCATAGGTGTCATTGATACAGCCATTGCGCCACATCTGATTGCGCGCATCCTGAAGCTCCTCATCCGTAATTTCCAGATACATCTCCGTCAGCGTATACGGATCATTCAGGTCAAATTCCGGCACATTGGTCATCGCGTAGATTTCCCCGTTCTGTGGATTCATTACGATGATGGATACACTTTCCGCCTGCTTCTCTTCCAGCACATTGTAAGCTGCCTGCTCCACGTACTGCTGAATATTATAATCGAGGCTGATGACCAGATCATTCCCCGCGACCGGCTCCACCCGTGTCTCCGCGGTATCTTCAATCTCAATCCCGCGCGCGTCGGTGAGTGTCAGAATGGTTCCGGGCGTCCCGGAAAGTACCTCCTCATAGCGCACCTCCAGGCCGATGATGCCCTGGTTATCCGCTCCCGTAAAGCCAAGCACCTTCGACGCCATGCTGCCAAACGGATAATAGCGCTTATAATCCTCATCAACCTTCACGCCATCCAGTCCGTAGCTGCGGATAAGATCGCCTGTCTCCTTGTCGACGTTGCTTCTGATCCGCTCCATCGAGCTTACCGTTTCCACCCGTGTCCGGACCGTTTCCTCGTCCATGTCAAGCGCCTCACTCAGCACCTCAATGACTGTCTCCGCGTCTGTGATCTGGCTGTGAATGACCGATACGGTACAGACCGTCCGGTTATCCGCCAGAACCGTCCCATTGCGGTCCAGGATCCTGCCGCGCGCCGCCTTGATCGACCGTTCACGCTCATGCAAATCCTCTGCCAGGGACGAATAATATTCAGACTTTCCAATCATCAGATACGCCAGTCTCCCGATCAGGAAGACCAGCGCCAGCATACATACCGCGAAAATCAACAGAATCTTTCTGCGGTGAAAAGGTTTTGTTTTCTGCATAAACGCTCCAGAAACGTCCTGTCTGTATAGTTTATTCCTGTCTCTGGCCGTGCATTCGTATTTTCCTTTTCCAAAATCAGGACATAGTAAGGCTTGACCTATTCATCCTCCTCGGCGATATCGGTCGGATCCACGAGTGTAGTATCCGAGTCGTCCACCGAATCTTCATCCAGCGGCACCGCCATATCCGGGTTCGTTGCGATGGATTCCTCCGTATCGTCATCTTCACTGTCACTGCTGCCTCCCACCGTGGAAACAGCGTTCATATATCCGTCATAGACCGTTCCGTCCTCATCAATATAAGCGCCGGCGATCACATTTCCATTCTCGTCTACCACCTCGCCGTCCACGACGCGCGCGTTGCTGTAGAGATTCCCATAGGAATCAAACGCCTGGAACGTAGTCAGACTGTCCGAAGAATCTATTTGCTCGATATCCTCCTCGTTCAGCCCCAGCTCCGCCAGCAGGCTGTCAGTGATCTCTTCTGTCGCTGTGATCCCCAGGTACGGAAAAACCTCCAGGGCGATCGGCTGGAAAATCTTCTGCGCATAGCTGCTGCTCGCCTGGTTCTCGACATTCGGCTCATCGACAACCACATAAATCACTACTTCCGGATCATTGATCGGCGCCGCGCCGATGAAGGAAACCAGATACAGGCCATCCACGCGCTCTCCGGTCTCGGAATCAATCTTCTCTGCCGTACCGGTTTTTCCGCCTACCCGGTAGCCCGGCACACGCGCCGACCTTCCGGTACCATCCTCCATGACACTCTCCAGATATTCTTTCAGAATATCTGAAGTCGAGGTGGAAATCACCTGCTTCAGAAGCAGACTGGAATTATCTTTTACAATCGCGCCATCCTCATCGAGAATCTTGTCAACCACATGCGGCTGATAATAATAACCGCCGTTCACGACCGCGCAGAAGGCGGTGATCTCCTGAATCATTGTACAGGTAAAGCCCTGCCCAAACGAACAGGTCGCCAATTCTACCTCATTCATCCTCTCCTGCGTGTAAATGACGCCGGCTGACTCATTCGGCAGATCAATACCCGTTCTCTGTCCAAAGCCAAACAGCGACTGGTACTTGAGGAAATTAGAAACATGCATTTTGGCCGCGATCTGCATCAGGGCATCATTGCAGGAATTCACCAGCGCGTCCTCAAGAGTCTCCAGCCCGTGCGCGCCCGGATAGGCGTCACAATGAATCTCCGTATCCGTAACATATTCGCCGCCGTCACAGGTATACGTATCAGTCGTTGAGATCGCGCCAATCTCCAGAGCCGACGCAATCGTGATCGGCTTAAATGTAGATCCAGGCTCAAAGCTGTCCGAAACGCAAAAGTTCCCCCAAAGGTCGTAGAGCGTCGAGACATATTGTGTCGTCTCATTCCCGGACTCGTCCGTGATGACTGTATCCATCATCTCCTCAACTTCTTCTTCTGTATACCAGTCATAAATCACACTGTCCGGATTTTCGAGATCATAGCTCTGGTTTGTCGCCATCGCAAGGATCGCACCCGAATCCGGATCCATCACCACCACGCCGACATTCGCCGCTCCGTGTTTTGCAGTACCGTCATCCGTGTCGTCGCCATAGGTCTCGTCAAACTCCGCGATCACCTTCTCCACAATTTCCTGAATGTTCACATCCAGAGTCGTCACAAGTGTGTAGCCGTTCTCCGGAGCAATTGTTTTCGTCTGGTAATCGCTGTCCTCATCCAGATAACCAAAGATGCGGCCATTCGTCCCCTGCAGTTGCTCATCGTAATAAGCCTCCAGGCCAACGATCCCGTCCCCCAGGCTGTTCGCAAAGCCAACCGTATTGCTCGCAAGAGAATTATACGGATAATGCCGAATGTACTTCTCTTCAAAAGAAACCCCAGTCACCAGAGAACGGTTTTTCTTCTCTGTCTTCTCTGCCTCCGTCAGTTCATCCGAAGAGACGTCCGCGTATTCATCAATGTAATCCTCATACGCCTCTTTCTCATCCGCAGTCAGATACTGCGCCTCGTCATCCGTCTTCACCTGCAGCACCTGATACTGGCTGTTCGCCGTACTCTCATCCGTGATCAGCTTCCGCAGCTCCAGTTCATCCAGGCCAAAATACTCGCTCAGGACCGTCACGGTCGGCTCCAGATATGTATCCAGATCCTCATTGATCGCCTTGCAGTCCAGAACCAGATTGTATACCTTTTCACTGTAAGCGAGCACAAGACCGTTCGTATCCTGGATCTCGCCCCTGCGGGCCGCCAGCGTCTGACTGTCATAGTTATTCTGGGAAAGCACCTGCTTTGCGTAGGTATTCCCCTTTGTCACATTAATATACGCAATCCGGATCAGCAAAACCACCAATCCCAACAAAACGAATCCAAATAAAGCCAGAAGCTTTACCTGCATTCGTTTTGAAAATCTGCGTTCTTTTTTTACCCGATTTGCCAAATCACTTCACCTACTCTTCTGGTATCTCGGAATATTGTCTGACGTAATCACTGGTCTCAACCTCATAGGTCACCACCTGATCCAATGCAGGCAGCTGCATCCCCAATTCCTCCGTAGCCACTTCTCTCACATGCTCCAGGTCCACGCTGTTCATCACCCGGTTGTAATCGGAATCATTCTCCAGCACTGCGGAATCCAGTTCAGCAGTAAGAGACGCCACCTTCTCCTGAAGAAGCGTGTTCGCCGCGCGCAGCTGCAGGAAATTCACGCAGACAAACACCGTGATCACTGCTGCCGCTGTGAGGAACATCACATAACCGAGGTTCATCTGAAGCGCCCTCTCCCGGTTCTTTCTGGTGGTGTGACTGACTGTAACCGGCTGTTCCGCCTCCATCGGTTGCGAGGCTACATGGAGCTGACGTACGGTATTCCCGTCCACGTACGTATAATAATCCCTGTCGCCAGCCGCCCCTTTCGTCCTGCTCTTTATTCTGCCATTGCTGCTGCTCGGAGAAGCTCCCCTGCTGTATCTCTTTTCCGCCATGATTTACTCCCACTCCTGATTACCAGAATCTGTTTCTACTGCTGTTCTCGGTGCGCAAACCTCTTCGTCCCTTCCCAATTCCGAGGATTTCCGCCTCCCTGTATCCTTCGCATCCACGCGAAGTGCATACCACAGGTTTTCATGCGGTCTTCGCAGCGGGTGCGAAGACCTGTTCTGAATCGTTACATGCATTCTATATATAGTTCCATATCTTCAACGGCCAACAGAGCCTCCGCACGCTTCAAACACACGAAGCTTCGCGCTCTTCGCCCTGTTGTTCGTCTCCAGTTCTTCCTCTGACGGAACAATCGGCCTGCGGGTGATCACCTTCCCCTTCGGCTTCTTCCCGCACACACACACTGGAAACTCCTTCGGGCATGTACAGGGATTCTCCAGATTCCGGAACTTGCTCTTCACAATCCGGTCCTCCAGCGAATGGAATGTAATCACGCAGATACGTCCCCCCTGATTCAATAAATCCACCATATCCTCCAGAGACTCCTCGAGAACCTCCAGTTCCCGGTTTACCTCAATCCGTATGGCCTGAAATGTCTTTTTGGCCGGGTGTCCTCCTACTGCCCGCACTTTCATCGGGATCGCCGCTTTTATAACATGAATTAACTCCCCAGTTGTTTCCAGTTTTTTTTGTTCGCGGGCGTTCACGATATGTCTGGCAATATTCTTTGCGAACTTTTCCTCCCCATAATCGCGGATGACGCGGTACAGCTCCATCTCGCTATATTCGTTCACAACATCCATTGCCGTAAGAGTCTGCCGCTGATCCATCCTCATGTCCAGCGGAGCATCCTCTCTGTAGGTAAATCCTCTCTCTGCCGTGTCAAGCTGGTAAGAGGAGACCCCCAGATCCAAAATGACTCCATCTACAGATAACACACCGAGTTTCCGGAGTTCGTCCTTCATATAGCAATAATTGCTGCGTATAATCGTCACACGATCCTTAAACTCGTCCAAGCGCCTTGTAGCCGCCTCAATCGCGTCCGCGTCCTGATCAATCCCGATCAGCCGTCCGCCGTCGGTCAGCCGTTTACATATTTCCAGGGAATGCCCGCCACCGCCAAGCGTACCATCCACATAAATTCCATCTGGTTTTATCCGCAGTTCCTCAATGCTCTCGGAAAGAAGTACCGATCTGTGGTAAAAGTCCATAATCATCCTCCCCAGGATCTTATATATCTAAGCCCAGATCTGACATCTGCTCCGCGATCTCATCCATATCATCATAAGCATTGTTTTCCGTCCAGTCTGCTTTGTTCCAGATTTCAATACGATTCAGGTTTCCTGACAGCACCACATCCTTATCCAGCTTCGCAAATTCTCTTAAATTCTGCGGTAAGAGAATTCTCCCCTGCTTGTCCAGTTCGCATGTGGTTGCGCCACCCATGAAGAAACGTGTGAACTTTCTGGCGTTCTTCTGTGTAAGTGGTAATTTCCGCAGCTTTTCCTCAAAGATCTGCCATTCGTTTTTGGGAAATGCAAACAGGCATCCATCCAATCCCTTCGTCACAATAAATTCATCGTCTAAAAGTTCTCTGAATTTCGCCGGGATGATCAGTCTGCCTTTGGAATCAATCGTATGATTGTATTCTCCCATAAACATCATGACACACCTTCTTTGGAAAAACAGGCGGCCCTTCTCCATACGCTTAAAAAGCGAAGAGCTGTGCCGCCGGCATATCGGCCCGCAGCTTCCATCGGAAGTTGTCTCCCCACAATCCCCCAAACAGACACCACGAAGCACCACTTTCTACCACTTGCAGTTACTATACATTAATTTCCCACAAAAAACAAGCTTTATTTCCCGCATTTTTTGAATCTTGTGTGAATTTCAGGCTCAGGTACAACATCTTGTAATTTCATCCTCGCAGCCCTGCGCAAAAAAAGGCCGCCGCTAGTTTCTGCGGCAGCCTTTTCCTTCCAGGTTTTCATTATTCTCTTCCACTTTTCACGTATTTCCGCCACCAGGTTTCTTCCACACACGCATACAGATAAGAAGCACAAAAGATGCAACCACCAGTATCCCCGAAAGCACCTGTGACACCGGAAGCCCGGTTCCAAACAGAATCAGCTGATCCGTGCGCAGTCCCTCAATCCAGAACCGCCCAAGGCCATACAAGAGCAGATACAGCAAAAAAACTACTCCATCGTTATCCCGTCCTGCCTGCTCCTCCGGCCTGTCCTGACGATACAGCCGCCAGGTAACCAGCAGCAGAACTGCCAGCACACCCAGATTCCAGAGCGACTCGTAGAGGAATGTGGGGTGTACCTGGATATAGTCCACCCCGTCGATCGTCTGAATATGCGCACGCATCGCCTCCGTAATCTCCGAAGCCCTCACATCGCTGACCGGAAGCTGCATCGCAAACAGATTGTCCGTATATTCCCCGAACGCCTCCCGGTTAAAAAAATTTCCCCATCTGCCAAGCGCCTGCCCCCACACCAGCCCCACCGACATCGTATCCAGCATCCGGCGGGCGTTCAGCTTCCGGATATGACAGAACACCAGCACCGTCGCCACGCCGCCAATCACACCGCCATAAATCGCCAGGCCGCCCCTGCGCAGATTAAAAATCTCAGCCAGATGGCTGCTGTAATAATCCCAGGAAAATACGACATAATAAATCCGCGCACAGACCACCGCGATCGCAATCGCCAGAATCCCCAGATCAAAATAATCGTCCTCCTTCTGTCCGGTCGCCTTCGCCACCTTCATAACCAGAAAAAGCCCCGTCATCATAGCCAGCGCCAGAACAATCCCGTAACAGGCGATCGTAAGCCCGCCGATCTGAAAGCTTTTCACCACATTTGTCAGGGTAATGCCCAGATGTGGAAAACGGATGGAACCTTCCATATAAAATGTCGCTGCCTCCTCTCTGTGCTTATGGCTCACTTCCCACTACGCAACGTGTGAACGAACCGCTTCGCGGTCGGTCGTGCATCTGTTCTACAGATGTACGACGCAGGCCACGCCATCGTCGGAAAGACGATTCTGCATGGCGTGGCTTACCCGGTTCACACGTTAAACCGAAACAGAATCACATCTCCGTCCTGCACAACATAGTCCTTTCCTTCCAGTCCGACGAGTCCCTTCTCCCGCGCAGCCGCCAGAGAACCGCAGTCCAGCAAATCCCGGTAGTTCACCACTTCCGCCCGGATAAAACCGCGCTCAAAATCCGAGTGAATCTTCCCGGCCGCCTGTGGCGCCTTCATCCCTTTTTTGATCGTCCAGGCGCGCGTCTCCTTCTCGCCTGCCGTAAGAAAACTCAGAAGCCCCAGCAGACTGTAGCTTGCCTTTATCAGTTTTTCCAGACCAGACTCCTGTAATCCCAGATCCTCCAGAAACATCTGCTTCTCATCGTCCTCCAGCTCAGAAATCTCTTCCTCGATCTTTGCACAGATCACAAACACCTCACTGCCAGTCTGGACAGCATATGTCCGCACCTTACTAACGTACTCATTCGACTGTCCATTATCTGCCAGGTCTTCCTCCGCGACATTCGCCGCAAAAATCACCGGCTTCGCCGTGAGCAGATTATACTCTGAGAGCCATTTCAGCTCATCTTCATCGTCCGTCTGATAGGTAATCGCCAGCTGTCCATCCTCCAGATGTGCCTTCAGCGCCTTCATCAGGGCAAGCTCCTTCGCCGCAGCCTTATCATTATTCGCCGCCCGGCCTGTCTTCGCCATACGGCGCTCCAGAATCTCCAGATCCGAAAAAATCAGCTCCAGATTAATTGTCTCAATGTCACGTACCGGATCCACCGACCCGTCCACATGGATCACATTTGTATCCTCAAAGCAGCGCACCACATGGACAATCGCGTCCACCTCACGAATATTCGCCAGAAACTGATTTCCCAGACCCTCGCCCTTCGATGCGCCTTTCACCAGCCCCGCAATATCCACAAATTCAATCACCGCCGGAGTCACCTTCGCCGAATGATACATATCCGCCAGAAGCTTCAGCCGTTCATCTGGAACCGCCACTACCCCCACATTCGGGTCAATCGTACAAAACGGATAATTCGCCGACTCCGCGCCAGCCTTCGTAAGAGAATTAAACAGTGTGCTCTTTCCCACATTTGGCAAACCTACAATACCCAATTTCATCTTATCACTTACCTCCTGCAAATCCTTCTATTCTTTCGTATTCCTAGCGTATCGCATTTTATTATTATATACAAAATCGCGCGCAAATCAACACCCTACTTTTTTTGTTCCAAACAGAACCGTCCGGAACAGCTTTTCCGTTTTCTCCCGACCCAGAGCCTTCAGGAATACATCGGTAGAGGGGCCGCCATGGGTCAACAGACCCTCTACATACACCGCAGCCTTCTCCTGCTTGGCAGTGGGATCGCATACAGAAGCCGATTTTGCGGCTGCCAGATAGGCTGCCAGGTAATCCCGGGCACAGGCGTCGAAAGCGGTACGCTGAGCCTTTTTGCCTTTCCTTGCCAGACTCACCGGCAGCTTGATGGGGTCATACCAGTGCTGACCAGTATCGTGGGCGGGAAGCCCTTCATAGCGGGTCTGGACAGTCTCCAGCGCTGAAAGGTCGACGGGAGACAGCAGCGTGTCGTAAAGCTCGTAGATCAGGGTATCATTGCCCATAGCCAGTACCCGGTCATAGGACAGCAACGGCAGATCCAACCAGGTGGGGTTGATAATCAGAGTGTCCATAGCCATCAGCCCGAAAAAACCGGAGGCCTGCATCATAGAAACGTGCCCCAGGCCCTGAGCCTGAAAGGCACAAATACGAAAAGTCATGCCATTGAGCTTCTGGCTGGCGTAGTCGCCGCAGTCCAGTTCCGTCAGGCGATAGTCTCTCCGAATCATTTCGCGCATACGTTCCATCATCGTCCCTGCTCCCTTTCCCAGCCCTTCCGCATCTGTAAAGCTTTTTTCACCATCAGAATTTGTTTTCTTACATAAACGGTTCATTCCGAGTTCTCCTTTTGGGTAAACTTATCCATTCCGAAGCAGGCTGCTTCGGTGTCTCTCCCCTATGACCATTATATATAAATTTGCTGGTAAATCAACTCTGCCGGGCAACAAAATCATGGTTGCCCGGCTATCTTCGTCCTATTCAGAATTGTCTTAGTATCCAGCTGTTCTCCCGATAAAACATCTATAATGGTTCCGCAGATTGATATAGTTACCTAATGTTTTCATCTTTCTCCCGTAGCCTACATTTCTTTCCGCAAACACCAATATGATTCGGCTCAATCAAAAGAATCAGGGCAATTACTGCACCTGATTCTTTGTCAGACAATATTCAGATTAAAGAAAATGAGCCGCAGCCTTACGGTCGCTTTCGGACAGCCCCAGAATTTCCATAGCCTTTTCCGAAGTCCAACCCATATTCTTCTTTAAGTTGTTAATGCTCTCAACCAAAGTTGTGATTCTTTTCTTTTCTGCCTTTTCTGCTGCTTCATCAGCAGCCCTTTGATTTAAAACACGGATCGCTTCACACACGTCCAAAGTCACCTCACCTTCCGGAACCCACTCTTGGGTTTTGTTCATCATTTTGTTCATCTCCTATATTCAAGGAAACAACCATTTCATATTGTTCATGTTTATCTTTCCATCTCCCTCATTCTACCACACCCCGCCAGGATTTTAAAGCTCAATCAAGCGCGTTCCAGGGTTGTTTCAAATTCTCGGTTACTATTCACGGGGTGGGGATGATATCTAAGGTGTTTGGTTCCTCATCTT
>JAJBUL010000243.1:14344-16806 GCA_020860365.1 Clostridiales bacterium | reverse complement strand
TTTTCGAAAACAGCGCGTCTGCGTACCTGACCGAGAGCGACCTCTCCGGCATGACTGCCGACGAGCTTCAGATGGCCATCAATGAAATCTATGCGCGGCACGGCCGCAGGTTCAGCACCACCAGTATCCAGGAGTACTTTGATTCCAAATCCTGGTACACCGGCACCATTTCGCCCGAGAATTTTGATACCAGCGTGCTGAACAGCTACGAAACCGCGAATATCAATTTGCTGCTGCAGACAAAAGAAGCCCGATCATAAGCTGTAAAGCTCCTTTGCCATCTCCAGTCGCTCTTCAAATTGTCCGTAAAAGTCCTGTGTCAGATCATAGGGCTTCAGAAAAAACAAATTTAACAGGCAGAGGTTGAGATCTTTTACCGTATCCTCGCTCGCTTCTTCCCTCACAAAAACCTCTGCCCGTGCCAGAAAATTATGCCACTTTAATATATACGCCTCATACCGGGCCAGCTCCGGCTGTTCGAGCCATTTCTCAATCCGCACCTTCGTCTTGTTTGGCGCGGGGCATTCATGAACCTGAATAAAATAACGAAAAGAACTTGCGCTCTGCGTCTCCCTGGCATCCGCTGTGACATAATATCTTCCCAGCGGAAACAGACGACAGATGCCCGGCCGGAACGGATGAATGCTGCAGCGTCCTTCTTCGTCAAGAAATCCGCACGCATCATTCTCCTGATTCATCGCCAGATTGGGCAGAATAATACCATCGACGACGTTCAGTTCTAATTTATCAGGCAGAGGTGCATCCATCGATAATCCAGTGCCCTGTGCCAGCCGGTAAACGTCCAGCGGATCCAGGATCGCGGACTTTCCCATCCCGCGGCAGCAGTCCGAGCAGCCACGGCAGCCGCCGCAGCCAACCCGCGCCATATCACGGCGGCTGTACAGACGGCCATCCGATATTTCCTCAAGACTTACCTGTCGCTTCATCTCCTTCACTCCTCACCCAGATCAGCCGGAGCCGGAATTCGATACACATGACCACACGTGAAATGACAGCCTCGTGTCTCAGCTTCGCTCCGGTGTTAATTGAAATACACAGTATCCTCCTCGGGCGGCCCTGTCAGTTCATAATTCTTTGCGTACAGAACCGGTCCCTCCTCGCCATACTCTTTCTGGTATTCATAACGAATTTCCGCAGTCAGCCAGATCCACTGCCTTGGCTTCAGGTCTCCAGCAAAACCGGCTTTGCACACATATCCGACAAAACGAATATCCTCCGCACAGCAGGTCATAACGTTGCGCCCCGGAATAAAGGCATTCGATGGCAGGCGGCGCGACTTCATGACTTTGGCCCGGAAGCGCACCTTCTTCCCGTCATACCGGTCTTTCGATTCGAATGCGTCTAAATACCAGAGACCATAATCAATATCGTCTACCTGTATCACATCCGCAGTCAGATCAAATGGCGGCACATCCTTGCCAGGATCAATCGGATTTCCATCCTCGTCCTCAAAATATACCATCGCGCGTGGATTCAGCCCACGAACCGTGCGTCGGTAAGACAACAAATCCATATCCGGCGTACAGCGGTTAAAAATAGCCATTTCCGTGTACTGGAACAGGTTGCTTAAAATGCTCCGCATATTATTCAGATAAACGGAAAAGGTACTCCCGTCAATCACAGTGATCACCTGCGCAATCGCCATACTGAGCGGAAGCTCCTCCCCATACAGCCACCTGCAGTCCCACATCCCATTCATCTCAATAAAAATCCGTTTCGGGCGGTAATGTTTTTCACAGGTGCGCAGAAAATCAACCGTAAATTCTTCCTGCGAATCCGCTGTCACCACAGAAAGATTCATATCCGCCAGCGCTTTCTCATCGTACTCGATCTCACCTTCCTCGCAAAGGATCAAAAGCCCTCTCTGTCCGTCCGCGAAATCGCCGCCATCCAGGACCTCCTGCAGGAAGGTTGTCTTACCCGCCTCCAGAAATCCTGTAATTAAATAAATCGGAATTTGCCGCATACTTTATCACTCTTTTCTTTCTCGAATCCCTGATCTCCCACTCACGCCAGATGAAACAGCTCTGTCAGCTTCTGTTCATTCAGCTGCGCGCCAATCACACAAAAACGTCCGGTATAATCCGCCGCCCCGGTGCGAATCTCATACTCCTCCGGCACAAAATCAAAATGAATCCAGGTACCGTCCGTCGCCGGAAGCATCCCCTTCGCACGAAGCACTGTGCCATAGCTTTCCCCGTTTCCAAGCGCCTGAAGAATCTCTTCTACCTCATCCTTCGTATACTTACGCGGCGTCTCCTGACCCCAGGAAGTAAACACCTCGTCCGCATGATGATGGTGATGATGCCCGTCATGATGATGGTCGTGGTCATGACAGCAGCATTCCCCGTCGTCGTCATGATCGTGGTCATGGTGGTGCTCATGATCCTCGTGATCGTGGTGATGCTCGTGCTCATGATCTTCGTGATCATGATGATGTT
>JAJBUL010000243.1:0-14244 GCA_020860365.1 Clostridiales bacterium | reverse complement strand
CATGCTCATGATCTTCGTGATCGTGATGATGTTCATGCTCATGATCTTCGTGATCGTGATGATGTTCATGCTCATGATCTTCGTGATCATGGTGATGCTCGTGGTCATGATCCCCGTGACAGCAGCATTCTTCCTCGTCTTCCTCTTCGTGTGCCGCAGTCTCTTCGAGGAGCATCTGTGCAAGCACGTCGGTCTCCTCCATCGCACTCAGCATCTGCGCCCCGGTCAGCTCATCCCACGGCGTTGTGATGATCGTCGCCTTCGGATTTTTCTCACGGATCATAGCCGCTGCCTCCAGCTGCTTCTCTTCGGAAAGCTTCTGCGTACGGCTCAGGATCACCGTCGCCGCGCTCTCGATCTGGTTATTATAAAACTCGCCGAAGTTCTTCATATACATTTTGATCTTGGAAGCATCCGCCACAGTCGTCAGCGCGTTCAATTCAAGACCAGCTTCCTCTGCCGCACCTTCCACTGCCTTGCGCACATCCGAAAGCTTGCCCACGCCTGATGGCTCTATAATAATGCGATCCGGGGAAAACTGCTCCGCCACCTCTTTCAGCGCTTTGCCAAAATCACCAACCAGAGAGCAACAGATACATCCGGAGTTCATCTCTGTAATATTGATCCCGGCGTCTTTCAGAAATCCTCCGTCAATGCCAATCTCACCAAACTCATTCTCAATCAGTACAATCTTCTTCCCCGCGAAGACTTCCGCGATCAGTTTTTTGATCAGCGTCGTCTTACCTGCTCCGAGGAAGCCAGAAATAATATCTACCTTTATCATATCCATCCTTCTTTCTATTCTTCTTTTCATTTTGATGCTGCTCTGAACTTCTTCGCAGCTCAAAGCAGCAAGCCGCAGACCGCCTGTTTCACAGGCTGCTCTGAACTGTTATTCATATGACAAAAAGCAGCGGCTTTCCGCGCTGCTCTGCTATAGTACACCAAAAGTAAAAAGTTTTCAAGTGGTCAATCACATGCAAGTAAATGCCTATCTTCCAAATTTTCCAAGGAATTCACGGATGCGCGCATGATCGGCGTCAAACACTGCGTCTGGGGCGCCTTCGAGCGCCACAACGCCCTTGTCCATGAAGATCACGCGATCGGAAATCTCACGCGCAAAGGACATCTCGTGCGTGACAATCACCATCGTGATCTGTGTCTCGGCAAGCGATTTGATGACTTTGAGCACCTCGCCGGTCAGCTCCGGATCCAGTGCAGAGGTCGGTTCGTCAAAAAAAAGAATCTTCGGGTTCAGCGCAAGTGCCCGCGCAATCGCAACTCTCTGACACTGCCCGCCGGAGAGCTGACACGGGTAAGCGTTCTCTTTGTCTGACAATCCCATTTTTTGCAAAAGCTCCCGCGCTTCTGCGTAAACCTCTGCCTTCGGACGCTTCTGAATGGTAATCGGCGCGTCTGTAATATTTTTCATCACAGAGAAATGCGGAAACAGATTAAAGTTCTGAAACACCAGCCCAAAACAGGAGTGCATTTTCCTTGCCTGCTCCCCTTTTGGATATACACGTCTTCCATCTGCCTCAACCCAGGCCGTCCTTTCACCCATGTAACAAATCTCTCCGCCGTCTATCTGCTCCAGCATGGTCGCGCAGCGCAGCAAGGTTGACTTTCCGGAGCCGGATGGACCGATGATCGACAGAATTTCTCCCTCACTTACGGAAAGAGAAATATCATGAATGACCTCGAGATCGTCAAACTGCTTTCTGATATGATTCATTTCAAGAAGCTTCATAGCAAACCGCCACCCCTTTTCATCCCTGTTTTCACTCCGATCCGACAACACTCCCGCTTCTTTGGGCGGTCGAATGCCTACTGATAATAATTCAGTCGTTTTTCGATCTGCTCCATCACGACCGCCACCACCAGATTAAATACATAATAGAAAACAGCCGCTACTACAAATGGCATAAACGTCGTCTGCGACGCCGCGATCTGTTTCGCGATCGTAAACATTTCCGCATAAGCCAGAGAAAAACTCAGAGAAGTATCCTTGACCAGCGTAATGACCTCATTCGTCACCGACGGCAGAATTCTTTTTATCACCTGCGGAAAAATGATCCGGAAAAAACACTGGATTTTCCCATACCCTAATACCTGCGCTGCCTCATACTGTCCTGCCGGCATCGATTCAATGCCCGCCCGGTAAATCTCAGCAAAATAGGCCGCATAGTTCAGCGAAAACCCGATGATAATTGCGGTAAAGCGATACCCGCCGCCGATCTTCATGCCAAACAGATAATACGGTCCGAAATACACTACCAAAAGCTGCAGCATCAGCGGTGTCCCGCGCATCACAGATATGTAAACCTTTGTAATCGTGCGCAGCAGGGCATTTTTCGACATCCTGCCGAAAGAAATCAAAAGACCAAGCGGTAAAGAAAAAACCAGGGTCAGCGCAAAAATCCCCATTGACCGCAGCATACCGCTGCTCAGCTGGCTCAGCATGACTGAAAATTTCATAATATTATTAAAGGGCACCCCGCACCTGCAGGATGCCCTTATCCTCCATCTTGTCTATGCAGTCTGTCACGGTCACACCCTGGCTTTTCCTTCCGATGCTGCCTGGCATGACTCAAGCCAAAAGCATGACCCGCAGCGCTGATTACTCTGTCACAGCCTCGGTCTCTGTCTCTGCCTCATCCAGGATGCCATCACCCAGGCAAACCATATCGCTCAGCTCGTATTTTTCAGCCAGCTCCGCTACGGTTCCATCCTCTACAAGCGCAAGCAGCGCCTCATTTACTGTGTCACGCAGCTCTTCGTCATCCAGGCGGAAGCCAATCCCGTACTGCTCTGAATTCAACTCCTCATCCAGAATCATATAACCTTCTTTTTCTTTAATCTGGTATTGTGCCACGCCAATATCCATCGCCACTGCGTCGATGCTCCCAGCCTGCAGCTCTACAAATGCCGTATTATAATCCGCAAACTCCTGCAAAGTCCCAAAGGTCGCCGCCAGATCCGCCTGGTCGCCATCCGCGCTCAGAAGCTCCAGCGCCGCAGACGCAGCCTGTACACCCACGATCTTTCCTGCCAGGTCATCCAGGCTGGCAATACCGGAATCCTCAGATACCACAATCACCTGGCTGTTATCAACATATGGATAAGACCATGCGTAATTATCCTCGCGGCCATTGATCGTAAATCCGCTCCAGATGCAATCGATCGAGCCGGACTCCAGCTCCAGATCCTTGGAATCCCAGTCAATCGGAGTTTTGATCAGCTCCCATCCCTCCAGGTCACAGACCGCCTGCGCCAGCTCCAGGTCAAATCCAGTGTACTCGCCATCATCATCCATATAACCATACGGCGGATACTCTGCGTCAAAGCCAACGGTAAAAGTCGTTCTCTCATCCGCCATGCTGACCGTCCCCATTGTCATAGACACTGCCAAAGCTACAGCGGTCACACCAGCCATCCAGTTCTTCTTCATATAATATTCCTCCATTCCCGTTTACTGTGTTGCTCTACCACGCTAAAATACGGGTTAATACTAACAGATAATACCTGTACTGTCAACAAAGTTTTTTGGATTTGATTTCCACTCGCACGGTGTACATAAAAGCAGACTCCCGCAAATCAGCGAGAGCCTGTCCCTGTACCAGTCATTTCACTGTTTTATTCATTATACTCCCTCAGAGTACTCCGATACTTCATAATCCAGACGCCAAACAGCAACATCCAGCCCAGCTGTCCGACACCAGACGCGATGCCGGTCACTTCCAGATTCACAATGCCGGAAAGAATATTTATAATGCCGGTCAAAGCAAGAATCATCTGAACCACTGCCACATACGCGGAAGCCTTACCACAGAGCTCCCCCTTCCGGGCGTTTGCGCTTATAATCCGGATGGTCGAGATAAAGCAGAAAAAGTACATGATAACCGCCATCGTCACAACAATCGCGCCAACCAGCGTCGCCGCTGCAATCATAAGCAGATTCTGCGTCCCTCCGCTCCATGCCGCAATTACGAGCGTCACGGAAAGAATCAGGACAACCAAAAGTACCAGGCAGGCAGCAATCATCTCAAGAATTATGACCAACTGCATCAGTGCAAAACCAAAACCGGACATCTTTTCCTTCGAGCTGCGTGCCAGAATGCAGATCAGCCAAAGCGCCAGGCAGAGCAGAAGATCCGGAACCCGAATCACCAGATTGATCGCCAGCGCTCCGTTATCCAGCTGCGCCATTGCACTCTGAAACATGCTGACATAACCACTTAACTGAGAAGGAAGCTCCAGAAGATTCAGCAGCTTCGCAATCTGCCCATAACTCAGCTCTCTCATGAAAATCGCCGCAACAGAGCCCGCAAGGAACACCGTCTGTAAGAGAGCCACCACAAGCAGCAACGGTGATGTCAGCGCACTTCTGGAAGCCTCCATTACTCTCCGGGCCGCACCGGAACTCTTGCCGCTGTAATAATGCGTCTGCTGTAAGGCACTGCGGTCCTCCTGGGGAGTCTGCGCATATGGCTGCACAGGCGGCTTTTGCTGCTGCTCCGCAGTTCTCGCTGCATTCCCTGCAGTTCCCTGACTGGCTGCCGTGCGTCCATCCGCCGAACGCTGTGCGGAACGCGCTCTTACAGGAGCCGTTGTGTTCTGTCTCTCGGCAGTCTCTGGCTGCCTTCTTGACTGAACCGGACCACTTTGTGTACCGCTTCCGTATACCAGGTTCTCTCCGGCATGTCCACCATGGACATCCCTGCGGATCACCCCCTGCGTACCGTCAAATCCCTCCATGGAATCCTGTCCGTAAATCTGCGGACCACTTTTTGTCCTGCGAGGTCTTGCCGGACGCTGCGCATTCCCTTCTTTTTCCGTGGAAGCCCCGGGAGCTCCCTCTGCGAAGCTTTCCACCTCCCGCTGCGCCGTTGCTTCCGCCGATCCTTCTGCTGATGTGGCAGTCTCCGGCTCCCCTGATGCTTTCATCTCCTGTCGCGCTGCACCCACCGCCGGTTCCACGGTCTTCGTCTCCGGAGATTCTTCCATCTCCTGTCGGGCCAAAGCCTCCGCCGCACTCTCCGCCGGTGTCATGATATCATCCGACACCGGCATTTCCGCCACGCGCTTTGCAAACGCCTCTGCTGCGCTCTGTACCGTCCCATCTGCCACGCGCTCCGCAATCGTCTCTACCTGCTTTACGCATGTCTCCGCCTGCTCTGCATATGTCTCTGCCTGCTTCGCGTACACCTCCGCCTGCCTCGCATGCGTCTCTGCCCGCTTCGCATACGTCTCATACATGCCATCCTTCTCAGGCTCCAGCATCTGTGCGGCATCCTCAAAAGACTTATTCGTCTTCTCACTCTGAAACAACTTATCTTCCGCCACCTCATCCGGAAGATAAGTCACCCCCGGTTCGTCAGGCCGTATCTCATCCGATGCCAGGATCGGCTCACCCGTCAGATCTGGCTGTGCCACGGGTTCATCATCCTGCACCTTTGTCAGCACTTCTTTTAGCTGTTCCTCGATCCGCTCATCCGGTTCCAGAGCTTCATCCCCGTCTTCGAATTCGCTTTCCATATCAATGAATGGATTCCCACATACATTGCAGACCACACTGTCGTCATCCCCGATATTACCACACACGATACAGCGCTTCATACTTGTTTCGTTCCTCCTGTTCCGGCTTCCCCGGGGACTCTCGCTCACGTACTTCCCCGCCTGCAGTCATTCTGTCTTCGTCCCTGGCCACGCAACCGATGCGCGGTCAGAGCATAAATGGCAGCCCGCTTCATAGCCATCATTCGTCGCCCATCCGGACATAAATTCTTTGTCATTATACCCCATTTCTCAAACAGGAGCAAGCAAAATCATACATTCTACATAAAAACAGAGCCACAGAAATGGCTCTATTTTTCCAGATACTTCTCCAGACTGACCAGCTTCACGCTCAGCACAAAAATTTCCGTCGCCAGCTGCAGCTCTTCCAGTGTCGGGAACGATGGAGCAATGCGGATATTGCTATCCTTTGGATCCTTTCCATATGGGTACGTCGCCCCTGCGCCGGTCATCGTCACGCCCGCCTCCTTCGCTTTCGCCACAATCTTCTTCGCACAGCCGTCCAGCGAATCAAAGGAAATAAAATAACCGCCCTTCGGCTTTGTCCAGGTGCCGATCTCCAGGCCGCCAAGCTCCCGCTCCAGCCCCGCCTCGACTGCCTCAAACTTCGGCCGCAGGATTGCCGCATGCTTTCTCATATGCTCATGCACACCATCCATATCTTTAAAGAAACGCACATGCCGCAGCTGGTTCAGCTTATCGTGCCCGATCGTCTGATAAAACAGCGCGCGCCTCGCGTCTGCCAGGTTCGCCTCCGAAGCGGCAAACGCAGCGATTCCGGAACCCGGGAAAGAGACCTTGGAAGTGGAAATAAATTTATATACCAGATCCTCATTGCCAACCTTCTCTGCTTCTGTCAGAAGCTCCAGAATCACATCCTGATCATCATCGTAAAGATGATGGATCGAATAAGCATTGTCCCAGAAAATACGAAAATCCTTTGCCGCCGGCTTCAGGTTCGCAAAACGCAGAACCGTCTCATCCGAATAGGAGACGCCGGTTGGATTCGAATATTTAGGCACGCACCAGATTCCTTTAATCAGCGGATCATTCGCAACCAGCCGTTCCACCAGATCCATATCCGGACCAGTTGGAAGGAGCGGCACATTGATCATCTCAATCCCGAAAAATTCCGTGATACCGAAATGACGGTCATACCCTGGCACCGGACAGAGAAATTTCACTTTCTCCAGCAACCCCCATGGCGTGTGCCCGCACACGCCCATCGACATTGCCCGCGCCACGGTATCAAACATCACATTCAGGCTGGAATTCCCGTAAATCAGGATATCCTTCTCCGGCACCTCAGACATATCTGCCAGCAGATGTCTCGCCTCCGGAATCCCATCCATCACGCCATAATTCCTGCAATCCACCCCCGATTCACAGGTCAGATCCGCCGAGCTGCTCAGAACATCCATCATTCCATTGGACAGATCCAGCTGCTCCTTCGAAGGCTTTCCCCTCGACATATCCAGCTTCAGGTCCTTCGCCTTCATCTCCTGATACCTGGCCTCTACAACCGCCTTCTCCGCCAGAAGCTCTTCACGGGCCATCCTCTTATAAGGTTTCATAAAGTATTCTCCTCCAGTCCTGTACATTGCGTCTTGTCTTTTTCATGCGCACAAATGTCCGTATAAGTCAAAAATTCACCTTACCTATTCTATCCCCGCCTTCCCTGTTCGTCAAGGCTTTCTTCCGACGCCACGAGAAAAAATATGCCTTAATTTTTACGGACTTTTTTAGCAATTCAAACCAAAGCGGCACGTAAACCCATAGCCTGTTTTTCCGAAAAATCAGTTACAATTCTTTCGAAATCCTTCCTGCGCGCTCTGTATACTGCGAAATCTGAATAGCGTCCTCAACCTCCAGATCCCGCTCTCCGGCCAGCGATTCCAGATGGTGACGAAACTCATGCAGCAGCACCTTCCGCATTTTATCCAGAAGCGCTTCCTCCGTCCAGGAGACACAGCAGCGCATAAAGGAGCCATAATACAACACGACAAAGCGGCCAAGATAGCGGTCTCTGTGATATTCGCCCATCACAAAAAGATCACCGTGCAGGTCTGCCGGATGCAGCTGCGCCTGCTCTTTTACGATGATCCCCCCGTTCAGTTCCCGGTAGAATTCCTCCGGGAAGGTATCCGCGATCTCATAAGCCGCCGTCTCGAATTCGTCAAACGTCATAAACTCTCCTGCTTTGCTCGTTCCCTCAGCGTCCTGCAACCGAATGCACAGCACCGGTGTGGCCTGTAGCGCCTCCCTGCTCCTTTGCCTGCGCCATCAGCGTACAATTATGGCTGTGTTCACAGCTTCCGTAATCACAATCCGAATCAAGCAATCTCCGGCTGCCATCCTCTGCAGCCTCATATTCACAATATACCGTCCTTGTCTGATTCTGTCTTTTACAAAACCCACTGATAAAAGCTTCTGTTTCCATAACTATGTTCCCTGTCCATATCGCTATCCCTGTTTTTTCCTTGTATTCGATTTCGTGTCGTCTTTCTTCGACACAGATTCCTTCACGTCATCAAACGCTTCTTTATTCATAAAGGACACAGCTTTAGGATTCCGCTTCAGCAAACCGCGGATCGATTTGACGCTGAGCTTGCGCATCAACTCGTTTTCTCCCGCCAGACGCGCTGCCTTCTCCTGCACAGCCGCCAGCTTATCTGTCAGCTCCTGAATCGCGGCAATCTTACCGGGTAACTCTCCAAACGCGGCAATCCGGCCTGACACCTCCTGTGCCCCCATCGCCAGCGTCTCGTTCGCTTTTTCACCCGCACTCTTAATTGCGTTTTCAAGCTCCTGCTTCCAGTCCGTAACCGATGTCTCCATCTCTGTTTTCCGCCCGTCAACAGCCTGCCCCAGTTCAGACTTACGTCCCTCAAGCGCTGCTTCCAGTTCCTGCTTCCGCTCCGCGAACACGTTTTCCACTTCCTGTTTCCGCTCCGCGAATACACTTTCCATTTCCGACTTTCGCTCAGCAATCGCCAGCTCCAGCTCCTGCTTCCGCTCGGCAAGCTTTTGCATCTCTTCGCTGACGCGCTCCCACTGAATCAGCACATCACGCAGACGGATCGCAGCACGGAAGGATGTCACTACGTCCGCTGTCACAAATGGTGTCACCAGAATCACAGCGGCCTCAACGATTCCATCATCAAAGGACAGCACCAGCTTCTCCACATAAACCTGAATCACGTCGACGACCAAAACCGTCATCACACCCCAGCAAACCGTGGAGCCCAGACAGATATGTCCGTTCAGGTTCATAAATTTATCCGAATAATCCCAGTACCGCACATGAAACAGCTTCTCCATCACGGCACCGGTCACATATTCCAGCACTGTGGCCGCGACCATTCCCGACAGACACATCAGCGGAACACTGTCCCGAAAAGGAATCGTCACAACCAGTACACAGAGCGCGCCACTGCCATAAATCGGCAAAAGAGGACCCTTTAAAAAACCCCGGTTCACCAAATGCTTTTCCTTAATTGATACATAAGCAGACTCCCACAGCCAGCCCAGAAAACAATAGATATAGAAAAAAAGAACCCACTGTGAAAATGTGTACATTTTCATATCATCACCATAATCACTGACGTTTTAAACTCTCTGACCGCTTCCAGTACTCTTGTCAGCTTTATTTTTTCAGACCAATCAACGTATTTTTCAGCTCCTGCTCCATGCGGTTCAGCTCATCCTCCGCGGCACGGCGCTTCGCACGGCCATCCTCCTGAATCTTCATCACTTCGTCAAGCGTAGAAATCAGGCTTGCGTTCGTCGACTTCAGCGTCTCCAGATCAACAATGCCTCGCTCAGACGCTTTCGCACTCTCGACCGTCGCCATCTTCAGCTGCTCTGCGTTCTTTTTCAGGAGCGCGTTCGTCATATCTGTGACTTCCCGCTGCGCTTTTGCCGCCTGATTCGCGTGCTCCACACCCAGTGAGATCACCATCTGGCTCTTCCACAGCGGGATAGTGTTTACCACCGTTGACTGAATCTTCTCTATCATCAGCGTATCGCTTGCCTGTACCAGACGAATCTGCGGCGCAGTCTGAATCGAAATCATACGCGTCAGCTCCAGGTCATGGATTTTCTTTTCAAAACGGTCGCACAGCTCCTGCAAATCCTTCGCCGCCTGCGCATCCTCCGGCAGATTGCTCCGCTGTGCCTTTTCAACCGCCGCGGCAACCTCCGTCGCACGCACTTCCTCCAGACGTTTTTTTCCGGCCAGAATATACATGGACAGCTCCTTAAAATAAGAAAGATTCAGCCCATACATCTTATCCAGCACGGCCACATCCTTCATCAGCTGTACCTGGTGATCCTCCAGCGCGGTACAAATCTTCTCAACATTAACCTCCGCCTTGTCATATTTGGCCTTCATATTGGCTACTTTATTGCCGCCCTTTTTAAACAGGCCGCCAAACAGCCCTTTCTCGCTTTCATCCTCATCAAAGCTTTTCAGCTCAGTTACAAGGCTGGAGATCATATCCCCGACCTCTCCAAGATCCTTCGTGCGCACATTCTTCAGCGCCGTCTCTGAAAAATCCGCCATCTTTTTCTGTGTGCCCGCGCCATACTGCAAGATTCCATTTGAATCATGCAGATTAATCTGCTTACTGAACTCGTCCACCATCTTCCGTTCCTCTGGCGTCAGCGAATCCTCCGTCAGCTGCGGATCTGCAGCCTCAGGCTTCCTCTCCTTTTCCATAACTGGTGCTGCAGTCGGCTCCTCCGCCACCGGCGTTCCAAACGTCAATACCGGCGTCGGCACATCCGCAAAATCCTTAAATTCATCCATTTGTCTGTCCTCCCGTGTTTTTGACATATTTTTGTATATTTTCATTTCTTGCCATACGTTCTGTTACATATTCAGGGTTCCTTCTTTGTTGAATCCGCGTCTGAGCTTTTGGGCGAACGCTTCGTTTCAAACCCACTCTTTGTCAGCCCCTCCTGAGCCAGCATAGAATTCAGCACGGAAATATCCGAAGAAATATCCCATGCCTGCTCCTCATACAGGTCATCCAGCAGCTTTTCAAACGCGGTATTGATTGTATCCAGCGCACGCTCAATTTCTGCGCGTGTATTTTCAATATTCTGCCCACGGATCGGCTGATCATCCAGCTCACAGTAAGCATCCAATAGCTTTCGTGTCGTCGGCAGATAATAACTCATCAGCTTACGCAGATCCGAAACCGCGTCCGGATTCTTCTCCGCCTCCCGGAAAATCCTCGTCACCACCAGCTCCAGCCTGTCCAGCTTCGCCGTTATCTGCGCGTCTGGAATCTTCTCATTGCACTCATGAATGTGACGAATATACTTCTGCCCTTCCTCGATCAGCGCCTGATGCTCCGGCGTCCGTTCTGTTTTCCCGGAATCCTCCATCCCTGCATCCGCCGAATCCTGCGCAGAAGTGGAGGAACGGTTCTCATCATCGTCCATCCTCTGCTCACTCTGGCGTTTTTCATATTCGGCTTCCGCCTGCAGATACTGCTGGTACGTCGACTGGTCCGTAATCAGAAGCGTCTCCTTCCGATCCAGATACCCTACCGGAAAATAACCGCGCCGGATCATCTTTTTCAGATCCTTTTTCACATAACTGCTGCTCTCCCCGATTCCGGCCGCCAGCTCCTCAATCATACAGTACGTCCGCGTCCCGATCACTTCCTGATAGCGTTTAAAGCGCCTAGTCGCTCCGAGACGCCTCTGTCCATTCACCCCCAGCAAAACACTGCCCACAAAACACAGCCCGGTCGTAACACCCCCTGCCGCGAAGAGGAAGAGATCGCCGATTGCAGCGGCGGCGGCAGCCTCCAGCGCAAGAGAAGCGCCAAAAACCACGCCCATGCCATAGCCAATATACTTCATCAATTTACTGCCGAGCTCACCTGGCACATGCCATTTCACCTGAACTGGCTGGTGCCGCTGTGTTCCCTGTCTGCTCTGGCCATTGGTTTGCTCATAGGTCCGCCCCCTCGTCTGCTCATATGCCTGTCGGCTCCGGTTCGCCGCCTGCTCATACGCCTGCCGCCCCCGTCCTGCTGTCTGCTCATATGCTCTGCGCACTCGGTCTGCCGAGCCACGGTAGGTCTGGTCATATGCATCCCCGGCCGTCTGCCCCTGACTATAACCATACTCCTGTTCATAAGCACCGGTCGAATCGCTCTGGTTATAACTGTCATACGCACCTTCGCCCGTTCCATAACCGCCATAGGAACTGTTGCCGTCCCGTTCCTGGCGATCATACGTCCAGCCACCTCTGCGGTTCCCGCCAAGATTTCCCCGTATCGCATCCTGCAGACCGTCCATCGTATCATTCACCACGTCCGCGATCGTATTGCCCAGCTGTGAGAAATCTCCCGTATCCACCGCATCCTGCACCAGTCTCTTTATCTGATCACCGGCCTCATACCAGTCATTTTTCGTCATTTTACGCACTCCTGCATCACACCTGACAATCCTTCTGTGCTGCCAGGTGCATTCACATGATATCACCCTGAACTTCTCAAGCCCTCGCGCTTCTCCGGAAATCATTCGAAGCAGCTTTCTCATGCCTATAATGGTTTCATAATAGCATATTCATTCCTTTGCTTCAAGGAAAAAATCACACAGGGAAAAGGCTGCCCGCCAATCTGGCGGACAGCCTTGAAAACTCTCGCATATTGGAATAACTTTTGCTCTGTGAAACGCTGTTCCTGTATCTCTTTGCAACCTTTGCTGTAAGCAGAAACAATCATATAATCTCCGGCGCTTTATGACCAATATCTTCTGGCGCATACCGGTGTGCGGTAATTGTAGCTCGAAATGATAATGCCTGTGCTGGATGTACTTGCATGCACGACCTGGCCATTTCCAATGTAGAGCGCCACATGGCTGATACCGCTGCCATCCGAGTAGAACAGGAGATCTCCGGCCTGGATATCACTTAAGGATACCGCTGTGCCGCTGGATGCCTGCGCCGCCGCTGTACGCGGAATGCTGATGCCAAAGTTCGCAAATACAGACTGTGTAAATCCAGAGCAGTCCGCGCCATTTGTCAGGCTCGTCCCACCGTATACATACGGATTACCTACAAACTGTACAGCATAATTCGCGATCGACTGTCCTGTCGAGGACGAGGAAGATGTACTCGTTGTCGTCGTCGAAGCCTCTGTCGACGTCGTCTCTGCTGCTTCGGTCTGCGGCGCTTCGGTTTGTACCGCTTCCGTCTGTGCCGCTTCGGTGTAGGTCGTCTCCGTGCTCGCAGTTGCCTCCGTATAGGTCGTCTCTGATGTTGTGGTATCTGTCGTTGTAATCGTCGATGAAGATGTATCCGTGGTCGAAGAATACTTCAACTCGTCCGCTACCGCTACTGCAGACAGATAATCCTGATAAGCTGCTACCGCTTCATCATATGTATCATATACCAGCTGCTCGTCCGCCTGCTGTGTTGCCGCATCCGCTGCTTCCTGTGCTTCCAGGTAGGTCTGATATGCTTCGTCTACCGCTGCCTGCGCCTCACTCAGGCTTGTAGAAGAAGAGCTTGTCGTTGAGGAAGAGTCTGTGTATGTCTCCGTATATGTCTCTGTATAAGTAGAAGTCTCTGCTGCTGCCGCTTCCGCTGCTGCCTGTGCAGCCGCTGCTTCTGCTGCCGCGGCTTCCTCCGCTGCCTGTGCCGCTGCCGCTTCTGCTTCCTGTTCTGCCAGATAAGCCAGCCACTGCTCGTCCAGTCTCTGCTGCTCTTCTTCCAGCGTCTCTGCAGTCGAGTAGTAAGTATCATAGCTCACATACCACGCATTAATATATCCGTATGTGCCATCCTCCAACACTACCTTCATCCAGTCGCCCTCATACGCAACCACTTCCAGCTGGTCAGAAGAATATACCATGCCGATCGTCGAGGAATCCTCGCTCGCCTCAGAGTGTACCCAAAGCCCCTCTGCATTGACCGTCGCTACATTATAGGCCACCGCCTCTGCGATCTCATCCGCTTCTTCACCAATCGCAAAATACGCAGCATTTACATAACCAGTCACATTGCCCGACTGCACCTCGTACCAGTCGCCAAGCTGTCCCAGGATGGTCACGGAACCATTGTTATAAACCTTGCCGACCACTTCGCCGTCAACACTTGCCTCCGCGCGTACATTGATATAATTCTCACACTGTGCAAAGGCCAGCTCACCGCTCAGGCTAGTATCATACACTGCTTCCGTCTCCGTCTGCACTTCCGTCTCTTCTGAAGTCGTCCCCACATCTGCGGTAACAGCGCCTGTATCTGCAGCCATCGCATCCGATGCCGTATCATCCGTTTCAGACGCCGCTGCCGCGGCATCTGCTGTCTCATCTGCCGTCTGGGCAGCCGTATCCTCTGTAGCTGTAGTCGCGTCCTGTGCTCCCCCAGTGCCAACTACTGTATCCGTCTCGCTAAGTCCCGCAAGAGTCGAACTGCTGCTCACAACCGTATTCGTCTCACTTAACCCCGCAAGCGTCATGCTTCTATTATTATCCGCAAGGGCAACCGTGCCAAAGCTGCCAAGCGTAATCCCTACTGCAAGACAGCAGGCCGTAAATTGCATCACTGCTTTTTTCATCATCTATCCCCGCCTCCAAACAACTATTTAAACATATTACGAATTTATTACATTTATTACGATGGTATAATAACAAATGGCGGGG
>JAJBUL010000314.1 GCA_020860365.1 Clostridiales bacterium | reverse complement strand
GTTACCTGCTTTTATGTCGCGGTTTCAAAAACCAAAGAAAAATATCTACACCCCGGGCATAGAAATGAATGAATCGAATCTGGCTGCCATGGTGTGATAAATGGCATGGAAAACCAGGGGAAAAAGAATAAAAACGAAAAACAGCAAAATAAGACAGGTAGAATAACAGGAGAAATAAATGAGACGAATCATACTGGCGTCCGGTTCCCCGCGGAGGAAAGAACTGCTGGCGCAGACAGGCCTGGAATTTGAAGTGATTCCGGGCGAAGTGGATGAGGAAGCGGTGGTACGTTCCCTTTTGAAAATTCGTGAAATATCTGAGAACAATGGTGCGTCGGCGGATTACCCGGCGGCGGTGGTAAAAGCACTCTCCGCAAGTAAGGCGGAGGCGGTTGCGGCGCAGATACAGGAAGGGATTGTGATTGGATCAGATACGATTGTCTGGGACAACGAGATCATGGGAAAACCGGTGGACCGCGCGGATGCGTACCGAATGCTCCGACAGCTGCAGGGAAGCGTACATTCGGTCTTTACGGGAGTTACGGTGCTGGTCAGGGAAAAGACAGAAACGAAGAAGCACACGTTTTTCTGCGAAACGAAAGTAGAAGTGTACCCCATGACAGAGGAAGAGACAGAGCGCTATCTGGATACCGGTGAAGCGATGGACAAAGCAGGCGCTTATGGCATCCAGGGGAAATTCGGCCTTTGGGTAAAGGGAATTGAAGGAGACTATAACAGCGTAGTCGGTCTGCCGCTTTCCGCGCTCTGGCAGGTGCTGAAGGAATATGTCTGATACGGTTTCCGTATGCGTGGTCTGCAAAGGAGCAGGGGCGTGTCTTAATCGTCCCATTCTGAATCGAAATAGATGGCATAGCTCCCGGCTTCCGCTATTTTGATAAAAGAATTGTTCGCCAGCTTTTTATCCAGCGAAAGGGAGGCTGGGAGAATAAGGTAAGTACATTCCGCCTTTCGCGCGAGCCGTGCAAGCCGTTTGGCCCGAGGGGCTTCGCTGTTGATTTCCTCGTACAGCTTTGTCTGGGTAACCTCGCCCTTTACCATATTTCGGCCGTAAGCCAGGCGGATGCCGGCGTCATATTGCCGGATGTAGCTGCAGAGCGCGATGGGAACGACGGCTTTCGGATTTTCAACGCCCTCTTCTTCAGCATGTGCAGAGATGCTTTCCGCCACGTAGATGGCTTCGGTTGGTATTTTGAAATAATTCGCCCGTGAAGTGAATGTTTCCTCAGTGAAGAGCAGCTGTCCGCTGCAGATGATTGCAGCGGCGGCGAGCACAACGGTCAGGGCTCGTACGGCTTTCCTGGAAAATCCGCTAACCAGCCATACGAGTGCAAAAGCGAGAGTGACCGGGATTGTGAGCAGCCAGAACATGCGCCAGTATACGAGGCTGCCGATCATTTTTATCACCAGATAAGCCGTCAGAGGGCAGAAAATAATTGCGAGAAACAGCAGGTTTGACCCGCAGAGGGCAGCCCGCTCTTTTTTTGCGCCGGGATGGAAGAAAATCAGCAGGAGCGCGAGAAAAAACAGCAGCGGATAAACGCTGTCCGCGAAATAATTTGTAAAATGATCGAACACTTCTGAAAACACAGATGCCATGTGATAATCCTTTCTTAAAAGAATCACTGTGCGATGGAGAATTCTCTATTCCCGCGAAGTAACGAGCCAAATCGCCGCGAGGGTCAAATACCAATACCCCGCTGCTCAGATGAGCAGATATATGACCCCGCACACGACTGCGCTGCTGCAGGCGAGAAGCGAACAGGGCAGGTAACGCCATTTTTTTTGCTCAAATCCGTAAACAATCGCGTAAACACCGACCGGAATGCCAGACAATACGACCCCCATGGAAGAAAACATGCAGGCCGAGGTTACCGTGCAAAACAGGTGGAGCCAGGCCGTTTTATCCTTTTCCTTTTTCATGGCCTTCCGGCACTGAAAAAAGAGCGCGGGCTGTATGATAGCTGCAACGAGTGCTTTTCCCTGCCAGCCCCTTGTAAAGAGAAATACCCCGGAGGAATAGACGGAGAAACCGGAAAAGCTCAGTATCAAAACAACGAACAGCAGGAAGAGATCCTGCCTGTGAGGATCCTCCGGGAACAGATCGCGTGCGATCAGTGCGTAAATCAGATAAGCAAACAGAACCACCAGGCCAGGCAACAGAAAATGCGCGATCAGGGTCGGATGAAGTCCGGCACAAAGGGTAGAAAGCGCGGCCAGATACAGAGGCCAGGCAGACAGCACATAGCGGGTTGGAATATTTTGATAGAGATTGCCCGTGTAAGGGTTGTACTCCATTAAAGTGTCTGTTTCGACTGCAGTTACCGCAGTCGCCACATAAAACGCGTCGTCATCATCGATGTGCTGCCTGAAAGTCACGCAGGCAGTCTGCAGGAACACACAGAAGAGAACTACACCCAGAAGCGGCGTAAGACGTTTGCGTGCGTCTGCGAGCTTTGCCAGGAAAACCGGGTGAAACTTGCCCGACGAGTGTGCTTTGCGCAGGGAAATCGCCGCGCAGATCAGCGAGAGAAGCAGCCATGTAAAACTAAGCTGCCGCAGGGAGCAGCGCAGAAATACCATCGGAATTGCCAGGAACTCAAACAATGCGAACTCGATGAAAACGCCATAAAAACAGGCCAGGAAGAGACTGCCTGGATCACGTTTACTTTTCATAGCCCCGCAGGAACCGACCAGGAGAGGCAGTACGGCCGCCCACAGGAAAAAAAGAAATACTTTCATGACTGCCATTGCGGAAGAATCCTCCTTGCTGCTTATGCCGGGATTATAACATCCTTCTCCAGAAATGGCAAACAGCAAAGGAATACTTTAAATAAATGTGGCAGTTTCAGGTGAAGTGTGCTATTGTAAATATGACTTTTTGAGAAGGAAAAATGACGTTTCAGTATATTTTGCTGTGTTAGTGATATTGTTTGCTTATATCAAAATGAAACAGAAGGAGACGCCATATGTATAAAAAAAATAGAGCGGATACGGAGGAGAAAAAAAGACCTGCGTGGGTAAAAAAGATTGGTGATCTGTTTCGAAAAATGACCAGAAGAATCCGGCATGAAGGGACGGAGCATGAGCTGTTGCAGGCCAGGGAGGAGAAGAATCGCCAGGCGCAGACCGGTGAGTGGGAGAATACGACCAGAGTGGAACTGGAAAAGTCGCGGGAAGGCGAGTTTGTTCGGGAATGGACGGACGTGTTTTTAAACAGCGCGGATGTCTTTCAGGGACTTTTCGAAGGGCTGGTTCGTGTGACAGAGGGCAGGACAAAGAGACCGGAGCGGATCTTCCGGGAGTGGTGTACACGAACCCGTTATCAGTGGGAGGGACAGAGAATTCATATGCTTACGGAGGAGTGCCTTCCTTCCGGGAGCGCTCCTGTGAGTGCGGAAGACTACAGAAAATGGGCAGACCTTCTGCTTCATGCTGCAGAGCAGGCGGGGATTGTGCGGGATGCACCGGGTGAGGCAGTGCTGGATGAGCGAACTGCAAATGCCTATACCGAATGGGACGGAGCGGAGCTTTACCTGGGAGATAAGGTGGATATCCTGACCCCGGCATGGTACCTGGATGGAGGGCTGATCGAGCAGGGGACGTGCCGGAAGCTTTGACAGAATGCCCTTATATCGAGAGATGAAAGCGACGGAGGGAATGTATGGCTAATTTATTGAAGAAAGATATTTATCTTGATGTAAAACCAAGAGATTTACTGAAAAAGCTGAGCCTGAACGAACAGCAGATCGACCTTGATATTCAGGTGCCAGACAACTTTTACCAGACTCTGCTGGAACAGCTGCTGGAGAGAGATTACCTGAATTACACGTCAGACAAGGTCTTTCAGAGAGAAAAAAACAGAGTGAAGCGGAAAATACAGTGGCTGCAGATTACAAGGCTGCCGATTCATCCAAACGAGAATCAGAGCTATGACATTCTGACACGGTGGCAGGGGGTACTCTCGAGTCTGCATGCCTGGGATTACCGGCTGATTTTCCTGCTGCTTCGCAGTGATGGAGAGACGAAGCTGTTCCTTGGGACGTCCTCTTCCAGGCAGGAGGTGGCTGCAGACGAGGCGATTGAGCAGTTCCGGGAGGCAGCATTCAGCTCCATGCCGGGCATGGGACTTCGGACACTGGGAAAAATGGATACGGTAGATGAAGTGAATCTTCCTCTGAAGAATATGGATTTTATCGGCGCAGTGACGGGGATTCCTTCTTTTCGCGAGGACGCAAAAAAGAGTAATCTGCAGACGCTGGATCAGTTGTCCTTTGGTATTCGTGATAAATTTGGGACGGAAAAAAATTACGCGATGCTGGTAATCGCGGATCCGATTCGAGATATGGAGATTTCCAACATCATAGCCAGGCATCGTCGTCTGAGCAGCCAGATTCATACTGCCGTTCATCAGACCGTGCAGGAATCCCTGAGCCGCAGTGAATCGAAGCAGGAAGCGGGTGTGCTTGCGACTGGTATTAATTTACTTAGCACCGTGATCGGCCTGATTGGTGGTGCTTACCTGGAAAATCCTCTTCTGGGGGCGAATATCGGGAGAAATATTGGAAGCACGCTCGTATCAGGCCTGGGATTGCAGAAATCAGTCAGCGTCGGCGGATCTGCCAGCCGTACGCTTGATTATCTGGACAAGTTCGCAGAGTACGCAGAGACGGCAACCAATCATCATGTCGATCGCCTGAATGAAGGTAGAAACCTTGGGTTCTGGAACACAGGAGTCTATGTTTTAGGCACGTCGCCTCGGGATGTAGTGGCCATAACAGGGATGTTGCGCTCTGTGTATTCTGGAGACAATACCTATTATGAGCCAATACGGCTGCATTTGTTTCGACCGGATTCAAATGCGCTGGATATCGTGAGGAACCAATTTGAACTGCTGCCAATGCTGGAAAGGGTTCCTGATGCATCCAGAGAGGAGATACCGTTAGAGGATGAAAAGAACTGGCATGTCTTTGGTGAGGCGTATCAATACCTGTCCACGCCAATTAACACGAAGGAACTGAGTCTTGCTACTTCCCTTCCCAGACGGGACGTACCGGGACTGCGTTTTGTCAAGACCGCGGTTCGCTTTGCCAATAACCCGGCAGTGATTCGTGGGGATAAAATTACACTTGGAAATATTGTGGACACTGGCGTGATCCAGAATACAACCTATGACATAGATGTGAATTCTCTTGTGCGTCATGCCCTGGTGGCAGGCAGTACCGGTAGCGGAAAATCTACCACCTGCAAGCGCATTCTCTCAGAGGTGATCCGCCAGGATATTCCGGTCATGGTGATCGAACCGGCAAAGGATGACTATGTGCGCTGGGCTATTGAAAAGAATAAAACCCTTCCAGAAGGTAAAAAGTTTCGAATTTATATGCCCGGGGCGAAAGAAGTAGACGGTTACCCGGTAGAGGAATTGCATATCAACCCGTTTGAACCGGCAGCTCCGCCCCACGTGCAGGTGGACCTGATGCAGCATTGCGAGGCTTTTGCCACACTGTTAAACGCCTGCCTTCCGTCGGAGGACGTGGTGCCAATTCTGATGGAAGAGGTGGTGGATGAAACGATCCGTAATTTCGCGGAAAAGTATGAGCGGGACTATGACGAAGGCATGGTAGAACCGCTGGAGAGGTATCCAAAGGTCGAACGGATGCTGTACGAGGCGGAGAAAATCATGTCCCGCAAGGATTATATGGATCAGGTCAAATACAACCTGACAGAGGTTCTGAGCACCCGGCTGAATTCCCTGAAACGCGGGATGCGCGGGCGAATCCTGAATGTAGATAAATCCACGGATTATAATACATTGTTTTCAGAAAATGTCATTATCAATATCAGCCGACTGTCCGGGACAAAAGATAAATCTTTGATCATGTCCCTTTTGATGCAGGCGCTGTATGAATACCGCGCGTCGCGCTATGTCCATGACGTAGCATATCGTGCCAGAGCCAGGGAAAATAAACTCTGCCAGCTGACCCTGGTGGAGGAAGCCCACAATGTACTGTTGAAACCGGCGGATCATATTGCCAGTGGAAGCCCGCAGCGGGCGGCTGCGGATTTGTTCGATTCGATGCTGTCGGAGGTGCGGGAATACGGTCAGGGACTGGTCGTAGTGGATCAGGTGCCCACGCGCCTGATTGACGGCGCAACCAAAAATACGAATTATAAGATTGTCCATCGGCTGACCGCCCCGGATGATCAGGAGATTATGGCTTCCTGTATGGCATTCCGCGATGACCAGAAATATATGATACCGGCACTTGAAAAGGGCAATGCCATTATCTGTGACGATGAGGATGACGCGGCCGCCTGGGTAAGGATTCCGGCACCCGGACAGGATGTGATGTGACAGAGGAGATACTCAAACGTCGCTGGCATGCGAAATGTGCGCCGGAGACGGTTGTCGGATTTATGTGTTGCGGTGAATGGAGAGGAGAGCGGGATGAAATTGGAGAGTATGACTGACACTTCTGCATTGCGGGAGTGGAAGGAATTTCGGAATACATTGGAGGAACTGGAACCGGGCGTGTTTCTCGAACATTTTCGACATTCATTTTCGGAACGTTTAAGGCCCGAAGAGGCAAATCCTATGCTGGAGCAGGATATAAGAAGTTCAGAAAAAACAGTGTCAAGGGAGTATTTGCCGGATGATGCTGAACTTCCAGACAGAAAGACCAGACGGTGGATGGATACAGGTGAAGGTATCTGGACGCACAACACAGAGGAACTTCTGGAAGCCTTGGGTATGAAAGCAAAGCTGGGGATACCTTACATGGAAAATCAAAATGGGGAATTGCATCTGCGGTTTCGACCGCATCGAGAAGAATATGAAAATCAGGGAATTGAACTTTACGCGCAGCAGTATGATCTGGAATGTGGGTATCCGTCAGGGAATATCATACGTTTTGAAGATTTGACAGGAGGGAGTGCATTTGATGGCTCTGCCCCAGTGTGCAAAATGGATGCAAGGCTGCTTGCCTCAGAAGGAAAATATTTGTTGGAAGATTTGCGGAAAACATTTTTCTGTGTACTGGAAAATCAGAGAGAGGATGGAAGTATCCCGGATGTCAGTGTAAAAAGGTATCAGAAGCAATACTGGAAGACTGTGAGAGAATTGGGACTTTCCCAAATATACGGATATCCAGAGGATTAAGGAGGCGCAGAAATGGTGTGTGCTGCGGTGTTTGATACAGATCAGAAAAGAAGAAATACACTTCGCAGCTGGATCACAGGTTATCTGATTCGGTCTGGACGGGATATGGATCTGCTCTGGTTCTCGGAACCTGTATCTTCCAGAAAACTAGAAACCTATGGAAGACGGATTCATCTGGCATTTATCTCCCTCAACGATCCGGTGGGAGCATGGACAGGACGGGAACTTTACCGGCAAAACCCGGAATGTCGGATTTGCTATTACCAGGATGAGCCTGCGAGCCTGGAACCCTTGCTTTCCTCGCGTCCGATAGCGTTTTATCTCTGGAAAAAGGGGGAAGACGAATTTTGTGATAAACTGAATGATCTTATGGAAGAACTTTCCGCCGCGCAGGATATTTTCTGTCATGAAACCAAAAGAGAAGTGTTCCTGATCCCCTACACGCAAATCCTGTATTTTCAGAGCGATCTGAAATATGTCCAGATACATACAGATCATAAGGTGAGGGACGGACGAATGATCGCGAAGCTTTCCCAGATTGAAGCGAGGCTGGATGGAAGATTTATAAGAATTCATAAAAGTTATCTGGTAAATCGGCGGTTTGTGGAGTATGTGGATAAAAAAGAACATATGATTATTTTACAAAATGGAGAGTCCCTGCCGATTTCAGACAGTTGTTATGAAAGTGCGATGGCAGTGTTCCGGGAGCAGTGACTGGAGTCAAGGAGGAGAATGAAAATGAACGACAGATATGAATTTTGGGAGTCTGTATCTGATACAGGGATTGAGACGTCCGATTTCCCGGACACAGAGGGCTCTGATCATCTGAACGCGACAATTATGGGACAGCTTGAAAACTTTGACGCTTCGGAGTCTGATCCGGAGTATGTCAGCGGAGATCCGGGAGCTTCCATGGAATACTGGGAATTTCAGGGAAATACAAATCGCTGTTCGGTATATTCCCAGAAATTTATGATAGAGGAACTGACGGGGCAGGAAATTGACATAAAAGATATTGTGGCTGTTGCCGCGGAGAATGGCTGGTATTCTGAGCGCGGCGGAACTTCCCTGGAAAATATGAATAAGCTTCTGGAGTATTACGGCGTAGCGAATGAAATCAGCCAGGGCAATACTATAGAGGATATCAGGCAATGCCTGGAGCACGGCGGGCTGGTTGAAGTGGCAATTGATTCTGATGAGATCTGGTATGGAGAAAACGATGATATTTTTGTGCCTGGCGATGGGCCGAATCATGCGGTTGAGGTTACGGGAATCGACCGTTCTGATCCAGACAATCCGGTGGTGATTCTGAACGATTCCGGTAACCCCAGGGGCTGTGGCGTAGAGATACCGCTGGACACCTTTCTGGATGCTTGGGAAGACAGTGAATATCAGATGGTAACAGCCTGGAAAAAAGCGTGAAATATATTTGCGAACGACAAATGAGTTTGGAAAGGTAGAACGAAGATGGAAAGGAAAATAAATATAAAGGACTTATTGGACGCAACAAGAAAATGGAATACCAGGATTGGAGATTTCACACTGGGCTGCCAGATGCCTTTGCAGTATCGCGCGGGGATGCCGGTCTTTGGGAAACGGAACCGGAGGGTATATCTGATCATTCCATTTAATTATTGCAAAATAACTGGCGTTGTAGACCAGACAGAGGTATACCCGATCCGATATACCATTACGCTGACCTTGCCGGATGGGAGACCGGTAGCTTATGAGGATCTTTCCATGAATACTGCTTTTGGGAAACAGGATTTCGCAAAAGCAGTGGGATATTTCAGGCATGACAGCATTAAAAACATGAAAGCCGCAGAATATAAGGCGCTTGAAGCGGAGATTTATGATTTGTACAACCAGCTGCTGGAAGACTTGCTGGATCGTGGGGAGACAGATGCGGCAGATGAGAAAAAGCTGTCAAAACTGCTGGGACGTTACCTTCCGCCGGCCTTAAAGCCGCAGTATCGGCTGCTGGATTCTGACTTTTATTTTACTTATCTGGATTAGTAAAAAGCGATATAATCAAGGAGGAACTAGTATGGGGTTTGAAGGATGGGACATTTCCAGGGAAAGCGATCAGAGAGACAGGAAAGAACTGCTGGAGCAGACGGAATTGTTGCAAGGCTACGAACAGACAGAACTGGAAGATTTGTTAAACTGTGTAGGAATGGATGAAGTATTTGAAGCAAATGAGCATGCGGAGGACGGAAACAGCGATGCTGTCCTGGGAGACGCGGCCTCCGATCTGAAAAATCTCCAGCGCAAGCTGGAGGTCGCGGAGCAAAATCTGGAACACGCGCGGAAGCGCCTGAAATCACTGATATCTGCTCCCAATACGCCTGAGACTCTGATCAGAGACCGGGAATATCAGATAAAGCAGTACACAAAAGAAATAGAAAAACTGAGCAAGGAAATAAAAAGGGAGCAGGCGCAGCTGGAGAATACCTGAACTTAGGGCACGCTGGAGTCTGTCTGGAATGGGAAAGTATCCGATAAGTGCAGATAAAGGAAGGGACTAAAAATGGCGGCAGAACGAATAATTGGAATAGATTTTGGCACCAGCACGTCTGTGATTCGTGTTAAGCGTTATATAAATGGAATGCCGGAAGGCTGTGACCGGATGGCAACAAAACAGGTGGTATTCAATGGTACCTATCCAACGGTCCCCACAGCAATTCAGAGGGTAAGCGAGAACACTTATTATGGATATGACGCTCTTATTCCGAAGAAAAAGGCAAGGTTATTTCAAGGATTCAAGGTGAAACTGGAGAGCGCAGAGGAAAAAGATCGTCTGGAGGCTCGTGCACTGACAAAAGAGTTTTTCTCTTATCTTGCAAAGATATATCTGGAACAGAGCAACCGTGATCATCTTGGCCAGCCGGATGATCATGAAATGACAATTATCAGTTATCCGGTAAAGTGGAAAGAGGAGACGAAGGCGTTCATGCGGAGAACTGTGGCAGAGGCTGGTTTTCCGAACGTTGAGGGCGTGGATGAAGCGCAGGCTGCTATTCATGCTGTGACGCTGCAAAGTGAAGATTATCTGCAAAAACAGGGATATCTGGTAAACGGGAAAACCTGTACAATCCTGCTTATTGATATGGGAGCCGGAACAACCGATCTGGTGCTTTGCCGTTATACGCCGGGGCAGCAGCCGAAAAATGAGATTCTTTGTACCTGGCCGACAGAAGGAGGAATCCTGTTTGGAGGACAGGAAACAGAGCAGATTTTGAGTGATTATGTTCGAAAGAAACTGCCCAGGGAATCCGCAGATCTGGTAATGAGCCGGTGTGGAAGAGAAAAGTTTAAGGCGTGGAAGGAAAATATAGTTTCTCCAGCACTGAAAAGAAATGAAAAGGTAGAAGATTTCAATGAAGTGGATATGATTGTTGAATTGCTGGAATTGGATATGGAGGATCTTTGCCTGGATCGTGCTGCGTTTGAGGCGGAAGCCAGGGAATATTTGCAGAGTTTTCCGCGGCTGGTTCAGGGGTGCATCGAAAAGGCGGGGATTGATACGAACGAGGTGGAACTTGTTATCCTCACCGGTGGACACAGCCAGTGGTATTTCACAAAAGAGATGTTGTGCGGGGGTATGCCAGATATCTGTGGCGATCTGCTGCCGAAGATAAAGGCAGAACCAGGGCGTGTGATACCGATACCACGGCCGCAGGAGACGGTGGCTCTTGGGCTTGTGTATGGTCCGATATCCACAGAACATGATATTATTAAAACGGAGAAACCGGAAGAAACATTGGCAGCAGAAAATAGTGGAGAGAGAAACAAAGAAGACAGGAAAAAGGACTTTTCTGGTTTGGAGAACAGTTCGGGAAAAAATGTTCGACGGGTAGCAGGAACATTCACGAACGATGTGCGGGCAGAGAAGGGAATTATCGGATATTATCGTGAGAATGCGGATACATTGATTACAATAAATTCCGAGGGAAGTATTGTTGCTGTTACGGATAATGGAGAGGCAATAACCCTGCTGGATAATGGGGGGATTGCTGTGAAACGGTTTTCCGAAGGCGAGCAGGGGGTTCTGGGATTACATACTGTATTTTCATATGAAGGTAGAGTTCGCGACATTATTACAATAAAAAAGGATGGATCTTTGGGGATGTCAGCGGGTAAACCGCAACTCAGTGAGTGGAAAAATATTGTTGCAATGGATAGTTGTGCGGATGGCTGGGAAAGGATGTATTATATTGGGCTGCATAAAGACGGAACCGTATCTGCATGCGGAAATAATAAATATGGACAATGTGATGCCAGCTGGTGGGAAAACGTAAAACAGATATCGTGCAATCTGAAACATGTTGCCGGGTTGCTTAAAGATGGAACCGTGATCACCGCTGGCGATAATTCATATGGAAAATGCAATGTGAATGACTGGAGAAATGTGGTTTCAATTGCAACTGGAAGAGAATGGACATTTGGTTTACATGAAAATGGAACGGTTCTGATAGCCGGATCGGATAAATATGGTATGCGCTCGGAGGTAGAAAAATGGACGAGTGTGTGCAAAATAGAATATCAGGATTATTTTGGTAAACTGATCGGATTGAAAACGGACGGAACGGTGTATGTGGCGGGACAACGGGCAAAAGACTGGGGAGGGATGCTTGAGTGGCACGATATCATTTCGGTTTCCTGTGGTAAATATGGCATGCCTTTGGGGTTAACATCAGATGGACGGGTGCTTTCCATTAATAACGTTAGCAGTGTGTCTTCCTGGAGGGATGTTGTGGCTGTGTATGCGGGAAAACGTTATTCAGTGGGAATCAAAAGGGATGAAAGGTTCGTTTGTACAACGGACAAAAAGAACAGCAACGCCAGAGTTACGGAAAAGAGATTGTTTGATGTAAACGGATTGCAACTGAGTTCAAAATGAGAAAGAGAGGAATCACAGATGTCACTACGGAAGAGCCTGGGATTTATGATATTTTACAGTTCCAGGATGAAATAATCCATTCAGGAAGGCTTGGCGGATATATAATCCAGATTCCTGTCTACGGGGAATTTAACTGTGTATTTGGTGAAGTGACGGAGTCGGGCGATATCGCTTTGCACCGGGATTCTTTCTGTATGAAATGAGATGTGAAAACTACAGAACTTGAAACAGCTAACAGCTTGTTGACGGTAATAAATGTATAAAAGGCGGTAAAAATGGCAGCAGAACGAATAATTGGAATAGATTTTGGCACCAGCACTACAGTGATTCGCGTGAAGTGCTATCAGGATGGGAAATCGCTGGGGGACAGTGAAAGGCTGGATACGAAGGAAGCCGTTTTTGGCGGTTCTCCCACTGTGCCAACAGCAATTCAGAAAATAGAGAACCATAGCTACTATGGCCAGGATGCCCTGATTCCCAGGAAAAAGGCTGTGCTTTATCAGAATTTTAAGGTTTGCCTGGAGAGTGTGGATCCTGAGCAGAGACGGGAAGCACAGGCGCTCACAGAAGAGTTTTTTGGTTATCTTTACCGGGTTTACCGTGAGCAGAGTGACGGGGGACATCTGGGCGCCGCGGATGACAGGGAGCGGACGCTGGTCAGCTACCCGGTGAAATGGAGTGAGGAGACAAAACGCTTTATGCGGGAAACAGCCGCTAAAGCCGGATTCCGCAATGTGGAGGGCATGGATGAGGCCAGGGCTGCGATCAGCGCGGTGACACTGCAGAGTGAAGATTATCTGAGAAAAAAAGGGTATCTGACAGACGGAAAACCCTGCACGATACTTTTGATTGATATGGGGGCGGGGACAACAGACCTGGTGCTCTGCCGGTATACGCCCGGAAACCAGCCCGGGACTGAAGTGCTGTGTACCTGGCCCAGGGAGGGAGACATTTTATTTGGCGGCAGAGACGTGGAGGATATCCTTCGGCGCCATATTCTTGGGAAGCTTCCAGAGGCGAACTCTGAACTGATTATGAAACGGCTGAGTGAAGGGAATTTCAAAAGCTGGAAGGAGACGGTTGTTTCTCCGGCTCTGGCAAATGATGAGCGTGCAGAAGATTTTGCGGCTCTGGAATCTATTGTTGAAATACTGGATCTGGAGGTTGAGGATTACGGTCTGGATCGGGGAAATTTTGAAGCAGCCGCGAAAACGTATCTGGAATGTTTCCCAGAGCTGGTCGAGGGATGTCTGGAACGATCAGGGATCAGGCGGGAGGAGGTGGAGCTTGTCATCCTGACCGGCGGCCACAGCCAATGGTATTTTGTGAAGGAACTGCTGACGGGAAAACGCCCGGAAATCTGTGGAAAAATCCTGCCACAGATTGCAGAGGATCCGGGAAAAATAGTTCCGGTAGCCCGTCCTCAGGAGACCGTAGCGCTGGGACTGGTCTATAGTCCGATGTCCGTGAAAAAGGATAACAAGGTAAGGACTGTAGCTGAGACAGGCAGGAAAAAAGGAAAAGAACCGCCCGATTGGATTTCTTATTACAGAAAAAATGCTTCTCATATGTTTCGAGCTGCGAGTTCACATGATTATGCAGTGGAATTTCAGATGATTATCCCTGACGGGAGGCTGCTTCATTTTGACTGTGTCGGTCCCGGCTGGCTGGACGAGTCCTATCAGGTTCATATCCCTGACAAGAACTGCCATTGTTTTTCTGCGCATAGGTATTCCCCATATATTATATACAACGATGGAACCGTCGCGGTGGAAGACTTGCAGAAAAGAGTGAAGGATTCCTATAATGACGCTTTGTGGGACTGGAGAGAGATACAGACGTCCGATGGAGGGGAATATGTGGGGGCAGATGCCCATTTTTATATTGGATTAAGAAAAAATGGGACTGTCGTCGCTGCGGGAAAAAACAAATATGGCGAATGCAATGTAAGACACTGGCGGGATGTGGCGGATATTGCCTGTGGGGCGCGACATACTGTTGGCTTAATGGAAAATGGGAGCGTGATGGCAACCGGAGATAACAAAAACGGGCAGTGTGACGTTTTTCACTGGGAGGATGTGACTTCTGTGGTATGCTCCGATCGGTGTACGGTGGGACTCAGAAGTGATGGAAGAGTATTGATTGCCGGAAATGACCGGGGTGGCTGCAATGTGGATGACTGGACAGACATTGAGGAGATTCAGGTGTCTAGGAGCAGGCTGAAGCTATTTGCCTTCAATGGTCTGTCTATTGCTGGCAGGACGAAGAATGGGGAGGTTCGCACTACGGGAACGCTGCCAGGCAGTGGCGGCTGGGATGTTCGTACCTGGAAGGATATAGTAGCTTTGTCCGTGTGGGCCAATATTTTATTGGGGGTAACGGCAGACGGACATGTCCAGACTGCGTGTGAAAAACCTCAAAATCTGGAGGGTTGGAATTTCATCCATTCCTGGGAGAATATTGCGGTTATAAAACAGGTGGATCCAACGTGTTATGTAGGCATCCGGACAGATGGAAGCATCATTTATACAACAGGCGTGAAGGTTGGCAATGGCAGAAGATGCGTGCAGAGAGAACCAAAAGAAGGGCTGTTTCTGCCTGACTCCGTGGAATAGATGCAAAGACAGGTGAAGGTGAGGATGGCAGGGATGGAAAAGAAAAAAAGAAAGTTTTTTCTGCCAGGGCGTATGGCGTCTGCCAGAAAGAAATGCGGCAGTGGGGTTATCGTGAAAGGTCAGCTTATCATACCGGATGGGACAAAGGAAATCCGGGCGCGCGAATACGATGGCAAGGTCGATCGGTATGTGGATGGAGTCCTGGTGAAAAAAGCGGACGGAAATAAGGATATTTTTTCTGTGACGGTACCGGGCAGCGTAAAGAAGATTGGTTCCCGCGCCTTTGCCAGCTGCCGGAATCTGAGACATGTTATGCTTTGTGAGGGGATAGAGGAAATTGAGAAGAACGTATTTACGGATTGTGAAAATCTGCGCTCTGTCCAGATACCGGCCAGTGTGACACGTATCAGCGGCTGGGCGTTTTACTCCAGCGGACTGACGGAGCCGGTGTTCGGCGCTTCCGGTGAGAAGCTGATCTATTGTCCGGCGGCAGCGGCGGGAGAAGTGTATGCGGTGCCGTCCGGCGTAAAGGAAATAGGCGTTCAGGCTTTTATTTACCTGGATTCGCTGAAAAAAGTCGTTTTGCCTGAGGGGCTTCAGGTGATCCGGAGGAGAGTATTCACCGCGTGCGGGATAGAAGAGATTGTACTTCCATCTTCCATTCGGGAAGTAGAGACAGGGGCGTTTTTCCACTGCAGAAATCTCAGGCGGGTCGTGCGGCCAGACAGGACAGATCCGGTGGCAGAGAGAGCAGAACTGCTCCGGATGAGGGAAGAACCGTTTGTGCGTCCGCGCAAATATCCGCTGACTCCGGAACAATACTGGACGGAGCCGGGATTTAAGAAACTTGCGGAACGATGTGCCGCAGGAGACGCGGAAGCGATGAATGAGATGGCGGATTATTTCTCAGAAAGATATGGCAATGACAATGCGGACAGCTTTGCCGGAGCGGCAGAGCAGTTTTGGAGATACCGCGCTTACGCTTATGGAAGTCAGAAAGCGAAGGAACGATTGAGCGAGTGGATACGGGAGCATCCGGATGACTTCCTGACGGCTCCGTTTCTGTCAGACCATCTCAAGAGTGACTGTATCGGGCAGGTATCGGGTGGATTTCTGAACGCGTTGGGCTTTTTCTTTTTTGACCCATGGCGCGATTATATTCTTGACGGGATGGATGACGATGGAGTTGTGCTGGTGTCCTCCTTTGCGGGGGAGGATGGGCCGGACGAAGATGGCTTCGGCCGGGAGCAGTATTATGACTGGTGGTATCTGGATGACAGGCTCAACCTTCCGCCAGGCTCATCCTGTATTCACGGGTACTCTCACCTGGATCGACGGCTTCAACCGGGGAAATTTGAGGAAGAGCGCAGAAAAGCGGCGGAATATACGATACGAAAAACTCTGTGGTGAAGAGGGACAATGTTAGTTTGCGTTCCATTTCAGAACCGGCGCCTGCCCGGCAGGATGCTCTCCGATGAGCTTTTCCATCCAGATCATGTCGTACCAGCGTCCGAACTTATAACCGCATTTGCGGAAGGTTCCGACCTTGCGGAATCCCAGATGCGCGTGAAAGTCCGCGCTGTTATGCGTCAGGTATTCGTCTTCTTTTTCGGGGGTTCCGATACATGCGTACAGATTCAGAATCCCCATCTCCTTCAGGCGCTCCTCCAACGCCTCGTAAAGCATGCGGCCGAGACCGCATTTTTGCGCATGATGGTCGAGGTAAATGGTCAGTTCCGCCGACCAGTCATAAGCAGCCCGTTCCACAAAAGGGTGCGCATAGGCATAACCCAGGATACGGCCGTCCCTTTCAGCGACCAGATAGGGGTAGCGCTCCAAGATTCCTTTCATGCGCATTTCAAATTCCTGGAGAGATGGCGCCACATATTCAAAGCTGATTGCTGTGTGCTCTACATAATAGCGATAAATTTCCAGAATGCGCGTCGCGTCTTCGATTTTTGCGTCACGGATGGCTGCGGTATTCATTTTTTCCTTCCTCTTTCTGTTTTACTTTGTTTCGGAAGACTGTTCGTTGCAACAGGTAGATTTTAGCGAATAGAAAAGAAAAAGTTACTATTCACGGGGTGGGGATGATATCTAAGGTGTTTGGTTCCTCATCTT
>JAJBUL010000029.1 GCA_020860365.1 Clostridiales bacterium | reverse complement strand
TATCAACCACCTTTCTCGGAATTCCCTATATTTGTATTATACAGGAAGCTTTCTTATGGTTATGTGGGCTGGGTATCGTGCTGCATCTTTTCGTCAATGGCCTGTTTGATACAAGTCAGTTCGTTCATGCAAAACCGCTGTGCTGTGTGATGGGCGAACCTTGTGTACAGTCAGACGGAAGTAATTTTTTCTGACTGGAATGACATCGTTTGTTCATTCATTTTACATCATTTCAGTTGAAAATGCTATGGATTTAAAAATATTTATGCAGCAATTTACGGCATTTATTGTATTTAGACCTTGCGATGACCGGGAAAGTGTGTTATGATGCCTGAAAAGCGAATAAATTCACATGAAAAGCGAATATTATCACGAAAAATGTAAATATATTCACCCATGTAAGTATATCAGTCAATAGAATAGGATGGTAATATAGAAACAGTGAAAGGAGGCGGAAGAATGCCGAAGGAAACCTTTTTAAATTTAAAAGAAGAAAGAAGATCGGAACTGCTGGAACTGGCTGGAGAGTGTTTTTTGAATATGGATTATGAGAGTATACGGGTAGAAGACCTGGTAAAAACGATGAAAATTCCAGTGGGGTCATTCTATCGGTACTTTGAGGACAAAGATGATGCGGCAGTGACGTATTTTCGATATAAGGATAGTACTTATGAAGTACCGATGCAGATAGAGCATGTAATGGAGCCAGTGAAGGTTACTGAGGCGGAAATAGAGGAGGCGTTACCATTTACTTCTGCTGTAAAAAAATTGCCGGATCGGATTTTTGAAAGGATCATTATGGATCAAAAGGATCACGTTATAGCAGAGTACAAGAGATTTCTTACGGAGCTAAAATATGATGGAAAGCTTCGCAGCGATCTGGATCCGGATCTGATATCGTATATGTATGCAACCACTCTTTATAATCTGGAACTGTATTATCGGGATAATAATATTGAAAATGACAAACTCCGCTGGCAGATTAAAAGGTATTTCTATTTTACTTTTTTTAAGTACGGAATTATGGGAGAAACACCGGCGGACGAAAAGGAGAAAACAGTCTAAGGACGATTTTTCGCTTAAGAAGTGAGGACGAATAGATCAGGAATGATGGTACTCAGAGGGATACGAAAAGGGAGGAACGCTGATGCTGATTGTAAATGGCAGAATTCACGATGGACTGGGAACGGTCAGAAGAGAAGATTTGCGTATGGCGGAAGGGAGAATTTCACAGATAGGAGAAAATCTGTGCCCGGAGGATGGAGAGGAAGTGTTTGACGCAGCCGACATGGAGATTTTGCCAGGGTTTGTGCAGGCGATCTCACAGTGGGGTGTAAACGGTTCCATGCAGGAAATCCGGCCGTCTGCCAATGACAACGATGAAACAAGCAATCCGATTACACCGGAACTGGACGGGTTTTATGCATTCAATGGACGCGCGGCCACAGCACAGCAGCTGGGGGCATTTGGACTCACGGTCTGTGGAATTGCGCCTTCGGACAACAACCTGTTTGGGGGAACGATTGCTGCTTTTGAGGTGGATGGAGTGAACCCCTATAAAATGTGCCTGAAGCGGGACATCGGCATGATGGCATCCGTGACAGAGCATCTGAAGCAAACCTACCGTATGCGTCCGGCGGCGCCGCAGACACGTATGTGGATTTTTGCGAACTTTGCGGAACAGCTTCGTAAAGCGTCTGCGTATAAGACGGAGCCGGGAAAACCAGCGGATGAGAAGCTGGCCGCCTTGCGGCGGGTAGTAGAGGGAGAACTTCCGCTGTTTGTATCCTGTGACTCTAAGGTGGCGGCAGAGCGTGTCCGTGAGATTGTGGAGCATTATCCGAAGCTTCGCCTTGTATTGGTCAATGGCTTTGGTTTGGAGGGAACGGAAGAATGGGTGATTGAGAGAAATATTCCGGTGATCGTCCGCACTGCCGCTTTTCCATTGGACGAGTCGGCAATGACGCTTGATCTGGAAGCGATTGCGCAGTTGGTGCGGCAGGGTATTCCGGTAGCGCTCAGTGGCACTTATACCAATTCTTTAAGTGCCCGCGAGGATATGCTCTGGAATGGGATTGAAATGATGAAGCTTCTGCATGATTCGGAGGCAGTCCTTCCGATGCTGACAAGTGTACCGGCGAGAATACTCGGTCTGGATGATCTTACAGGAACACTGGAGCCGGGGAAACGGGCAGATCTGGTGATCTGGAGCGCAAATCCCCTGGAAACCTGGCAGGCAAACGTGGTTCACACGTATCAGGGCGGAAGACTTATATATCAGGAAGGGGATGAGATGAAATGTATGTGATCCAAAATGGTATGCTCTATACAATGGAAGAACAGGGTGTGATCTGTGCAGATCTTCGGGTCGAGGATGGAAAAATAGCAGAGATTGGGGAGAAGCTCTCTACAGAGGGAGCAGAAGTGATCAATGCGGCCGGAAAATGTGTCACTCCTGGATTTATCGATGCTCACAGTCATGTGGGCGGTCTGATGTCTATGACGGATGATGATCTGAACGAACTGACGAATCCTTTGACACCGGAACTGGACGCTTACTATGGAATCAATCCGAATGACAAATGTTTTTCTGTCTGCATCCGTCAGGGGATTACGACTTCCTGTCTTATTCCCGGATCGGGAAATGTCGTCGGTGGATGGGGGATGGCGTATAAATCGGCGGGGGAAGATCGTGTGATTCGTCGTCCTGCGGCGCTGAAGGCCGCGATGGGAATTAATCCCAAAGGATGTTATGCGCCGAAAAATATGACACCGATGACCCGGATGGCGATTGCAAATTTGCTGCGAACGTATCTGCGTAATGTGAAAGAGTATATGGAAAAGAAGCTGGAAGCGGCGGAAAATCCAGAAAAGATGCCGCCGTATGACCTCGGGCTGGAGCATGGGATCCCGGTGCTGGAGAAAAAAATCCCGCTGAAGGTACACAGCTATATGCACGATATGATGACAGTTTTGGAGATTGCGAAGGAATTTGATATTCTGGTCACGCTCGATCATGCGCAGGGAGCGAGCGATTACTATGAGGAACTGTCGGATGAGCATGTGCAGGGCGTGATTTTCGGGCCAACCTGTGCGCCGCTGTTTGCGGGAGAAGGCGGGAAGCTGGATCCGGAATGCTGCAAGGGTCTGGATGACAGGGGCATACCGGTTGCGGTAATGACAGACGGTCCGGTGACGACCGTGAATATGCTGGTCTATGAGATGGGAGAGGCCGTGCGCCGCGGTATGGACCCGGTGCGGGCATTGGCGATGGTCACGAGCAACGCGGCGCAAATTCTCGGTATCAAAGAACGGGTAGGTTCACTTTCGGTCGGAAAGGATGCGGATATTCTGATCTGGAGTAAGCTGCCGTCTTTGGCGACGGATGCCGTACTGGAGAACGTGCTGATTGATGGCGAGATGGTTTTGAGATAATAAAAAACTGAAATGGCGCATGGAAAAATAGGATCTGAAGAAATGAAAGGAACGAAGAGATGAAAGAATCTTATCCGAAATGTAAGACGATCGATACGGTGGAAGACTGGTTTGGTACTGTGCTTCCGGATCCGTATTCCTGGCTGAAAAATGCGCAGGATCCGGAGGTACTGGATTTTGTAGCCAGAGAAAATGAATATACCGATCATTTTTTTGATTCAGTGAAATTAAAGAACAAAATCGAACAGCTGAAAGCGCAGAAGCTGCCGGAACTGCCAACCAGGATTTGGCCATGGAAAGATGGTTATCTGGCAGGTCGGCAGAGGGAAGGAGATTATGAAATCTGCATCCTGGATAAAAATCTGGAGATGACAGGGGCTTTCCCGAAAATTGCGGCACTGGATGGGGTAACGCTGTTTGAGGCGAAGCCGTGTCCTGTGAATGAGTCAATTGTAGCGCTGATGGTGCAGCATCCGGGTGCAGCCAGGCCAGCGGTCGCGGTCTGTGATCTGGATAAATGTGAGGTGCTGCGGGAAATTCGAGAAGTTTTCAGCTATTGTTGGTCAAGGGCGGATGGCTGTCTGTATTATTCCACGACGAAAGCCGACGCAGCAGTACAAAGCAGTTGTTCCATTTTTTACCGTTTTGACCCGCGTAAGGAGCAGGAAACCGTTGTTTACGAGGATGACGGCTATTCCGTATTTGGTCAGGTATTCGCTTCCTCCGACGGAAAATCAATCATGGCAATGATCTGTCGGGACTATTCGGTAGCGCGCTGGGCAGAAATCCAGACAACGACAGGAGAGGTTTGTCTCCTGACTGAAAACCCTGTGGAGTGGAGTTATCTGGATACCGTTCAGGAGGCGCATTATTTTGTGGCCAAGACGGATGCTCCACACGGCGCTGTGATTCGCCTGAAAAAGATGGACGGCTGCGGAAATAAATCCGTCGATATGGATGAAGATAAGGCAGAGTGCTGTGGCGCAGTACGAAACGGTGTTGCAAGGTATAAAAGCGAAATCGTTCTTCCAGAAACAGAACGAATTCTGAACAGTGGCTTTTCCTGTAAAGAACAGTTGTATGTACTGGCAAGTAAAGATGTGAGCAGCTGCCTGGTTTGCGTAGATACCGGGGAAGAGATACCTCTGCCGGAACAGCATTGTGCGCTTTCCCTGGCCGGAAATGCCGGAGACGGGGTCTTTCTGAAGTTCGAATCGTTTGTGACGGCTCCTTCTCTTTTACTTTATGACGGTGAAGTGTTAAAGAAAGTGATGGGGTCAACGGAGGAAGAGCATGCGGATGTATGTGTAGAGCAGCTGTTTGCACCTTCTACAGAAGACGGGACCGCGATTCCTTATTACCTGGTGCGCCGCCGGGATGCGGTTCCGGATGGAGAACGGCCGGTTCTGATGTACGCATATGGAGGTTATAACATCAGTATGCCGCCGTGCTATACGGAAATGGTGACGAATATTCCGGTTGCCCGCTGGGTCGAGGCGGGAGGCGTTTATGTTCATTGCAACCTCCGCGGTGGGGATGAGTATGGTTCCGAATGGCACGAAGCGGGGATGTTGAAGAATAAGCGGCATTGTTACGAGGACTTCATCGGTATCGCGGAACAGGTGATTCGGGATGGATGGACGAAAAAAGGAAAAATCGGCATTAGCGGCTGTTCAAATGGGGGATTGCTGATGTCGGCGCTGGTGACGATGCGTCCGGATTTGTGGGGGTGTGTGATTGATTCGGTTCCGCATACGGACATGATTCATTTTGCGGAGGATGACCGCGGACCGATGTATATTACAGAATACGGAAATCCAAGAGAAAGCCGGGAGATGTTTGAATATTTGTTGAGCTACTCCCCTTACCATAACATCCGCGAGACGGATTATCCGCCGATCTATATCCAGACGGGAGAAATGGATAACAATGTTCCGCCCTATCACGGGAAAAAATTTGCCGCCAGAATGCAGGCAAATAATCAGAGTGACAATCCGGTTCTGCTCCGGGTGCTGGCAAAGGGCAGTCATGACCGTGGGCAGGGAGAAGCTTTCTGGAAAACGATTGCCGAGATGCAGCTGTTCCTCGAACGGTTTTTGAAGGGGGATTGATCCATGCTGAAATTTTCTCTCAAACGGATCTTGCTGATGATTCCGACGATTTTCATCATCACATTTTTGACGTTTGCGATTATGTCTCTGTCTGCCGGGAGCCCTGGGAGTGTGGCTTTGGGCATTAATGCTTCCCAGGCGGATATTGACGCCTATAATCATGAGATTGGATATGACCGTCCCCTGCTGGTGCGCTATGTGGAATACATGAAGGGCGTCCTTCATGGGGATTTTGGAACCAGCTATAAGTCTTCTCTTGCTGTGACGAAGGTTCTGCTTCCGGAATTTCCGATTACCGTCCAGCTTGCCGTGCTGTCTGTCTTTTTTTCCGCATTGATCGGGATTCCGATTGGCGTACTTGCTGCTGTGAAAAAGGGGACGGTATGGGATACGGGAACAACGGTAGTTACGCTGATTCTGGCGTCTGTCCCCGGATTCTGGCTGGCACTGCTTATGATGCTGCTGTTTTCGCTGAAGCTGGGATGGCTGCCCAGTTTTGGTATCGGTTCATGGAAGCATTATGTTATGCCGGTGGCAACCCTGGCGCTCCCGTCCGCCGCTTATACGGCGCGCATGGTGCGCATCACGATGCTGGAGGCGCTCCAGTCGGATTATGTCCGTACGGCGAAAGCGAAAGGGGCGGGGCCGGGACGTATTGTTTTCATTCATGTACTGCGAAACGCGTTGATGCCTGTAATCACAACACTTGGCATGAGCTTTGCCGGACTTTTGGGCGGCGCAGTGATTGCAGAGCAGGTGTTTGGCCTGCCGGGAATCGGACAGGAGATTCTGACAGCGATCAATTCAAAGGATTCCCCAGTGGTGCTGGGGGCTACGATTATTCTTTCCCTGCTCTATATGCTGATTATGCTTCTGATGGATTTACTGAACGCAATGCTGAATCCCCAGCTTCGGGACAGCTTAAGCTGAGGGAGGAGACGAAATGACAAAGAGGAGAAAAAACCGCCAGGACCATCTGGCGAATCTGGCAGGTCAGACAAGCCCTGCACTGGAGGTCTGGCGGAGATTTCGGAAAAATCCGGTTTCAATGACAGCCCTGGTTGTCCTGGTAGCTTTGATTGTGGCTGCCATCCTGGCGGGATTTGTATTTGATTATGCGACACAGATCACAGGCATCAATGCGCAGGAGAGGCTGCAATTTCCATCAGCGAGTCACTGGTTTGGGACAGACGCCTATGGACGGGACGTTTTCATGCGGGTACTCTACGGAGCGCGTTACTCACTCTTTATCGGAATTGTGACATCTGCGGTTTCGATGGTGTTTGGTATTCTGATCGGCGCATCCTGTGCCTATTTTGGCGGGATTTATGACGCGGTTGTCATGCGGATTGTGGATGCTGTCGTCTGTATACCCTCCATGCTTCTGATGCTGGCATTGGTCGCGGTGGTTGGTAAGGGAATGCGAGGGATTATCATCGCCCTTGTCGTCACATCCATTCCGGGTTTTTCAAGAATCATCCGCTCCATTGTTCAGAATGTGGTCAACCAGGAATATATAGAGGCGGCACATGCCTGTGGGACCGGGGACGCGGAAATCATCTGGCGTCATATTTTGCCAAACTGTTTCGCTCCAATTTTGGTAGATGTTCTGATGAATGTGGCGAGCTGTATTATGGCGGCGTCCAGCCTGAGTTATCTGGGAATGGGTATTCAGGTACCCGCGCCGGAGTGGGGTGCGATGCTGAGCGATGCGACTTCCATGATGCGCGCGTATCCTTATCTGGCGATCTTTCCGGGAATTGCGATTGTGGTAACTTCACTGAGCTTTAACCTGATCGGAGATGGGCTGACAGATGCGCTGGATCCGAAAAACAGCTGAAAGGAGGCCCAGGATAATGAAGGAAAATAATCTGCTTGAAATATCCGGTCTCCGGACTGTGTTTGCCCCCAAAAATGGGAAAGAAGCAGCATTAGTGGACGGGATCGATCTGAATATTCCGAAAGGAAGTACCGTTGGACTGGTGGGGGAATCAGGCTGCGGGAAGTCTATGACAGCGTCCTCAATCATGCGTCTTTTAAATCCGCCAGTATCCATCGCGGAAGGGCAGATCCTGTTTCAGGGAATCGATCTGGCTAAGATCCCGGAAAAAGAAATGCGCTCTATACGGGGGCAGCGTATTTCCATGATATTCCAGGAACCGATGACGGCTCTGAATCCTTCCATTACAGTTGGGAAACAGGTGCGGGAAGCGATTCTGCTGCATGAGCGGGTTTCCAAAAGAGATGCCAAAGAACGCGTACTGAAAATATTTCATGATGTGGGTATTCCAGAACCGGAATTGCGTTATAAGTCTTATCCGCATCAGTTGCCCGGCGGTCTGCGGCAGAGGATCTGCATCGCTATGGCAATGGTGCTGGAGCCAGAGTTTCTGATCGCGGATGAACCGACAACTGCCCTTGATGTCACGGTGGAGGCACAGATTCTTGCCCTGATGAAAGAACTGCAGAGCAGTCACAATATGTCGATTCTGATGATCACCCACAATCTGGGTGTAGTCGCAGATATCTGTGATGAAGTGAACGTGATGTATGCCGGACAGATTGTAGAACATGCGGATAAAAAGGAATTGTTCCACCATGCCGCACATCCTTATACAAAAGGGCTGATGAAGGCGATTCCGCGTGTGCGCGGCGATGTGGAGGGGGATTTGTTTACGATACAGGGAACCGTGCCGACGGCGGGGAATATGCCGGCTGGCTGCAGATTCTGTGAGCGCTGCCCCTATGCGACTGATCGGTGCAGGAGGGAAATACCGCCCTTGACTGATCTGGGAAATGGACACCAGGTGCGCTGCTTTCAGAGGGAGGTGGGGACATGAATGAATCGTTGAAGGCTGCGGAGCATTCTGCAAAGGCCTCCCGGAGGGCGGCAGAACAGGCCGAACCGTTAGTAAAAGCAGAACATCTGACCCGTTACTTTCGAAGCACGGCCGGAAAAGTTCACGCTGTGGAGGACGTCTCTTTTGAAATCTATCCGGGAGAGACACTTGCGCTGGTCGGGGAATCCGGCTGTGGAAAATCTACACTGGGTCGTCTGCTGGTACGGCTTTTAGAGCCAACGGAAGGAACGATCCTCATGGAAGGGGAAAACCTGACCAGACTGAAAGGGAAAGCTTTGCGAAAAAAGCGTTCGGATCTGCAGATTATTTTTCAGGATCCGTTTTCTTCGCTGGATCCGCATTTTACGGTTGGTGAGATTATCGCCGAGCCATTGCGTGCCGCTGGTTATAAAAAAGAAGAACAGGAAGAGGCAGTGCTTTCCCTGATGGAGCGAGTGGGACTGCCCAGGGAATATTATTATCGTTATCCACATCAGTTTTCCGGCGGCCAGCGCCAGCGCATCGGCATTGCCCGGGCGTTGGCGTTAAACCCGAAGCTGATTGTCTGCGATGAGCCGGTGTCTGCTCTTGACGTTTCCATACAGGCGCAGATTCTGAATCTGCTTCGTCATCTTCAGAGAGAGTCACACCTGACTTATCTGTTTATTTCTCACGATCTGGCTGTGGTGCGTTATATCGCAGACCGGATTTGTGTCATGTTTTTGGGGCAGCTCTGTGAAATCTGCCCGACCAGGGATGCTTATGAGCACCCCCTCCATCCCTATACCAGGATGCTGATTGACTCAGCGCCGGAGCCAGACCCGGACTTTTGCCGGGAAGGCCGGATGCTGTTAAAGGGCGAGTTACCCTCCCCAGTCAATCCGCCTTCAGGCTGCAGGTTCTGTACGCGCTGTCCCTTTGCTACGGATGAATGCCGCAGGGTGCATCCGGAAATGAAGGATTACGGCGGCGGGCGGTTCTGCGCCTGTCATCATCCTCTGACATAGAAGCCAAGCAACCTTAGCAAATGAATCACAAAGGAGAACGAAAATGAAAGGTAAAAGAATAGCGGCATTTGCCCTGGCTCTGACAATGAGTGTAAGCGCGGTGCTTCCCTGCAGCGCGGCAGAAGAAGATACGACCCTGCGCGCAGTCTGCGTATTGACCAGTGAGAGTTTCAATCCTCTGGTATATGGAAATACGGATAAGATGGTGATGCATTCCCTGTTTGACTGTCTGTTTCAATTCGAAAGCGATGGGACGGTTGTTCCTATGCTGGCAGAGAGTTATGAGCAGGATGGTCTTGATGTGACAATTACCCTCCGTCAGGATGCATATTTCTCGGACGGAAACCCGGTGACGGCAAATGACGTGGCATTTTCCTACAATACAACATTGGAAGATACAACTTTGGTCTATAATATGACGATGTGGTCGACTGGTGTGGACGTGATAGATGATTATACGATTACATTCCATCTGGCAAACAATTATTGTAAATGGGAGAATTTCCTTGCAGAACTTCTCTACGTGGTCGAAGAATCTACGTATGACGCGACAAATGATTATACGACAGAAGCTCCTGTTGGTTCCGGTGCTTATACGCTGAGTGGGGTTGATACAGCGAAAACGGTGACGCTGACTGCGAACGAATCCTACTGGGGCGGAGCTCCGGAGTATAAGACAGTAGAGGTGATCGCAAGCATGGACGATGCGACTGCGCTGGTGGCCTTGCAGACTGGGGAAGTGGATCTGGTTGCTCAGGTTGGCAAGGATACCTATACGCAGGCTGCGGCAGATTCCAGCCTGGTAGCAGTGAGTTTTGATAGCTGGTCGACTATGGGGCTGATGAATTTTGTGGGTGACGACGCATTCCGCCAGGCTGTGTTCCACGCGATTGACCGGGATACGATTCTGGCAATCTGCAATGAAGGAAACGGGGAAGCTAGCACGAATATGTACAGTGCAAAAATTATGGGTGACTATTCGGATGTGGCTCCGTTCACCGGCTATGACCTCGAGCTGGCACAGGAGTGTCTGGCAGAATCTTCCTTTGATTTGTCTCAGACAATCACAATTTCCGTTTTTGACTCAGATTCTGCGTCAGTAGCTCAGTGTATACAGGCAGATCTGGCAATTATCGGTATTTCTGTTGAAGTCAGCCAGACGGACAGCAATACGTTCTTCTCAAATCTGATGAGTGGAAACCTGGAGATGGGCGTTGTGGCAATGGGTACGGATATGGTAGTGACGGAAGATATGCTCAGCATGTTTGATCCGGATGCCGGTTACCCGTTTAATATTTCAGATGAACTGATTGAGATGGCGCAGACAGCACCATATATCGAAGATGAAGAAGAACACGCAGCTGCAGTTATTGAAATGCTTGAGCAGCTCACAGTTGAGTGTCCCTGGGTTCCGTTGTATGATACGCCAATGTATATGGTCTATAGTTCACGCGTAGGTAATGTGAATGACTGCAGCAGTGCAACCTATGTATTCTACTTCGGGGATATGACGATCGAAGAGTAAGTAATAAATGAAAAACTGAAAATGTAGTACAGACAGATTCAGAGCCCGTTTCTTATTTGAGAAATGGGCTCGTTTCATTTTTGGGTTTTAGCCAACCGGAATCCAATCTGTTAAAACAATATTTTATCGTAAAAGGAAAAAATAGCTATTTTCCCTTGTGAACAGAGAATCCGGATGCTATTATGCATAGTAAATAGAGAGAATGAAACGGAGAGAAAAATATGGCAGAACAGATTTTTTCACTCAGTACGGCAGATACTATTACGCTGTACTGGGAGAAAATAAAAGCAGAGGTTACTTATACGATTATGCGAAACGGTCAGGTAGTCGGAGCGACGGATAAGACTCATTTTACGCTTACCGGGCTGGAGCCAAATACGGAATTTCAGCTGGAAGTTCAGCCGATCGGAGAGGTTTTTGTCCGCACGGCGAAACGTCTGCGACGCCTGGATGTGACTGCGCTTGGCGCAGTTGGCGACGGGATGACGATGAATACGGAAGTCTTACAGAATGTGTTTGATGCCTGTAAAGAGGATGAAGAGGTCTATTTTCCGGCGGGCGTTTACCGGACGGGAGCGCTGCGCCTGCACAGCAATATGGCGCTCTATCTGGAGGATGGCGCTCTGCTGCAGGGGACGGATGACCCGGAGGATTATCTTCCTTATATACACAGCCGCTTTGAGGGAACCGAGATGGAATGCTACAGCAGCCTTTTAAATCTGGGGACGCTGGATCATACAGCCGGTCCGACCTGTGAGAATGTCCTGATTTACGGAAACGGCCGGATTGCGAGCGGCGGCCAGACGCTGGGACTGCGTGTGATCGAGCGGGAGAGGGAGCGGATGAAGGAATATCTGGCTGCCAATCAGGAGCTGGTCGCGACCTGTGAGAACGATCACACGATTCCGGGACGCCTCCGCCCGCGCCTGATCAACCTCAGCAATTGCAGAAATGTCCGCATTTCCGGACTGACCCTGGAAAATGGCGCGAGCTGGAATGTCCATATGATCTACAGCGACTCGATTGTGACGGATCACTGTACCTTCCGCTCGGAGGGCGTCTGGAACGGGGATGGCTGGGATCCGGATTCATCCACACACTGTACGCTTTTTGCCAGTGAATTCTTTACCGGGGATGACGCTGTGGCGATCAAGTCCGGAAAGAACCCGGAGGGCTGCCGGATCGCGCGGCCATGCGCGCATATCCGGGTTTTCGACTGTGTGTCGCACCAGGGGCATGGGATCTGCATGGGGAGCGAGATGAGCGGCGGTATTGAGGATGTTCATATCTGGGACTGTGACCTGGAGCAATCCATGTCCGGTCTGGAGATAAAGGCAACCAAAAAGCGCGGCGGCTATGTGCGTAATATTGTCGTGCGGGACTGTGTGATTCCGCGCGTGATGATGCACAGCGTCAGCTATAACGACGACGGCGAACCCGCACCGGTGCCGCCGGTGTTTGAAAACTGCACCTTTGAGCGGCTTACCCTCACGGGAAAATATCTGGACACACATGGGGACGGGCGGCTCCATGACTGTGATGCGATCGAACTGATCGGATTTGATGTCCCGGGGCATGAGATTCGGAATATCCGCTTTGATGGCATCCGGCTGGGAGCCGGAGCGCAGACGCTGAAGCTGACGTACTGCAAGGGGCTGAGTTTTTGTGACATTAGCTGTGGGGATTGATTTGCCGTACCTTGCTCCCCAAATAATAAGGATGGCGAAAGAATGGAAACCGGCTTTATCAAAGAAAAATTGGAGATAGATCCGATACTGAAAAAAATGCAGGCGGCGGAGGAAGTGATCTGGCTGAATCCAGACAAAATACCTTATGCAGATGTCAAGAATTCCTGTGAACTTGCTATGGCGGATATCGAAGACGCGGAGGCAAGACTGCAGCGGTTTGCTCCGTTTATTATGAAATGTTTTCCGAAGACGGAAGCGCGTGGCGGCATCATCGAGTCAGTTTTAACAGAGATTCCGAATATGCGGAATCGTATCAATGAAAAGTACAACAGTCATTTGCAGGGGCGTCTTCTTTTGAAACAGGACAGCCATCTGGCGATCGCGGGTTCTGTGAAAGCCAGAGGCGGTATTTACGAGGTGCTGAAGCATACGGAGGAGATGGCGGTTGCGAACGGAATTCTGAAAGTGACCGATGATTACGCGAAACTGGCGGAGCCGGAATGCCGAAAATTTTTTGCGCAGTACACAATACAGGTTGGTTCTACCGGGAATCTTGGTATGAGCATCGGAATCATGAGCGCGGCAGTGGGATATCAGGTGATTGTCCATATGTCCGCGGACGCAAAGCAGTGGAAGAAGGATTTACTCCGGAGTCATGGCGTGACTGTGATTGAGTATCAGGCAGATTATAGTGAAGCCGTAAAGAACGGAAGAAAACAATCCGATGAAAACCCGATGAGCTATTTTGTGGATGATGAGAATTCCAGAAACCTCTTCCTCGGTTATGCTGTGGCGGCGAAGCGCCTGATTGGCCAGCTTGAGGAAAAGCAGGTTCAGGTAGACGCAGAGCATCCATTGTTTGTTTATATTCCCTGCGGAGTCGGCGGAGCGCCGGGCGGCATTACCTTTGGATTGAAACAGGTATTTGGGGATGCGGTACATTGCTTTTTCGTGGAGCCTGTGCAGGCTCCCTGTATGCTGGTGGGTATGAGTACCGGACTTCATAATGCGATCTCCGTGCAGGACATTGGCCTGACTGGTCTCACTCATGCGGATGGACTTGCCGTTGGCAGACCTTCCGGATTTGTGGGAGGCGTAATGAAACCGCTCCTTAGCGGTGAGTTTACCGTGCAGGATGGGAAGCTTTATGACTATATGCGGGATGTGCTGGAGACTGAAGATATTTTTCTGGAACCCAGTGCATGCGCTGCTTTCCAGGGACCAGTAAAGCTGGAAAACAGTCCCCGGACGCAGGAATATATCGCCCAAAATGCTCTGGAAGAGAAAATAAGGCAGGCAACCCATATCGTATGGGCAACGGGAGGAAGCCTTGTACCGGAAGAAATCTGGGAAGAATACAGAAATACTTATCTCCCTGAGAAGTGAGGAATTCAATAGACAAGTCTAAGGTAGGAGAAAACAATGGAAAAAACCAGAAATATGGATCGGAATTGGAAGTTTTACCGTGGTGATCTGGAGCCTCACACCAGGACGTCTGACTGGGGCGGCGCAAAGGCTCGAGGCTTTCAGACGGGCGCTGCTGCGAGGAGCCTCGATGATTCTGGGTGGAGAAGTGTCGATCTTCCTCACGATTTTGTCGTGGAAGGAGATTATACGAACCTGACACATCATGAGAAGCAGATGACCAATATTCCGGAGATGGAGAGCATTGACAGCCGGCATTTCGCCGGCGGATGTCTGGAAGGCGGGATCGCCTGGTACCGCAAAAAATTTGATCTGAACCTGGAGGATAAGGACAGCCGCGTTTATCTGTTTTTTGACGGCGTATACCGGGACTGCCAGGTCTATCTGAATGAATACTATATAGGAAGCCATTCTTCCGGTTATACAAGCTTCTGGTTCGACATTACGGATTTTGTGGATGAGGAGCAGGAGAATGTGCTCGCTGTGAAGGTGGACTCCACCGGAAGAGAAGGCTGGTGGTATGAGGGTGGCGGAATCTACCGCCACGTCCGCATGGAAATCCGCAATCCGGTTCATTTTGCCCCTTCCGGGATATTTGTTTCTTCCCAGGTGAATCTGGAAGCAAAAAGTGCGGTCGTGACGGTAAAATCAGAAATTCGGAATAAATTGCTGACATCCGCGGATATCAGAATCTCGTTGGAAGTGGGGGCAGAGAGCGCAAATGGAACCTTTGAACCGCTGGGGATTTGTCAGGACTGTCCGATGACGCTTCCAGCGTGGACAGATGGGGTGACAGAGCAAACTGTGTCAATGAAGGATGTGGCATTCTGGTCCATCGATCATCCCAGCCTATATCAGGTAAGAATGCGCATTCTCCAGGATGGCGCGGTTCTGGATGAGGAATATGTGACTTTCGGTATCCGGGAATTCTGCTTTGACGCGGATACGGGCTTTTATCTGAATGGAGAATTGGTCAAAATAAAGGGCGTCTGCTGTCATCAGGATCATGCGGGCGTTGGCATTGGAATGCCGGATGCGGTGATCGAGTACCGGATGAGAAAAATCAAAGAGATGGGTGCAAATGCCTATCGCTGCGCCCATCATCAGCAGAGCCGGGAGTTGCTGGATATCTGTGACCGGCTAGGGCTTCTGGTGATGTGTGAGACGAGGCGCATGTCCAGTGCACAAGAGGATCTGGAGGAGCTGCGGACTCTGGTCAGACGGGATCGCAACCACCCGTCTGTTTTCCTGTGGGGCATCGGGAATGAAGAAATTTTTTCACAGGACAGACCGGAGACGGCAAAGACGACCCGGACGATGAAAGCGGAGATACAGAAGCTGGATCCGACGCGTTGCGTTACCTCGGCGGTGGTCTGCTGGAATGGAAAAGAGCGCTTTGATACTGCGGAGAAATACATTCCGGTGACCAGATACCTAGACATCATGGGCTTTAACTATTGCCGGACAGCTTGGGATGACTATCATGCCCGCATGCCGAAGCAGCCCATCCTGGTGACAGAGATTGATTCCAACAGCTGGACCAGGGGATGCTATGCGACCGATGAAAGCGTGGGACAGTATTATCTTCTGGATCCGGATAATCGCAGGAAATGTAAGAATGGGAATAAAGCGGTCAAAAAGGATGCTGCGGAGACAGCCTGGGCTATGATTGACGCGAGGGATTTTATCGCCTGAGCTTTTATCTGGACAGGCTTTGATTTCCGCGGGGAGCCTACGCCCATGGTGTATCCGGCAGTCTATACGCAGTTTGGCGTTTTTGACTATTGCGGGTTTGAAAAGGACAATTATTACTATTACAAGAGCTGGTGGTCGCCCGGAGAACCGGTTCTGCATATCTTTCCGCACTGGAATCACAGAGGATGTGAGGGCGAAGCATTTCCTGTTTACTGCTACAGCAACCTGGATGAGGTGGAGCTGTTTGTAAATGACAGAAGCTATGGGAAAAAAGCCATCCCGCGAAACGGATATCTGGGGTGGGAGGATGTTGCCTATGTTCCTGGGAAATTAAGCGCATTCGGGTATAAAGATGGAAGGCTGGTTATGACCGATACCCGGGAGACGACAGGTGCAGCGGCAAGCCTTTCTGCGGAAGTTTACCGAAGCTCTGTAAAAAAGGATGATATCGCAATTCTGAATATCGAACTGCTGGATGCGTATTCCAGACCGGTGCCGGATGCCGATACAGAATTGCACTTTGAAATCAGCGGCGGCAGGCTGGTTGGTACGGGAAATGGCAATCCTGGAAGCCATGAGTCGGAAAAGCTGCCGGTGCGGCGGGCCTTTCACGGGAAATGCCAACTCGTCATTGATACGCAGGGAAAGAAAACGACTGTAAAACTGTATGCTCAGGGTCTGAAAGACCTTACATTATCCGTGTGACAGGGAAAGAACACCACCTGAGAGTTGGGCTTTACGTTCATAAAATGGCGAATGCTGCCCAGAATGATCATTGTCGAAATTACCGAAAAAATAAAAATAGAAAAAAATAATTATGCAAAATGGACAAAATTTTTATTGCGTTTTTTGAAAAGATACGGTACAATGACAAATAGATGGTTTCGGCTTCCTGGTTTGTCCGGGACAATTCATTTCGCAAGGGGTGAGCTAGTGAAAAGTACCCGCTGACAGATCAGATGATTCGGGCGGAAAAGGAACAGGATACTTATGGCAGGCGTTCCATTCCGGTCTGCTCGTCCCTTCTATCGTCAGATTGTGCAATTATTTCCCAATTCATCATTGATAATGAAAAATAATCCTTGAAAAATAGCTGAAGTGAAAAAGTAAATTCCACTCTGAAAGACTGAAAAAATGTGTGGAAGC
>JAJBUL010000127.1 GCA_020860365.1 Clostridiales bacterium | reverse complement strand
AGCACTGTCACCCCTGTCCCGCAGGGCTTGATATTGCGCTCATCAATAAGTATTACGATCTGTCGATGCTGGGCGATAATCTGGCAAGGGAGCACTACCTGACGCTGGAGAAAACCGCCGGGGACTGTATCAGCTGCGGTCACTGTGACAGCCGTTGCCCGTTCCATGTCCGTCAGGGTGAGCGGAAGAAAATGCTGAGGAGGAAATGTTGAATATGAAGGTTCAGATCGGAGACAGCGTGTTTACTGCTACGTTGGAAGAAAACGAGGCGGTCAATGCCCTTGTCGAAATGATGGAAGAAGCTCCTGTTGTGATTGAGATGAGCGTCTATTCCGGCTTCGAGAAGGTCGGCTCGCTTGGAACCAGTCTTCCAACCGACAACAGTCAGACGACGATTCAGATGGGGGATATTGTTCTCTACAACAGCAATCAGATTGTTATCTTTTACGGCTCCAACTCTTGGAGTTACACCCGGCTGGGGCATATCGATGACCTGACCGGCTGGAAAGAAGCGCTGGGAAGCGGCGATGTGACTGTCACATTTTCACTGGATTGAAAATCATCATATAGCAGTTAGGGAAATTGATTTAGTTTCTTGTAAAATTTCTCAGCGTTCCGCAGGGCGCTGGATGGTGCTGCTCTTTTCACTTCTGTCGGAAATGACCTTGAATAGAAGCTCCGACTGGTGTCGATTGAAACTGAGATAGCTCAGTTCATCCAGAATCAGCAGATATGCCTTTGCCAATGTCCGTTCCAGCTTACCGAGGCGGTAACTGTCCCTGGCTTCGCAAAGCTCAGTGGACAGGGTTGCCGCATTCTTAAAAAGGACGTGGTAGCCCTGCGTACAGGCTTTCCTCTATTGTGGAGACTGCGGCCAGGGCATGGTTCGCAGGACAATCACAAGGGGCAGCAAAAAATATGTTTATTATAATTGCAGCAAGAACAGGAAAACGCACAGCTGCTCACCCCACTCCATCAGCGAGGCCAAACTTCGGGAAGTGGTGTTCCATGCCATCCACGACCAGATCGAGACGGTCATGCACCTGGATGAAGTCATGGCTTATATGGAGCGCCTCCCCATGGAAGACCGGCGCGTCTTTAATTATGAAGCGCAGATCACCCGTCTGGATGAAGAAATTGAGCAGTACAAGAAGCGTAAGCTCCGTCTGTACGAGGATTTGGCGGACGGGATCATCACCAAAACAGAATATACGGGAATTGCCAAGCATGAGTGCCGAGACGGATATGCGTCTGTATTTGTGGGTACAGTTGTATGGAGACCGAAAACGTTGGGAATTCAGGGTGAGAGCCTTGCGAATGTCCATCATGGATGAAGATGGAAAAGTGATCGGATATGAGGAAGAACGGGAGCAGGTGCAGGCAGATTCGACAATTATCGCTGCGAGCCAGGGTCCGAAAAACAAGCTGGTTATGACGACACACAACCTGGAAAGCTCTGACCGCGGACTTTTGATTGTTGATGAAAACAATATGACGACGCGCAGCGGCGTGTTTGCGGCAGGGGATGTAGTACATGGCTCCAAAACGGTCGTTCATGCGGTGGAAGAGGCAAAAAAAGCGGCGCGGGCGATGATGCGGTATATGGAGGAAGAGCAAAATGAAAGTTGTCATTGCGATTGACTCATTTAAGGGCAGTATGAGTTCTATGGAGGCTGGGATGGCAGCACGAGAGGGCGTGCTGCGTGCCTGTGACGCGCAGGTGGTTGTCCGTCCGCTGGCGGATGGCGGAGAAGGGACAACGGAAGCACTCGTGGAAGGACTGGGCGGAACGTATGCCGAGGTTCCGGTGACCGGACCGATGGGAGAACCCGTGACAGCCCGTTATGGGATTATACAGAAGAGCAAAGGACCAGTGGAAGATGCCGAACTTGTGGAAGAGAATTCTGCCTGCGCTACGGATTACAATGAGAAAGCGGAAAAACTGGCAGTAATGGAAATGGCGGAGGCTTCCGGGATTACTCTTGTGAAACGTGAAGACCTGAACCCGTGGCGCGCATCCACCACAGGTGTCGGACAGATGATTCGCGACGCGATTGCGCAAGGCTGCAGGGAGTTCCTTATTGGCATCGGCGGCAGCGCGACCACAGAAGGCGGTATCGGCATGCTGCAGGCGTTGGGCTATGAATTTTATGATAAAAATGGGGAACTGCTGCCTCCTGTATTTTCAAGTCTTGGACGGATCGCCCGGATTGACGACCAGCACGTACTGCCGGAGCTTAAGGAGTGCCATTTCCAGATTGCCTGCGACGTGATCAATCCGCTCTGCGGGGAAAACGGCGCGGTCTATGTATTTGGCCCGCAAAAGGGCGTGAAGCTGGAAGAACGCGAAGAGATGGATCAGCAGATGCGCCATTTTGCGGAAGAGACAGAACGATATCTGGATGAAAAAGAAAGCCCGGCGGCAAATTGCGCCGATCATTTAAAAAATGCTTCGCATTTAGCGGGTGCTGGAGCTGCCGGAGGACTTGGGTTTGCTTTTTTGAGTTATTTGCCAAACGTAGAATTGAAGTCCGGTATTTCTATCGTGCTGGATGCAATTCGGCTGGAGCGGGAGCTTTCCGATGCGGATGTGGTACTCACAGGCGAAGGAAGACTGGACGGACAGACCGCGATGGGCAAGGTGCCGGTCGGTGTGGCTCATCTGGCGAAAAAATACGGCTGCCGGGTGATCGCGTTCGCGGGCAGTGTGACCGATGACGCGATAGCCTGTAATGCGGAAGGAATTGACGCTTTTTTCCCGATTGTTCGTGGTGTGACATCGTTGGAAGATGCGATGGTTCGGGAGACGGCAAAGAAGAATATTTGTCTCGCTGCAGAGCAGGTGTTCCGGCTGATCAGGCTGTATTCTGGTGAATAAGCTGTCATTTTCCTCCCATTTGTAGCTGCCTCAAATTGTTTAATCTGAGGCAGTTTTCTTATATAAAATCAAATCGGTCTGTCTGAAGGTATCACAGGAGAGCCGGATAATCGCCTTTCATGATGACGGAATAGATTCCTTCTATGCCGCATCGAACCATGCTGGCTACTGCCGCGTCTGTGTAGAAAGCCATGTGTTGTGTCATGATTACATTTGGAAACTGGCGCAGGTATGCCATGGAGCGATTGCTGATAATATCATCACGACGATCCAGATGATAAATCCCTTCCTCGTGCTCAAGACAGTCAAGCCCCAGACTGCCGATTTTCTTTTGCTCAATCCCTGCGATGAGGGCGTCAGTATCCATCAGGCCGCCGCGTACGCAGTTGATCAGGATGACGCCGTCTTTCATTTTGGCGATGGTTTCCTGATTTATCATGTGGCGTGTCTGACCGCTCAGGTTCAGATGGATGGTAATGATATCACTTTCCTGATAAAGGGTTTCCAGATCGGTATAGGTGAGCCATTGGGATGCTGCACCCTTCGACCGTGAAAGCAGTGACGGATGTGGATTTGCTCTGCTGCACAATTTCACAGCTGATTCCCTGCCTGTGTTGTAATCCGGCAATCCTGACAAAGGTGCTGCAGCACTGTTCGGGGACAATGAACCATCTTTCTTATGCTCTGCATTCCAGTCGCTTTATGAACCGGTATCAGAAGGTGGCATCGTTTTTGCTGGAAGAAACGGAGACAGACAATCCGGACAAGGAAATCATAGAGCATTGCCTGCCGTATTCTCATGATGAGATTGCCATGTGCCTGGGGATGGCAAGACCGACGGTCAGCCATGTGCTGAAGGCTTTTGAAAAGGAAGGCTGGGTGCGGTGTGCGTATCGGATGGTTTATGTATTGGATCAGGAAGGGCTTGTGGGAATCGGCAAAACGAAAAATACATGATATAAAAACCCGAGCAAAAATGAATCGCATGGGCAGGAGAGGACAGAATATGGAACAGCCGAAAATGTTACGACACTCTTAGTGTTAGAAGAACCGAGGTTCCGCCGAGAGTAGAGTATTCTCTCAGTGAATTGGGTGATTCAATGAAACCTATCCTTGACGCTATGGAGGCATGGGGGGACGGCTTATAAGGAAAACTGGTATTACAAGAAAGCCCAGTCAGCGGAGGCCTGTAAAATGGAACGGCCAGAAGGAGTAGAGTATGCGTCAGAGAATCAGTATGAACGAGGATTGGCAGTTTGCCCTTCACAGAGGCTTCGAACCGATGGAAAAAGAAGAGACATTGCAAATGCAATACACCGAAGTGACATTGCCTCATGACTGGCAGATTTCAAGCCCATTTTGTAAGAATATGGAGCAGGGAGCTGCTCAGGGATACTTTGACCGCTGGGGAATTGGCTGGTACCGGAAGGAATTTTATCTGGATGGTGAATCCATGTGCGGTTCGCAACGGGACGATGGGGTATATTGCCTCTGCGTGGACGGTATCTATGAGAACAGCACGATCTGGGTCAACAATCAATGGGTGGGCGGCAGGAAGTATGGCTACAGCAGCTTCAGCCTGGATTTATGAAAAAAATACTTGACAATGGGAAAAAGTAAGCTATAATGAACTGCGGTTAGTTATTTCAAACTACGGAGGCGGAGTATGGAACAGGAGCGTGAGATTCGAAAAATTGCCATTTACGGGAAAGGTGGGATTGGGAAATCCACCACGACCTGTAATCTGTCAGCGGCATTGTCCCACAAAGGGTATCGGGTAATGCAGATCGGCTGCGATCCAAAGTCGGATTCAACGAAGAACCTGATGAGAGGCGTGCGTATCCCTACAGTGCTGGAACAATTGAAACAGAAGGGCGAGGAGCTTACACTGGAGGATATCGTTTTTACCGGATACAATGGCATCTTCTGTGTGGAGTCCGGCGGTCCTACCCCGGGAGTGGGATGTGCCGGACGCGGTATTATTTCCGCCTTTGAGAAGCTGGAGGATCTGCGTGCATTCGAAGTTTATCAGCCGGATATTGTTATTTATGATGTCCTGGGAGATGTCGTCTGCGGCGGTTTTGCCATGCCGATCCGCGAGGGATACGCAAAGGATGTCTATGTGGTGTCTTCGGGTGAGATGATGGCCCTTTACGCAGCAAACAATATCGCTGCCGCGATCCGGAATTTTGGAAAGCGCGGTTATGCCCGGCTTCGGGGACTCATTCTGAATGCCAGAAACATTGAGAATGAGGTTGAGATCGTACAGGAGGCTCTGAAGGAAATAGGGACAGACCTGATCCAGTACATTCCGCGTTCTCCGGAAATCCAGGAAGCGGAGCGGGGCGGGGGTACGGTGTTCGAATGTCTTGAAGAATCGCGGATGCAGGCTGTGTACAGTGAGCTTGCGGACAAGATTATGGCGCAGGGAGAGCCGGGGGACTGAAAATCGGATCCTGAAAAATGGTTATGATCCAGCAAATGTGTGCATCTATCCATTCCAGACAGATTTGCGCAAGGCTGCAAATGTGAAAAGAGCCTGTTAGGCTTCTGGCAGAGGAGATGAGGCACACATTTATAAGAAAACGCGGTTAGAAATAACTAATATCAGTAAGGAACAACTGCCCTGCTGTATGAATGAACGGTGCGCATAACTGTGAAAGCACTGAATGGTTACCCATGCGGTGGAACAGGATTCTTGATGAGAGGATTCTGCCTATCCGGTGGGGCAGCTGCAGAGCCAGAATAAGAGGAGGAACGAAAGCGATGAAAACGATGAGAAAAGGAATGGCACTCCTTCTGAGTGCCGCGATGAGCTGCAGCCTGCTGATGTCAGGAACTGCATTTGCGGAAGAAGCAGAGACGGAAAGCAGTTCTTTTGTACTGGAATATACGGAGGATATGCAGGCGCAGGGCTATGAGGCACTGGAGCTGGAGAGCGTTCCGGAGCGGGTAGTGTGCCTGTCTGCGGCTCCGGTACTTGCACTGTATGAACTGGGTGTGAATATCGTTGGTGTGGTAAACAGCTCGGTTGTAACCTGGCCGGAGGACCTGACGGAAAACGCTGAGACGATGTCATTTTCAGTAATGAGCGATAATTTTGATGCGGAAAGCGTGGTAAATCTGAACCCGGATCTGGTGCTGGTTTCCTCGTCGGTAAAGGATACAGTGGGCGCGACGCTGGAGGAGATTGGAATCGCGGTATATTATGTCAATTCCGGACACACAGTTTCCTATGAGGCAATCAAGGAGGAAACGCAGGTGTATATCGACGCATTTGCTGTCGATGAAGAGTCCCAGGCTGCAGCAGATGAAATCCTGCAGAGCTTTGCGGAGGTGGAAGAACGCGCTGCTGCGGCAGCAGAAGCACTGGATGGCAAGACCGTTATGGTTTTGCAGTCGGGAAGCGATTCTCATTATATCCAGACAGCGGATGGCACGCTTGGCACAATGGCAGAAATGATCGGTTTCACGAATGTTTATGAGAATGAGTCTTCCTCCATGGTGCAGCTGGATTTTGAGGAGGCGCTGGATTACGACCCGGATGTGGTGATGTGTGTCGGCGCGGAGAGTGCGGAAGACCATCAGGTGGCGATGGAAGCTGCTTTTGCGGAAAATGAAAGCTACTGGTACAGCATCGATGCGATCGCAGAGGGCAACGTAATCTATCTTCCGGTGGATTTCTGCTCGACAGCAGGAATCAATATCGTAAACAATCTGAACGATCTGATGGACACCGTGGCGGAATTCTACGGCCTTGATTTTTAATAACAGTTCAGAACAACATCGAAATGAAAAGACGACGGGCTGCACATATAACGGGAAGGTGCAGCCCGTTGGCTGTGATGGGATTGTGATTAGGAGAGATCATGAAAAAATACAAAAAAATTCCGGCGGCAATCTGCTGTTGAAAACAGGCATGGTATGGGCCGTATTGCTTGTGGCGACTGTGCTGATGTTCTTTATCAGTATTGCGATTGGCAGTGTCCGTTTTTCCTTATCGGAAATCTGGTATGCCCTCTGGCATGAGGATGCGGGAAACGCCTATGTGATTATCTACAGCCTGCGGCTGCCGCGCGCACTGCTGGCTATTCTGGTCGGAGCGAGCCTTTCAAGCGCGGGTGCGCTCCTGCAGGCAGTGATGCGCAACCCGCTGGCCGATCCGGGAACCATCGGTGTGTCCGCAGGAGCCGGGACGGCGGCGATTACCATTCTGCTGCTGTTTCCGAATATGACTCTGTCGGTTCCGCTTTTTGCTTTTATCGGGGCGGCGGTTGCCTGTGTACTGATTTATCTTCTGGCCTGGAATGACGGGATTAACCCGGTGCGGATTATCCTTGCCGGTGTGGCGGTAAACGCGGTTCTGGGCGGTTACAATTCTTTTTTGCAGCTGCAGAACAGCGATAACCTCTCCGGGGTGCTTGCTTTTATGAATGGCAGCCTCTCCGGACGGAACTGGACGCATGTGCGGGTGATGGCGCTTTACGCAGGGATCGGCCTGTTTCTGGCGTTCCTGTGTATCCGGAACGCCAATGCCCTCCAGCTTGGCGATGAGATGGCGAAAAATCTTGGCGTGCGTGTCAATGCGAGCCGGATTGCACTCTCAGCTGTCTCTGCTTTCCTGGCGGCGGCAACCGTCTCTGAAGTGGGGATGATTGGTTTTGTAGGGCTGGTGGCGCCGCACATTGCCCGGATGCTGGTCGGGAGCGATTATAAGGTTCTTCTGCCTACCAGTATGCTGACCGGGGCATTCATGGTTTTGCTGGCGGACACGATTGGAAGAAGTATCTGGCCGGGGACGGAGATTCCGGTGGGAATCATGATGAGTGTCTTCGGCGGCCCATTCTTTTTGTATATGCTCAGAAAGCGGGGGAATTTCAATGGAGCTTGAGGCGAAGGAATTACAGATTGGTTATGGGGAGCATGTGATTGTAGAAAATATGGATGTGACGATTGCCAGAGACCGGATCACAACGATTATCGGCCCGAACGGCTCCGGAAAATCTACGGTCCTCAAGGCATTGACGAGACTAATCCGCTATCAGCGCGGAAGTGTGGTTCTGGATGGCCGTGACATTCAGGAACTGAAGCCGAAGGAGCTGGCCCGCCAGCTTGGCGTGCTGCCACAGATCCACTCCGCACCGTCTGATTTTCGCGTCGGGGAGCTGGTCAGCTACGGACGAATGCCCTACCAGAAGCTGCTTTCCGGGAAAAGCAAAGAGGATGAGGCTGTTATAGAATGGGCGATGCGGGAAACAGGAACATTGGCGTTTAAGGACAAATCCATCTATGAGATTTCCGGAGGTGAAACACAGCGGGTCTGGATTGCCACGGTGCTGGCACAGAAACCGGAGATCATGTTTCTTGATGAGCCGACGACCTACTTGGACGTGGCACACCAGCTGGAAACGATGAAGCTTGTCAGACGGCTGAACCGGGAGACCAGAATCGGAATTGTCATGGTGCTGCATGACCTGACACAGGCCATGGAAATCAGCGATCATGTGATTGTGATTCAGAATGGGGAAAAATACGATGAAGGCGCACCGGAGGATGTGATTACCGCAAAGATGATGCGGGAGGTTTATGATGTAGACTGTGAGCTTCTCCGTGTTCCTGACAGAAAACGTCCGCTTCTGGCATATGAACAGCTGGCTGGATGAGGTGTGAGAAAGGAAAAAATATGGGTCTGGATGGAAATGAAATGCTGCGCAGCCTGAAACACTTAAGCGAGGTGGAGCGGATGAAACAGGTGGTTCCGCTTTCTTATGCGCTGTTTCCGGGGTATCATTGCCCCCTGATGGGCGCGATGCTGACCATAAAGGAAATTGATTCCTCGGTGATGGTGGTATTGGGGCCGGACGAATGCGCGTATTACACAAAAATGGCGACCGATGGCACGGGGATGGCAGCGGACGGCTGTCAGATCGTGTCGATTGTGCTGGATCAGCACGATGTGACGTTCGGCTGCCAGAAAAAACTGGAGGCAGCATTTGCGGAGCTTGCGAAGGAATACAATCCGAAAGCAGTTTTTCTGGTGACAACCTGTGTCCCGGAAGTGACTGGGGATGATGTGGATTCCCTGGCGGATAATCTGATCGAAGAATATGAGTTCCCGATTCTTGTGGTTCACGCGGAGAATTTTAAGACAGACGACCACCTGCCGGGGATTGAGCATACGATGAGTGAATGTATCCACCTGATGAAAACGCAGGAGTGCGATGGCTCTGTGAATGTGCTGGGGCTGCGGCTTGGCGATTTCAGGCGGACGGAAACTGCGCAGATTCTGAGAGAATGCAATGTGCCGATTGACATGCTTCTTCCCGGAAAGACCTCTGTGGAGGAGATTCGGCGCGCTCCGGAGGCAAAGGTCAATCTGGTGGTTCATCCGGTCGGACTGCCGCTGGCAAAAAAAATGAAAGAAAAATTCGGTATCCCCTATGTGGACTTTCAGCGGTTTAGCGAACCAAAGACGATTCTGGCCTGCTACCAAAGCCTTTTTCAATATCTGGAGCAGCCGATGCCGGAGAAAATCCGGACAATGTACGAAGCGGCAGAGGAACGAACGGAAAAGGCACGCCCGCTACTGGCCGGAGGGCGGTATATCAGCGGCAACACCGCGCTATGCAATTATGAAATGCACAGCTTCCTGCACAGGCGGCTGGGACTTACCGCACAGCTGCTGCAGATTTCAGATCTGGATGAAGATGGTCTTGTCTGGAGAAAGGATATTTTGCAATATGCGGATCCGTATGTGACACGCGCTGCCAATATCGGAGCGTTGCAGTACCTTTATCCAGTGCTGAAACCGGACTATAATCTGGGAGCAGGCGCCGCGAGGGAAATGCTGAAAACCGGCACCGTACCGGTGCAGATGATGCAGGCATATAATACCCTTGGATTTGAAGTGAACGAGATGGTGGTAAACGCATTTTTGCAGGCCTGTCACAGAAAAAAAGAGATGTCTGAAGGAATGCCCGGGATGCCGGGAGGAATGTCCCGGACGATAGCTGGAAGAATGCCGAAAGGAATGTCTGGAGTGGTGCCCGGGAAAATGCCGCAGGAAATGATGGGAGCAATGTCCGGGAAAATGCCGCAGGAAATGATGGAAAGAATGCCCGGAAAAATGCCGGAAAAAGGAGGCCAGGTATGAGTCTGTGCAGGTTTTATCCGCAGCCGTCCGACCGGATGGCGATTATGTGGAGTCTGATCCCGATCAAAGGGGCAATCGTACTGGAATATGGTCCGGCGGGGACCACGCATTTTGGAGGAGGCATGTACGGCTCGCTGGGGCTTCGCCCGAATGAATCCTTATTCACGACGCATATCAGCGAGGATGACGTCGTAATGGGTGATGTCTCCCGGCTGGAAAACGCAATCCTGGAGCTGGACGCCGCATATGCGCCGCAGGTGATTTTTGTGGTAGCCTCTGCCGTGATCGCTGTGATCGGTACGGACATCGTCGGGGTGTGCAATTATATGCAGGAAAAAGTAAACGCCAGACTCGTGGCGTTCCCGGATGGCGGTTTCCGGGGAGATTATACTTTCGGCCTGCGGGCAGTATACCGCCTTCTGGCGGAAGAGATGGCGATGCCGGCTGTGAAACAAGATGCGGAACTGCCAGCCGCCGTTCCAAAAGACAGATCTGTCGAATCAGGATTTAAGCTACAGACGAAAGAGCATACAGAAGCACCCGCAGAAATCGGCAGTACGTATCAGATTCTCGGAGCTTCCGCAGGTAGCTATCGCATCCGTTCAGATGTATGGGAGATTCGGCAGCTGATGCAGGAGGCGTTTGGCTGGAACTGCCGGATGGTTATGGGGCTTGAAACCAGCGTAGAAGAACTGAACGGGGCGGGGGAGACCTCTCTGAATCTGGTGCTGCGGAATGAAGCACTCGAAGCTGCCGGGATATTTCAGAACAAATATGATACGCCGTTCGTCTATGGTGCGCCATATGGCTATGCAGGTACCCTGCGCTGGCTGAATCAGATCTCAGAGGTGATCGGTGTTCCGGTAAACCCAGCAGTCACGGAGCGGCTGCAAGAAAAAATCCTGGATATGCGTCCTATGGGGATGGGAGGTCCGATAGGAAGCATCCGCCGCAAAAATCCCGCAGCAGTTATTCAGGGAGACTATGATACGGTTCTGGGGCTGGCCGGAGCTATGGAAGAAATGGAAATTCCCGTAGTACACAGGATCTGCTCACACAGCCTGAAAGCAATTGAAAAAGTACCCATGGGAACGGAGCGAAGCGCTGCTGCCGGCATACGGACAGGCGTTGTGGAAGACGAATCAGACAGTCTGCACTATTATCCAGTCGAAAAAGAACGCCTGGATCTATTTGGCGGACTGCGCGATACCTGGATACTTGGGAGCGAGGAAGCCGAACGGTTCGCTTCGAAGGATAATTATTTCACCTGTGTCAGCGCTCCCTTTGTCGGACGCACGCAAATCGCTTTACATCTTCCTTTTATGGGTGAGAAAGGGATGGATTATCTGAGGGAATGCAAATCCTCCTATTTTGCGCGATGTGGCATTTGAGAAAAAATCTTATATTTTTCTCTTGCACTTCCTGTTAGTATCTGCTACAATACAAAAGGTTAGAAACAACTAACCACTCGTGAATAAACCATGGTCACTCCTTTCTTCCCTGTAACTGCTGGACAGGGAGGAAGGAACCCATGGAAAACCCGAAGGAGGACAGTGAGATGGACTATTTAAAAATTGAAAAAGTAATTGGAAGAGAGATCATTGATTCCAGAGGAAATCCGACCGTGGAGGCGGAGGTGACTCTCGTAGATGGGACTGTCGCGAGGGGAGCGGCTCCGAGCGGCGCGTCAACGGGCGAGTTTGAGGCACTGGAATTAAGAGATGGCGACAAATCCAGATTCGGCGGCAAGGGTGTTGCAAAGGCAGTTGCGAATATCAATGGGACAATCAATGATGTGCTTGTCGGGATGGACGCAAGCGATATTTATGCGGTTGATGCGGCGATGATCCGCGCGGATGGCACGAAGGACAAATCGAACCTTGGCGCGAACGCGATTCTTGCGGTGTCAATTGCCTGTGCAAGAGCTGCGGCGACAGCACTGGAGCTTCCACTGTATCGGTTCCTTGGCGGCATCAGCGGCAATCGTCTGCCTGTTCCGATGATGAATATTTTAAATGGCGGTGCCCATGCGGCAAACACGGTAGATGTGCAGGAATTTATGATCATGCCGGCGGGTGCACCGAGTTTCCGGGAAGGATTAAGATGGTGTACAGAAGTATTCCACGCGCTGGCTGCCCTTCTGAAAGCGAAGGGACTGGCAACATCCGTCGGGGATGAAGGCGGCTTTGCCCCGGACCTGGCCAGCGACGAAGAAGCGATTCAATATATTATTGAGGCGATCCGGAAAGCCGGATATGAGCCGGGCAGGGACTTCGTGCTTGCAATGGATGCCGCTTCCAGTGAGTGGAAGGGCAGTGCGAAAGGTGAGTATATTCTTCCAAAATGTGGGAAGAAATTCACTTCAGCAGAACTGGTAGAGCACTGGAAAGGGCTGGTAGATAAGTATCCGATCTACTCCATCGAGGACGGTCTGGATGAGGAAGACTGGGAAGGCTGGCAGATCATGACCAAAGAGCTCGGCGGCAGGGTGCAGCTTGTCGGCGACGACCTGTTTGTGACCAACACAGAGCGTCTGCAGAAGGGAATCCGTATGGGGTGCGGCAATTCTATTCTGATCAAGTTAAACCAGATCGGTTCCGTATCGGAAACACTGGAAGCAATCAAGATGGCTCACAAGGCGGGCTATACGGCAATCGCTTCCCATCGCTCCGGAGAGACAGAGGACACCACAATCGTGGATCTTGCAGTTGCTTTAAACACCTGCCAGATCAAGACCGGTGCTCCGAGCAGGAGCGAGCGTGTGGCAAAATATAACCAGCTTCTGCGCATTGAGGAGGAACTGGGAGAGAGTGCCGTATATCCGGGATTTGGCGCTTTCAATTTTGAAAAATAAAAATATGGCAGCATTCGGCCGGAGGTTCAGTGTTACTTCCGGCCATTATTATGCACACAGGCGGGTGCGGAAATTTGCGGCTTGCGCCGCACCCGCCTGGCGCAGCGGATAGGGGGTGAGAGCACCCCTATCCGATTGTACACAGGCGGGTGTGGAATTATGCAGCTTACGCTGCACCCGCCTGGTACAGTGACGGTTCAATGAAGAGAAGCTGTTCTCTGAAACCCAGAAAGGGGCAGAAATAGTGTTTTTCAGCAAATGTATTGAAAAAAATACATACGTTTATGATTAAGTGTGTTATAATCCTAACTATAGTTAGATGTAACTAATTTCACAAACTTATCATAGGAGGATTTTCATGGTTAAGGGCAGGGAGCAGTGGACAGGTTTTCAGGGAGTACACTGGCGGTATGAAGTGAATGTGCGGGATTTTATCCAGAATAATTATTCCCCTTATGACGGCGATGAGTCATTTTTGCAGGGTCCTACTGAGGCGACGGAGGAGCTCTGGGGGAAGCTGCAGGAGCTTCAAAAGGAGGAGCGTGCAAAGGGCGGCGTTCTGGATATGGAGACGGAAGTAGTTTCCGGGATTACCGCCTATGGCGCTGCGTACATTGATGAGGATAAAAAGGATCTGGAGCAGGTGGTCGGCCTGCAGACGGACAAGCCGCTGAAACGGGCATTTATGCCTTACGGCGGTATTAAGATGGCTGAGCAGGCCTGCCGGATGTATGGCTATGAGCCAAGTGAAAAGCTTCATGAGGTATTTACGAAATATCACAAGACTCACAACCAGGGAGTGTTTGATATTTATACGCCGGAGATGAAAAAAGCCCGCCATGCGCATATCCTGACCGGACTGCCGGATACCTACGGCAGAGGACGGATCGTGGGGGATTACCGCAGGGTAGCTCTTTATGGGATTGATTTTCTGATCGAGAGCAAGAAGAAGGACTTTGCGGCCACGGAGTGCCAGGGAATGAGAAGGTATGATTTCCAGCTCCGTGAGGAGATCGCAGACCAGATCAGGGCTCTCGAGGAAATGAAAGAGATGGCAAAAGCATACGGCTTCGATATTTCTCAGCCTGCCTCGAATGCAAAAGAAGCGGTGCAGTGGCTTTATTTTGGCTATCTCGCGGCGATAAAGACGCAGAACGGCGCAGCGATGAGCGTAGGGCGCATTTCCACTTTCCTTGATATCTATATTGAGCGTGATATGCAGGCCGGTATCCTCACGGAAAAGGAAGCGCAGGAGCTGATCGATCATCTGGTGATGAAATTCCGCATGGTGAAATTCGCACGGATCGAATCCTACAATCAGCTGTTTTCCGGTGATCCTGTGTGGGCAACCCTTGTGCTGGGAGGCTTCGGCAATGACGGCCGTCATCAGGTGACGAAGAATGACTATCGATTCCTGCACACACTGGAAAACATGGGACCGGCTCCGGAACCGAACCTGACCGTGTTGTATTCTTCGCGGCTGCCAGAGAATTTTAAGAACTACGCGGCTGCCATCTCGGTGAAGACCAGCTCGATCCAGTATGAGAACGACGAGGTGATGCGTCCGGTATGGGGCGATGATTATTCCATTTGCTGCTGTGTATCCGCGACCGAACAGGGTAAGGAGCTTCAGTTTTTCGGTGCGCGGGCAAATCTGGCCAAGTGTCTGCTCTACGCGATCAATGGCGGTGTGGACGAAAAGCTGGGCGAGCAGGTCGGCCCCAAATATTCGCCGATCACATCGGAATATCTGGATTACGATGAAGTCATGGAAAAGTACGACGCCATGCTGGACTGGTTGGCGCACCTGTATGTGGGCACGCTGAACATGATCCACTACATGCACGACAAATATTACTATGAGGCAGCGGAGATGGCGCTGATCGATTCCCATGTAAAGCGCAGCTTCGCGACGGGTATCGCCGGATTTTCTCATGTGGTGGATTCGTTCTGCGCGATTAAATACGCAAAGGTAAAACCGATCCGCAATGAAAAGGGGATCGCAGTCGACTTTGAGATTGAAGGCGATTTCCCACGCTATGGAAACGACGACGACCGTGCGGATGAGATTGCGATCTGGGTGCTGCGTTCCTTTATGGGCAAGCTGAAGCACATCCACACCTATCGCGATTCCACGCCTTCTACATCTATCCTGACGATCACGTCGAACGTGGTATACGGCAAGGCGACTGGCGCGATGCCAGACGGAAGAAAAGCAGGCGAGGCTCTTTCCCCGGGCGCGAATCCCTGCTACGGTGCGGAAAAGAACGGGCTTCTGGCTTCCCTGAATTCTGTGGCGAAGATTCCATAAGAATATGCGCTGGACGGCATTTCCAACACGCAGACCATCAATCCGGACGCGCTGGGGCACAGCGATGAGGAGCGTACGGAAAATCTGGTGAGTGTGCTGGACGGCTATTTTGACCAGGGCGCACATCACCTGAATGTGAATGTATTCGGTATTGAAAAGCTGAAAGATGCCATGGAGCATCCGGAGAAACCGGAGTATGCGAACTTCACCATTCGCGTGTCCGGTTATGCCGTGAAATTTATTGATCTTACGAAAGAGCAGCAGCAGGATGTGATCAACCGTACCTGCCATGCCGCGATGTAGGGAGCGCGGGCATCCCACATTTCGTGCAGGATAAGCTTTGACCATGCAATAAATGTGGCTGGGGCATGCCAAGTAACGAAAACGCAAATAGCTGATATGGCGGAGCAAGGCAAACAAAACTGGAGGATCAGGATATGGACGGTCGGGTTCACTCTCTGGAAACTTTTGGGCTGGTGGACGGCCCGGGCGTGCGCTGCGTTGTTTTTCTGCAGGGCTGCGCCATGCGCTGCCGCTACTGTCACAACCCCGAGACCTGGAAAAGAGACGCAGGAGAGCTCTGGACGCCGCAGGCACTTTTCGAAAAGGTCTACCGTTATCGCAACTACTGGAAGAAAAACGGAGGCATCACCGTCAGCGGCGGTGAGCCTCTTTTACAACTGGAATTTGTAGCCGATTTCTTTTCTCTGGCAAAGGAGAAAGGAATCCACACGGCGCTGGATACATCCGGTAATCCATTTTCGTTGGATCAGGAGTACCTGACGCGGTTTGGGAGGCTGATGGATGTCACAGATCTTTTTCTTCTTGATATTAAGGCAATGGATGGACAGTTGCACCGCGATCTGACCGGCCAGGATAACGCGAATATCCTGACAATGGCACGCTATCTTTCGGAGCACGAAAAGGATCTGTGGATTCGTCATGTGCTGGTGCCGGGTCTGACAGATTCCGAGGAGGAATTGGTGGCATTACGGAAATTCGCGCGTGATCTTTCGACCCTGCGGCGTCTGGAAGTGCTGCCATACCATACGCTGGGCCGCTTTAAATGGGAAAACCTTGGAATACCGTATTCTTTGGACGGTATACCGACTCCCACAGAAGAAGAAATCAGGAGAGCGCGGCGTCTTCTCGAATTGTGATTTATTCCCGCGAAGCAACGAGCCAAGTAGCCGGAGCCATAAGACATCCACCAGCAAGCCGGTACCCCTTATGACATAGCTTGCACGGATATTTGGCGGTGCTGTGTGCCAGTGGCACATGTTTTATGTCCCGATTTTCGCAGAAAATCGAGGACGCAGGCACCGACCGAAGCGGAGCGTAGATGCCGCGAGGATCCAATACCCTGCATGCTTGCATCAGGGTATTGGACCGCAGAGAAATAGATCAGACGATGATAGAAATTGCTGCAAAGAACGGCAGCAGAAATCAGCCCTTCCAATGCTTCCCGAAATAGTCTGCCAGGATAACCATGCAATTGCCATACCTGGCAAGAAGGGTTTGCGGCGGTGAAGTATCAATATAGCAATTCCGATCGTGTTTGCCTGAGACAAATATCAATAATTTTTTAGTACCTTCTCAATATCGTAAACAAATCGTTACTATTCACAGTAAAATATAACATAAGGAATATCGGGTGTTTGATGGAGCAATTGCAGGATGAAATATGG
>JAJBUL010000333.1 GCA_020860365.1 Clostridiales bacterium | reverse complement strand
TATTTATTTTTATGGAAACATGGATATTGAGGAGCGGCTGCTCTGGCTGGACCATGAATATCTGAGTGGGTTTGATCTGCAGTCTCTTGGGGAGGGCGCCCAGAATGGAGTGTCGGCGATTGCGCTTCAGAAGCCATTTGAGGAATTGAGCCGGGTGCGGCGGAGTTACCCGATCTCGGAGGATGACGAGCTGGAAAATAATACGTATCTTTCCTGGAATGCAGTCATTGGCACAGGACCGGAAGTAGAGCTTTCCAATGCATTTGCGGTGCTGGAATATGCTCTTTTGTCCGCCCCGGGTGCGAAGCTGAAGCAGGCTCTGCTGGATGCCGGGATTGGAAATGATGTTATGGGCGATTATGAGAGCGGACTCTATCAGCCTTACATGAGCATTGTGGCCAAAAATGCGAACGAGGCGGATGCGGAGCGTTTTCTTACCGTCATCCGTGAGACACTTGAAAAAATTGTAAAAGAAGGAATTGATAAAAAGGCGTTGTACGCGGGCATAAATTCGATGGAATTTAAATTCCGCGAGGCGGATTATGGCTCCGCGCCAAAGGGCCTGATCTATGGGCTGGATACTTTTGACAGCTGGCTGTACGACGATGATGCGGCGTTTTCTTATCTGAAGCAGCTGGATGTGTATGCTACTCTGCGTGAGCGCGTGGAAACCACTTATTTTGAGGATTTGGTTCAGAAGTATCTGCTGGATAATACGCATGCATCTCTGGTGACATTGGCTCCGGAACGCGGCCTGACGGCGAAAACGGACGCGGCTTTGCGTGAGAAGCTGCAGGTATATAAGGCGGCTTTGGATGAGGCACAGATTGAGGAGATCATTGCGGCGACCGGGCGGCTGCGCGAGTTCCAGGAGACGCCGTCTACGCCGGAGGAACTGAAAAAGCTGCCAATGCTGACCCGCGCGGATATCGGAAAAAAGGCGGCTCCTTTTGACAATACCGAGCTCGAATGGGACGGACGGAAGGTTTTGCATCACGATGTGTTTACAAATGGAATTTCCTATCTGGATCTGCTTTTTGACGCGGATGCGGTTTCCACGGATGATCTGGGTTACCTGGGTGTGCTCAAAGCGGTGCTCGGTATGGTCGACACGGAGCATTTCACTTACAGTGATCTGAATAATGATATCAATATGAATACCGGGGGCATTTCTGTGGGAATCAGTGTATTCCCTGTTCCGGCAGCCCTTTCCAGGGAAGAGATTTCCACTGGAAAGTCAGGAACTTCCGTAAAGGCTTTCATGGGGATTCGTTCAAGGGTACTTTATGAGAAGCTGTCTTACGCATTAGAAATGTCGAAGGAAATCCTTACTTCGAGGTTTGAAGATGACAAGCGGCTCTATGAGATCATCGCGAAGCTGGAGTCACGTCTGTCGATGCAGCTGGCTTCCGCTGGACATCAGACTGCGGTCGGACGGGCACTTTCGTATCTGTCAGAGTTCAGCGCGTTTAATGATGCGGTGAGCGGGATTGCCTTCTATGATCTGGTAGCGGATCTCGAAAGGAATTTTGATGAGAGGAAGGAAGCGCTGAAAGAAAAGCTGTGCACACTCTGTGAGACATTGTTTACGAGAGAAAATCTGTTTGTCAGTGTGACGTGTGATCAGGAGGGACTGGAGGCGCTGCGAGAGCCCTTGCTTGCGTTTACACGGAATTTGCCCGCAACGACAACCGGAACAGAGGCTGAAAGCAGGGCATGCGAGGTGAAACCAGAGCTCGCTGACCAGAAAACGGATGGAAGGATCAGCGGTTCATGCGGCAGAGAATTTCCTCTGGAAAAGAAGAACGAGGGTTTTACCACGCCTGGACAGATACAGTATGTGGCACGAGTAGGTAATTTTAAAGACGCGGGATTCGCGTATACGGGCACACTTCAGATTCTGAAGGTGCTGATGAGCTACGAGTATCTCTGGGTAAATATCCGCGTAAAGGGCGGCGCGTATGGATGTATGTCTTCCTTCACCCGAAGAGGCGATGCGTTTTTTGTTTCGTACCGAGATCCGCATCTTGGCGGAACGAATCAAATCTTTGAGGGCGTTCCGGCCTATCTGCGTGCGTTTGACGCGGATGAGCGCGAGATGACAAAATATGTGATTGGGGCGATCAGCGATCTGGATACGCCGCTGACACCGGCGATGAAGGGCTCGCGTTCTCTGAATGCGTATTTTGCACAGATTACAGACGAAGATGTACAGCGGGAGCGGGATGAGGTTCTGTCTGCGACGCCAGAACAGATACGTGCGCTGGCGCCGCTGGTGCAGAGCGTTCTTGACGCGGAGGCGATCTGCGTGGTCGGAAATGAAGAAAAAATAAAGGGAGCGGCGGAACTGTTTGAATCTATCCGGCCGCTTGCCGGGACTGACGCTACGTAAGAAAACAGGTAGAGGGATGATCATGGAAAATGCAAACTTTAAATCCGGTTTTGTGACTCTGATCGGGCGGCCGAACGTTGGAAAATCAACGCTGATGAACCATCTGGTCGGCCAGAAGATCGCGATTACCTCCAATAAGCCGCAGACGACGCGAAACCGGATTCAGACGGTCTATACCTCCGAACAGGGGCAGATTATCTTCCTGGACACGCCAGGTATCCATAAAGCAAAGAATAAACTGGGCGAGTATATGGTGACGGCGGCGGAGTCGACGCTGCGGGAAGTGGATGTGGTATTATGGCTGGTTGAGCCGACGGACTCGGTCGGCGGAGGGGATCAGCATATTGCACAGATGCTTAAAGGACGGAAGCTTCCGGTAATCCTGATCCTGAATAAAATGGATACTGTGGCGAAAAGTGAGATTCCGCGCTATCTGGATGTTTACCGGGAGCTTTTGGATTTTGAAGCTGTGATACCAGTCTGCGCTCTGCGGGGCCTGCATATGGATGAGGTGATCCGCGCAATATTCCGCTGTCTGCCATACGGACCGAAATATTACGATGACGATACCGTGACTGACCAGCCGCAGAAACAGATCGTGGCGGAGCTGATCCGAGAGAAGACGCTGCGCTGCATGGAGGAGGAGATCCCACATGGGATTGCAGTCTCGATCGAGGTGATGAAAGAGCGTCCTGCGGGCAGCCAGAAGCACAGGGAGAAACGGGCCGAGGCCGTGCGGAAAAAACATCGCCATGAACATGCGAAAAAGGCTGTCTCACGAGAAATGGAGCAGAATGGGCAGCCTGGCCTGCTGCCGAATGAGGAGAGGGAAGACTTCCAGGGTAAAAAGAATGGAAGGATGCTGACGGAAACCCGGACGAATGCGGATGATACCCTCAGCCGCCGCGCGCAGGCGGAAGTGGAAGTGCGTGAAAACTCGGACTGGATCATGGACATTGAAGCGACGATTATCTGTGAAAAAGAGTCTCACAAGGGTATGGTGATCGGCAAACAGGGCGCAATGCTGCGCAAAATTGGTTCGCAGGCGCGCTATGAAATTGAGCAGATGCTCGAAGAACCAGTGAACCTGCAGCTCTGGGTGAAGGTAAAGAAGGACTGGCGCGACAGCGATTATATGATCAAAAACTTCGGTTATGATAAGACGGATCTTGTATGATTTGTTTTTATGAACGACAGAGCGTGTCTGAGAGCATAGATTGAAGTATTCAGGAAAGGATGGCGGCTGCAATGAGCGACCCTTTGAAAGTGACAGGCATGGTGCTTTTGGCTGTACCTGCAGGGGATTACGATAAGCGTACCATCCTTCTGACCAAAGAGCGGGGTAAGATTACTGCATTTGCCCGCGGTGCCCGTAAGCCCAACAGTCCTCTGCTGGCGGCAGCGGCACCATTTGCGCTTGGTACTTTTACCGTCTACGAGGGAAGAAATGCCTACACACTGGCGCAGGCGGAGATTTCTGATTATTTCCGCGAGGTGCGGGAAGACATGGTTGCTTCCTGCTATGCCTGCTATTTTATGGAGCTTGCGGACTATTACACAAGGGAAAATCTGGACGCCTCGCAGATGCTGAATCTGTTGTACGCGACGCTGCGTGCGCTGCCGAAACCGGAGCCAGACAATGAGCTTATCCGTTGTGTCTTTGAGATGAGAGCGATGGTGCAAAACGGGGAATATCCTTATGAGACAGCGTCGGATCCGGCTCTGCAGGAGTCGACGCGCTACGCGCTGTCTTATGTCATACATGCGCCGGTGCAAAAGCTGTATCGGTTTACATTGCAGCCGGAGGTCTTTGCGGAATTCCGCCGGGTGCAGGATCATTATAACAGTATTTCAATTGACCGTAAGTTCAAGTCGCTGGAAATACTGCGGCAGATTGCAGGATAGCAAATAGCATCAGTTTAGGACAGCAGGCCACAGTCTGTTTAAAAAATAGTTGAAACAGAGGCCAATTAACGGTATAATGCATTATTGATATTGACAGGAACCAGGAGGAAATTATTCAGTGAGGGCGAAGAAAAGAGCTGTGACGGCGGTGCTTGCGGCGGCCGTGATGCTGCTCGGCGGCTGTGATATCATTAATAATCAGACGGAATGGACGCCGGAGTCTTCCGATGCGATTTCGATTGCGGCGGATGGAAGCATCACCGAGATTGTGCAGGAGACGCTGGATCAGTCTTACTATGATGTGGCAGAACTGGAGTCGATGATTGATACGGAAGTAGCGGAATATAATTCTGAGCATGGCGCGGATTCTATTAAAGTCGAAGAGTTCAGCAATGACGGCAGTATGGTAACGTTAAGGCTATGGTTTTCATCGGCGGAGGATTATGCGGAATTCAATAATGTAGAGTTTTACTGTGGTTCGATGATCAACGCGCAGCTGGAGGGCTATCTGTTTGATGTGTCCTTCTACCGGGTGACTGATGGAGAGGCGTCCGGCAGTGCGGTAAGCTACACAAAGGTGTTTGAGGATATGTCCGCGACGGTTGTGATTGTTCAGGCACCGATGGAAGTACATTTTGAAGACAGTGAAGTGACTTTTATCAGCACAAACGCCGAGATGTTCTCTGCGGATACCGTAAACGCGAGCGGAGAACAGGAAGAGACGGAAGCTCTGGTACTTCCGTCCAGCAAGGTGTACGAGGGCGAGGAGACGACATACGCAGAACAGAAAGAGGCAAATCGCGTGTATATTATTTGTGAATAAGGAAGCATATAGGATTTAGATTTCCTTCTGTGCAGAGACAGGGAAGAGAATGGAGAGGAGAACATTATGGAAAAGACAATGGACAAAATCGTGGCGCTCGCGAAGGGGAGAGGGTTCGTATATCCGGGTTCTGAGATTTATGGCGGGCTGGCAAACACCTGGGACTACGGCAACCTTGGCGTAGAGCTTAAGAACAACGTCAAGCAGGCCTGGTGGCAGAAGTTTGTGCGGGAGAATCCGTATAATGTCGGCGTGGACTGCGCGATTCTGATGAATCCGCAGACCTGGGTGGCGAGCGGCCATCTGGGCGGCTTTGCGGATCCGCTGATGGACTGCAAGGAATGTCATGAGCGCTTCCGCGCGGACAAGGTGATCGAAGATTACTGCGCAGAACAGGGGCTGACCCTGGACAAGCCGATTGACGCCTTCTCACAGGAAGAGATGCGGAATTATATTGAGGATCACAAGATTCCCTGCCCGTCCTGCGGCAAGCATAATTTTACGGACATCCGCCAGTTCAACCTGATGTTCAAGACCTTTCAGGGCGTGACGGAAGACGCGAAGAATACCGTTTATCTGCGTCCGGAGACCGCGCAGGGTATTTTTGTCAATTTTAAAAATGTACAGCGCACCTCCCGCAAGAAGCTTCCGTTCGGCATTGCGCAGATCGGAAAATCCTTCCGCAACGAGATCACGCCGGGCAACTTTACCTTCCGCACCCGCGAGTTTGAACAGATGGAGCTGGAGTTCTTCTGCGTGCCGGGCACGGATCTCGACTGGTTCCAGTACTGGAGAAGTTTCTGCTTCGAATGGCTGAAGAAGCTGGGTATGAAGGAAAGCGAGCTTCGCCTGCGCGACCATGACCCGGAGGAGCTTTGCTTCTACAGCAAGGGCACGACCGACATCGAGTTCCTGTTCCCGTTCGGCTGGGGCGAGCTCTGGGGCATCGCGGACCGCACCGATTATGACCTGACGCAGCACCAGAATACATCCGGTCAGGATATGACCTACTTTGACGAAGAAAAGAAGGAAAAATATATTCCGTACGTTATCGAGCCGTCCCTTGGCGCGGATCGCGTTGTGCTGGCGTTCCTTTGCAGCGCCTATGATGAGGAAGAGCTTGAGGGCGGCGATATGCGTACCGTGCTTCATTTCCATCCGGCCATCGCTCCGGTCAAGATTGACGTACTGCCGCTCTCCAAGAAGCTCAACGAGGGCGCGGAAAAGGTATACACAGAGCTCTCCCAATATTATAACTGCGAGTTTGACGACCGCGGCAACATCGGCAAGCGCTATCGCAGACAGGACGAGATCGGTACTCCGTTCTGCGTGACCTACGACTTTGACTCTGAAACGGATGGCGCCGTGACCGTGCGCGACCGAGACAGCATGGAGCAGGAGCGTGTGAAGATCGAAGATCTGAAAGCGTATTTCGAAGAGAAATTTGCGTGGTAAATCAAATGGTTGGCCGGTGATAGGGAATCGGTACTCAACCGTGTGGAGAGGACACCACGCGAAAAAAGGACAGAAGGCCCCGGATCAGCACATCCGGGGCTTTCATTGAGATACAGAAAGAGGATAAAAATGAATCACTATATGAAAGCAAATTATCACACACATACCACCCGCTGCAAGCACGCGGAGGGTACGGAACGCGATTATATTGAAGCTGCGATTGCTATGGGGCTGGAGGTACTTGGTTTTGCGGATCACGTTCCCTGTCCGTTCACAGATGGTTATGTTTCGAACATCCGTATGGACATGGAACAGGCGGACGAATATGTGCGCACGATCCGTTCCCTGGCGCGCGAATACGAGGGAAGAATCCGTCTACTCGTGGGTTTTGAAGCGGAATACACGCCAGAATATTTCGATGCGCAGATGGAGATGATGCACCGTGTAAACGGCGACTATCTGATCATGGGACAGCATTTCCTGGGATGTGAGCCAGGCGGAACCTATACCGGCGCGCCTACGAAAAATGATACCTTTCTGAAAGGGTATGTCGATACCGTCATTGCCGGCATGGAGACCGGAGCATTCCTTTACCTTGCCCATCCGGATCTGATCAACTATGAAGGAGAGGAGACTGTGTACGAGAGGGAAATGACACGTCTCTGCGAGGCGCTGTACGACATTCGGATTCCTCTGGAAATCAATCTCCAGGGGCTTATGCAGCACCGCCACTATCCCGCAGAACGCTTCTGGAAGATCGCGGGCCGAACCGGAAACCGGGTGGTGTTAGGCGTTGACGCACACAATCCAGCGCAGATTTGCGAGCAGGGGGTGTATGACAGGGCTATGAGGATGGTAGAAAAGTATGGGCTGAAGGTGGAAGAACGGCTGGACATATAAAGCCATGCGAAACGGATGGCTTTTTTGGGAAATGAAGGAGATCAATGCAGATACGATTGGATAAGTTTCTGGCGGATGCCGGAATCGGGACGAGGAGCGAAGTAAAGAACCTCATAAAAAGGAAAGCCGTCACTATTAACGGAATCTGTGTCGCCAAACCGGAGATGAAGGTCACTCCGGATGCAGATGAGGTTGCTGTAAATGGAAATCTTGTGACAATGCGCGGCTCTGTAACCTATATGCTGCATAAGCCGGCCGGCTATGTCTGTGCGGTAAAGGATGACCGTTTTCCGACGGTGATGGAGCTCGTGCCGCAAAACCGGGATCTGTTTCCAGTGGGCAGACTGGATAAGGACACGGAAGGGCTGCTTCTGATTACCAATGACGGCGGGATGGCGCACCGTATGCTTTCCCCGCACAGGCACGTGGATAAAACGTATCTGGCCGTGCTCGACCATCCGGCCGAAAAGGCGTATATTACTCTTTTTTCTGCAGGGGTGGATATCGGCGATGAAACGCCGACACTTCCTGCCAGACTTATGATTTGTGACGGAGAGAGCCCGGAGCTTGACTATTTGCCGAAGGAATACCGGATATACGCGGGTTCAGGGCGCGTGGCTCTTTTAACCATCCACGAGGGACGATATCATCAGGTGAAGCGGATGTTCCATGCCGTTGGAAATGAAGTGCTCTATTTGAAGCGGTTGTCATTCGGCTCTCTGGTGCTGCCGCTGTCTTTGAAAAAAGGGGAGGCCATTTGCGTGGAACTGCCGAAACCGGAAATGTTCCTGAAACGGCCGTAAAGTCAGTACGAGCGAAGGCGCATAAGAAAGAATGGAAAGCATTGTATGGAAAGGGAAGGATCAATGGTTCGAATAGCAATCTGCGATGACAGCAGTGCAGACGCTGCATTCGTTGAAAATAAGGTGAAAGCCTGGGCTGCGTCGCGGCCGGTTGGGATATATACGCAGGTTTTTTCTTCAGCGGAAAGCTTTTTGTTTCAATATGCAGAAGACAAAAGGTGGGATATTCTGATTCTGGATATTGAGATGGGACAGATGGACGGAGTGACGATGGCTAAAGCTATCCGGAAAGAGAATGAGGCGCTGCAGATTGTTTTTGTCACGGGTTATTCGGACTACATTGCCGAGGGTTACGAGGTTGCGGCGCTTCATTATCTGATAAAGCCTGTAAAGGTCGAGAAACTGTTTTCTGTGCTGGATCGGGCGCTGGAAAAACGGAAACAGAATGAAAGATGTCTCAACCTGGAGATGGGAGGGGAAATGGTGCGTATCCCGTTTTACGAGATTCGCTATCTGGACGTGCGGCTGAATTACGTGACCATCCATGCGAAGGAGGAATATGCCGTGAAGCGGCCGCTGGGCGAATTTGAAAAGGAGCTCGACCAGCGTTTTGCGCGGGCAGGGCGGAGCCTGATTCTGAATCTGGAATGTATCCGGCGTGTCACCAGAAAAGAAGTGACCTTGTCGGACGGAACGGTTCTCCCCCTGCCAAGAGGCGCTTATGAGCCGCTCAATCGTGCGATCATTCAGTTTACATAGGCTACACAGGAATGGAAGGAGCTGCCATGTCTTTTTTATCCAAACAGATCGATAAGCGGATTGCGGCTTATCAGCGGGAGCTGATAGAGACCCATTACCGGGAGGTTGACAATATGTATCGCCAGATGCGCGGATGGCGGCACGATTACCGGAATCACATTCAGACGATGAAGGTGCTGGCTTTAAATGGAGATATGGAGGGGATCAAAGCCTATCTGGATGAGCTGGATACGGATTTAAATACCGTGGATACGGTAGTGAAGACAGGGAATTCCATGGCTGATGCTATCTTAAACAGCAAAATTTCACTGGCCAGGTCCCGCGCGATTACGGTTCATTGCGACGCGCACATTCCGGTCAAACTGCGCATGTCAGAGATTGATCTGTGCTGCATCATTGGCAATCTCTTTGATAACGCGATCGAGGCCAGCATGGTTTTGCCGGAGGAGGAACGGCTCATCCGGGTTTATATGGACATGAAAGGAACGCAGTTCTATATTTCCTTTACGAATTTTACGGCGGGGAAAAAGCTGGAAAAGATCAACGGAAGGTTTCGGACGAATAAAGGGGACGGCCACGGATTTGGCCTGGTTCGCATCGATAACATCGTAGAACGCCTGGACGGCTACCTGAGCCGCAACAGCGAGGACGGGGCTTTTACCACGGAAATCCTGATTCCGCAGGCGTGAAGCTTTACAGGTACAATTCATCCCCTGATTTTGACGATTCATCCCCGAAGTGTGCCGGGGATGATTTTTTGTGTTATGATACAAGGGACAAAAGGTCAGGAATGGAACTCTTGCGTTCCATTCCTGACCTTGGGGACCGTAGATCATATCCTTTTGTCGCTCGAATCATGCATGAAACATAGGTCATAAAAACGTATCGCGTAAGGAGATGGATGGAGTATGGAAGCAAAAACAAAACCAAAATACGGCATCGCACATAATGTCGGATGGATGATAAGGATCGCCTGGAGAGTGCGGCGGCGCGTCCTTCTGGTCTGCGTCCTCACGGCTCTGATGGAGATTCTGTATAACGCGGCACAGCTCTACATTGCGCCGGAAATATTGAAGGCTGTGGAGACACACGCTTCGATCGAAGCTCTCCTCGCCATCATTTTGTTTTTTACGTCGGCGCTGTTTGTGACGCAGGGCGTAAAAGGTTATCTGGATACCTACGCCATGTATCCCCGCATCGACGTTCGTACCGAAATCATAGGCATGCTGGCTGACAAGTGTAACACCACTTCGTTTTCCAATACACTGGATGCCGGTTTTATCCGGCTGCGGGAAAAGGCATCCAGTGCTACAAACAGCAATCAGGAAGCAACGGAGTACATCTGGCAGGGATTGACGAATCTTCTGCAGCATATTGGCGGCTTTCTGGTCTGTCTGTCGATTCTGTCCGGCCTGCATCCTGCGCTGACGGCTGTGGTGCTCGTCACCTGCCTGATCGGCTTCCTGGCATCCCGTTATGCGAGTGACTGGGAATTCGAACACCGGAAGGAAGAGTCCACGTACTACGCAAAGAAACGCTATATCCGCGACAAATCTCAGTCCGTAATTCTCGCAAAGGATATCCGCATCTTTGGCCTGCAGGACTGGCTGAATGACCTGCTGGATGACGTCCATAACGCTTACCTGGACTGGCGTCTGGGGGTGGAGAAAAAACGTCTGGCGGCGAGTATGACGGAAGCCGCGATGACCGTGGCGCGAAATGGCATCGCTTATCTGTATCTGATCCATCTGGCTTTGCGAGAGGGAATATCCGTCTCTTCCTTTGCCCTGTACTTTGGAGCGGTAACCACGTTTTCCTCCTGGGTGATGGGCATTTTAAATGATATGGCACGGATGCATAAGGACAGCCTCGACATCAGCTCTGTGCGGGAGTTTCTTGAATATCCGGAGCCGTTTCGCTTTGAGCAGGGCGAGCCAGTGCCCGAGCGCCGCCCAAACGCGAAGCGTTTTTCAAATGCGGCGCGACCTGCCCTCGAGCAGAGCGAGGGGGCGTTTCCCGAGCGCCGCCCAAACGCGAAGCGTTTTTCAAATGCGGCGCGACCTGCCCTCGAGCAGAGCGAGGGGGCGTTTCCCTGCGCAGCTGCCTGGGAGTTGAAGCTGGAGCATGTCTCCTACCGTTATCCGAGCGCGGAAAAAGACACGCTGCATGACATCAATCTCGTGATTCATCCCGGTGAAAAGCTGGCGATTGTCGGCCTGAACGGCGCAGGCAAAACTACACTGGTACGTCTGCTGTGCGGTCTCTTTGATCCGACCGAAGGCCGGGTACTGCTGAATGGAACAGATATCCGCACCTTCAACCGCAGCGATTACTATGCGCAAATCAGTGCGGTTTTCCAGGAATATTCGCTTCTGGATGTCACCGTTGCGGAAAACGTCGCGATGACGACGGAAGACATTGATATTGACCGGGTCTGGGATTCCCTGGAAAAAGCGGGGCTGAAAAAAGCAGTTCAGGAGTTGCCCAAAGGGCTGGATACACACACCGGCAGAGACGTCTTTCTGGACGGCGTACTGTTCTCCGGCGGCCAGACGCAGCGGCTGATGCTTGCGAGAGCCCTCTATAAAGACGCGCCCCTGCTGATGCTCGATGAGCCGACCGCCGCCCTCGACCCCATCGCGGAAAATGATATTTACCAGAAATACAACGATATGACCAGAGAGAAGACTTCGGTGTTTATCTCACACCGCCTGGCCTCCACCCGCTTCTGCGACCGGATTCTTTTCCTGGCAGACGGGCGGATCGCGGAAGAAGGTACCCATGAAAGCCTGCTGGCGCTTGGAGGGGAATACGCAAAGCTTTTTGAAGTTCAGAGTCGATACTATCAGGAAGGGAGGGAATTCTGATGAAAGGAGATTTCAGACATACCATCGCCGCCCATAAGCGCGGTGTAAAAGAATTATACACGGTCAGTCACCGGCTGTTTCCGGTCATTGCCCTGGGAGCGGTTGTTTCCGCGCTGTTTCCATACGTGTCGGTATTCTTTTCGGCGAGAATTCTCTCCGAGCTCGCCGGCGCCCACCGGGCGGATGTTCTCTGGCAATGGGTGATCGGCGGCGTGTCCGTCATTGGTCTTTTCTCGCTTGCGAATGCGTTTTTGGGACAGCGCCAGGAAACCCTGATTGACGATGTGTGGGGGCGCAAGGAAATCCTTTACTGCCGCAAGATGTTCTCTATGGATTACGCAGACATTGACCGGCAGGAAATCCACGATCTGCGGGCGCAGATTACCCAGATCGAAAACTGGGCCGGCTGGGGCTTCGGTCGGATTCCCTATGCCTTTGAGAAAACCATCCGCAGCCTGGCAGGCATTCTCGGCGGCATTGCGCTGACGGTAAGCCTTTTTACGTCCTCCGTGCCGGAGGACGCCGGTGCGCTGACCATCCTGAACAACCCTTTGTTTTTGCTCCTGTTCGCCGCAGTATTGATCGGTGTCAGTCTCCTGGCCGGGAAATTTTATGTAAAATCGGAAAACTATCTGAATGGTCTTTCCGAGGAGGCCACTTTTGGGAACCGCCTGTTTTCCTACTTTGGCTATCTCGGTTTTAAAAAAGAACGGAGCGCTGACATCCGGATATACGACCAGCAGAGAATCATCCGTGCCTATTGCAAGGAAAGTCCCTTTGGCGCAAACGGCTCGTTTGGAAAGCTGGCCAAAGGCCCGATGGGCGTCTACGCTGGACTTGGCGCAGGCATCTCGCTGCTGATTACCGGCTTCGTGTACGCCTTTACCTGTCTTAAGGCCTGGGGAGGCGCGTTTGATGTGGGCAGCATTACGCAATATGTGGGTGCAGCGACCGCCATGGGTGGCAATGTTTACGCGCTTTTGCAGGTGTACGGCGAAATGAGAACCAATACCGGGTACATGGAGCGAATCTTTACCTACCTGGATCTTCCCAATGCCATGTACCAGGGCAGCCTGACCACAGAAAAGCGCTCAGACCGACAGTATGAGGTCGAATTCCGCGACGTCTCTTTCCGATACCCGGCAAGCGAAAACTGGGCACTGCGGCACGTTTCCATGAAATTTCAGATCGGCAAACGGCTGGCCATCGTGGGGGGAGAATGGCAGCGGCAAGACCACCTTTATCAAGCTGCTCTGCCGCCTTTACGACCCGCAGGAGGGGCAGATTCTCCTGAACGGCATCGACATCCGCAAATACAACTACCGGGACTACATGGACATCTTCTCCGTCGTATTCCAGGACTTCCAGCTGCTTTCTCAGCCTCTGGGAAACAACGTCGCGGGCAGCATGACCTATGATGAGGCAAAGGTACGAAAAGCCCTGACCGACGCGGGCTTTGACGACCGCCTGAAAACTCTGCCGGACGGGCTGAAGACCCAGCTCTACAAGGATTTTACCGAGAACGGGATCGAGGTATCCGGCGGTGAAGCGCAGAAAATTGCCATCGCGCGGGCACTCTATAAGGACGCGCCCTTCATCATTCTTGATGAGCCGACCGCCGCTCTCGACCCCATCGCCGAAGCGGAGATTTACTCGAAATTCAATGATATCTCCGGCGACAAGACGGCAATCTATATCAGCCACCGGCTCTCCTCCTGCAAATTCTGCGATGAGATCGCCGTCTTCCACGAAGGCGCCATCGTCCAGCAGGGGACGCATGAAGAACTGCTGGCGAAGGAATCCGGCAAATATTATGAGCTCTGGCATGCGCAGGCACAGTATTATTCTGAGAGCCTCGCCATTTAAAATCGCTTCGCGATGGCGAGGCCTGCGTCTATGATTTGCTGTGCAAATCACAGACATTACACGGAGAGCCTCGCCATTTAAAATCGCTTCGCGATGGGCGAGGCCTGCGTCTATGATTTGCTGTGCAAATCACAGACATTACACGGAGAGCCTCGCCATTTAAAATCGCTTCGCGATGGGCGAGGCCTGCGTCTATGATTTGCTGTGCAAATCACAGACATTATACGGAGAGCCGTCGCTATTGATTCACGTCTTGCGAAGTATGTTGGTTTGTGTTAATCTATGGTCATAAAAGCATCTGCTGGTTACTGGTCACAATCTGTATGAGAGGAGGATGCCGCCAATGGGGACCTGTTTGAATCCGGGAAATAAGGGTTTCCAGACGATTATAAACGGAAACTATGTAGATAAGACAGGACTGATTGATTATGTAAACAGTACGATTAACACGCCGCTTAAGCTGACAAGCTTCAGTCGCCCACGTCGTTTTGGAAAGTCATTTGCTGCTAAAATGCTCTGCGCGTATTACGACAAAAAGTGTGATTCCAGGTTGCTTTTTCAGGGGCTCAAAATATCCGGGGAAAAATCTTTTGAAACATATTTAAATCGTTATGATGTGATTTATCTGGATGTGACAAGGTTTATCTCAACTGCGGCTTCTATCAAAAATGTCGTCAGTGATGTGCAGACAAAAATTATCGAAGAACTGAGAGAAGAATATCCTTCCTGTATTAAAAACCAGGAAAGAGTTTTGGCAGACGCGCTTTTGTCCGTCAGCCATAAGACTGGAAATGAATTTATTTTTATTATAGATGAATGGGATGCCCTGTTTCGTGAAGCCAAAGATGATGACGCTCTGCAGAAGGAATATATTCGTTTCCTCCGGGGGCTGTTCAAGGGCGGGACGGCGACAGACGAAACGATAGCGGCAGCTTATATGACAGGTATTCTTCCGGTAAAGAAGTATGGAAATGAGTCTGCTGTGTCGGATTTTAAGGAGTTCACTATGACAAGTCCTGCAAAACTGGCCAGGTATGTTGGATTCACAGAGAAGGAAGTAAAGAAACTGTGCAGGAAATACCATATGAGCTTTGAAGAAATGAGTGCATGGTATGACGGTTACTCTTTTAGCCAGATCCAGCATGTGTACAGTCCGAATTCGGTAATGAACGCCCTGCAGGATGGAGAAATTCAGAATTACTGGAGAAAATCGGAGACGTTTGAGAGTCTGAAGCAATACATCAGCATGAATTTCGATGGCTTAAGGGATGCGATAACCTTGATGCTCGGCAACCAGCGTGTCAGGATAGATACTGGAACATTCCAGAATGACATCACCTCGTTTGACAACAGAGACGATGTTCTGACACTGTTGATTCATTTGGGTTACCTGGCTTATGATCAGAAAACACAGGAAGTATCGATTCCAAACCGCGAAGTCGCTGAAGTTTTCCAATCAGCGATAAAAGGCGGAAAGTGGAGACCTGTAGAGCAGGCGATCGAGCAGTCAGAGAAATTGCTGGAGGCGACAATTCGCTGTGACAGTGAGACGGTTGCCCTGTCACTGGAAACGATTCACGAAGAATGCTCATCCGTACTGACTTATAATGATGAAAATTCACTTGCCTGCACGATCTGTATCGCGTATTATACGGCGAAGAATTGCTATACACTCATCAGGGAACTTCCTTCCGGAAAAGGTTATGCGGATTATGCCTTCCTGCCGCGCAGAAACAGGAGCGAACCGGCTATGATTGTGGAGTTAAAATACGACCAGAACGCTGACACTGCAATCCGGCAGATTCATGATAACCGATATGAGGGCGCACTGAAAGAATACATTGGGAATTTGCTGCTTGTAGGGATTAACTATGACAGAGATGCGAAAGGTCCTGCCGCAAAGAAACACAGCTGTATCATAGAACGGATGTGAGTAAGGCAGAGAAGGCTTTTCTATCGGTTATGGATAATGATGAGGAGATGTAAGTATGAAGATTTATGACATGAAAATCAATCATTTGACGAATCCACTTGGGTTTCGCATGACGCGCACGGTTTTTTCGTGGAAGGTAGCTGAGGCAACTGGGAAAAATCAGACAGAGGCCAGAATACAGGTAGCTACGGATGCGCAGATGCGCAAGATGGTTTTTGACTCTGGATTTGAGAAAGAAGCAGACAGTCTTGGCTATCACGCAGATTTTGAACTGGAACCCTGCACGCGCTACTATTGGACAGTGACGGTGCGGACGGACGCTGAAGAAGAAGCAGTTGGCGAGACGCAGTGGTTTGAGACAGCGAAGCGTGCTGATCCGTGGACTGGGAAATGGATTACCTGTAATAATGAAAAGAAACGCCATCCGATTTTTGAAAAAGAGATTTGCCCGGCGAAGCCGGTCAGACAGGGGCGGCTCTATATCTGTGGTCTGGGGCTGTATGAGGCTTATTTTGACGGGGCGCGTATCGGAGACGAATATCTCACGCCGTACAGCAATGATTACAAAGAATGGATACAGTATCAGACGTTCGACGTGACGGAGCAGATAAAAAATGCCGCTGATAAGCCGAAGCTTTCCATCTGGCTTGGAAATGGTTGGTACAAGGCCAGATTTGGGTTTGCCGCAAAGGAGGACATCGGTTTTTACGGCAATGAGTGGAAGCTGATTGCGGAGCTGCGCCTGACCTATGAGGATGGCAGTATTGAAACAATTGGTACAGATGAGAGCTGGACGGTGCGCCGCAGCAACATTACGTTTTCGAATCTGTATGATGGGGAACATGTGGACGATACATTGCCGGAGCTTCCAATGGAACAGGCACAGTTTTGTGAGGCGCCGAAGGGGGCTTTGACGGAGCGGATGAGTCTGCCTGTCACCATTCATGAGGAATTTGAGCCGGTGGAACTGATTCACACACCTGCGGGTGAAACTGTTTTTGACATGGGACAGGAGTTTACGGGGCTCTTTGCCCTGCGTGTGCATGAGCCGGCCGGAACGGTGATTCATATTCAGACAGGAGAAATCCTGCAGAGAGGGCCTGCGCAGACAGAAACAACCCGGTCGGCGATTTCAGAACCGGCTCAGATGGACGCCTTTGAGGTTCCCTGCGCCGGACATGCCGATGGAAATTTCTACAACGCAAACCTGCGCTCTGCAAAGTCAGAATATTATTACGTTTCGGATGGAACGGAGAAAACGATTGTTCCGCATTTTACCTTTTTCGGCTACCGCTATGTCAAGGTGGAAGGCGTGTCAAATCTGAAAAAGGAAGATTTCAAAGGCCTTGCGTTGTACAGTGATCTGGAATTTACCGGTCAGATGGAGACCGGTCATGCACTGGTCAACCGTTTTATCCAAAATGTTCAGTGGGGGCAGAAGAGCAATTTTGTGG
>JAJBUL010000080.1 GCA_020860365.1 Clostridiales bacterium | reverse complement strand
CTCACGAAAGTTCAAAATCTCAGTCCGTCTTCTCCACCCCGTGAATAGTAACAATAGTAACGCTGGTACTGTGTTTAGCAATAAAATGCCTTGACATTTTATTGCTTCGCGATATAATAAATTTGTGTAAGGCGCTGAATACACGCCATATCGGTGTTTCGCTACCGTGTAAATGCGAGCGATGCTATCGGCGTTTCGCTGCCGATTAAATGCGAACGATGGTATCGGTGTTTCGCTACCGATAAATGCGAAAGTGATGTAATCAAATCAGCAGGGGCAGATAGAATTCTGCCCCTGCTTCATATAGAAGATTAGTTATGAAAATTGCGTTTTATTTTGCAGATAAAGCATATATAAATTATTTAAAGGAGTATGAAATTAAGCATAGAGGTTTTACAACAGTTCCGAATGTAGTGTACAGCAGTCGAAATAAGTTCCTTTTCGGGGCAGTTTTAGAAATTGAAGGGAAAAAATATCTTGTTCCTGTATCATCATATGCTAAAAATCAACGAGAAAATCTACTTATAAAAATATCTATCATCATAAAGAAAAAGTTGTTGGCTCTCTGAGGTTTAATTATATGATTCCCGTGCCTGATAAATGCTTACATATATTTGATTTCAAGAAGGATGCTGAGACCCAGGAACGGAAAATATTTGTAGAAAAAGAATATCGTTTTTGCAGAAGTAAGATTTCTGCTATACAAAAACTTGCCAAAATGACATATGCTCGAGTAAACAGTAAAATGGACGAAGAACTCGTTAGGAATAGCTGCGATTATAAACTGCTTGAGCGAGCATATGAGGATTATCAGCATTTATGAAATAAAAATTGACAAACAATGCCTCCTTGTACTATCTTATGAACACAAGGAGGCGAATCTTTATGCCGAAAAATCGATCGTGATCTTGCCGGAGACAAGGCGATATCTGGAGGAGATGGGAAAACAGATCAGGCTTGCCAGGCTCAGGCGAAAGCTTCCCGCATCACTGGTGGCGGAGCGTGCAGGAATCAGCCGTGCTACGCTGTGTGAGGTAGAGAAGGGCTCTCCGTCGGTGGCTATTGGAGCTTATGCGGCGGTGCTTCACGCGCTCAATTATATGGACAGGGATTTACTGTTGATTGCGAAAGACGATGAACTGGGAAGGAAGTTGCAGGATTTGGGACTGACCACGCCGAAACGGGCGCCGAAGAAGGGGTGAGGCCTGATGGAAAAGGAAAAGAGGGTTTTTGTTTATGCAGACTGGGAAGCGTACGAGAATGAACCGATTGGAACTATCTATGTGACGCAGTCGCGGGGGCGGGAGTTGTTTTCCTTTGCGTATGAGGAATCATGGCTTGAACAGGCGAGCATCCCATTGGATCCGGATTTGCAAATGTATGCGGGACGGCAATACAATTCAGAAGAGAAGGAACTTTTTGGAGTATTTTCAGATTCATGCCCGGATTGATGAGGAAGACTGCTGATGCGTCGAAGAGAAACGATACGCGCCAGAAAAGCAGGAGAGAAGCACACGGTCAGGATACACTGGAGAGAGCTTGCGAAGCAATATGGGCTCGGAAGAAACGCGATTGAGTGGATGCGTCCGGCGTTTCAGATTTGTGAGTAGAATTGAGTCAGAGTTGCCTGCGTGAAAGATGGTATTTGCCATTTTAAGAAAGGCCGTGCTGGCTATAAGTATATAAGATGGAAGGAACGGGACACGGATATGGAGAATTGCAGGATTGGACTTGATTTTTTGGGTGGTGCAATGGAGGTAGGCGCGAGTTCTATCCTGGTGGAGATGTGTGGATACAGGATTTTGCTGGATGCGGGGATTCGCCAGAGGGTGGGCGCGGATCCCCTGCCGGATTTTCGGAGAATTCAGGAGAGGGGCGGGCTGGATGCGATTGTGGTTAGCCACGCACATATGGATCATACCGGAAGTCTCCCTGTGATCAGCAGGGCGTATCCGCTCGCCCGCGTCTATATGACGTCTATGTCGATTGATCTGGTCCGGGTACTTCTTTATGACAGCATAAAGCTGATGAACCGGCAGGAGGATGGGATTCCGCACTATGCCGAAAGGGACGTGGAGGAGCTGTTTGGCAGGATGATGGCGGTGCGCTATGAGCAGCCGATGGAGATTCTGCCCGGAATTACACTGACCCTGTATCAGGCGGAACACATTGCGGGCGCGGCCTGCATTTACCTGCAAAGCAGAGAGGGCTCTCTGTTTTATTCCGGGGACTTTTCTGTGTTCGCGCAGAATACGATTGAGGGTATTCGTATACCGAAGCTGCGACCGGATGTGGCGATTGTGGAGTCTACCTATGGGGATCGCCTGCATTCGAACCGTCAGGTGGAAGAACGGGTGCTGATTGATACTGCGGCGGAATGCATCGAGAAGGGCGGGAAGATGCTGATACCGACCTTTGCACTTGGCCGCGCGCAGGAGGTTCTTTTGATTCTTCGCAGAGCGATGAACAAAGGGGAGCTTCCCAAAGTCCGCATTTTTGTAGATGGCATGGTGCGGGACATGAACACGGCATACGAGCGCAACCCATGGTTTTTGAAAAACGCGCTTGCCAGGAAAGCGGAGCGCGGCGGCGAGTTGTTTTACTCGGATGAGATCCGGGCGGTCAGTCCCCGGGATAGCAGAGAGGAGCTTTTAAAAGCGCCCGGTCCGGCAATTTTTGTGGCGAGCTCCGGTATGCTGACCGGTGGCCCGAGCGTAGAATACGCAAAAATAATCGCTCCGATGGAGAACGGGTATCTGGTGATTACCGGCTACCAGGATGAGGAAGCGCCGGGAAGACAGATCGTGGATCTCCTGGACGAAAGCAATCTGGTAAAGCAGAATTCTGTGGCGCCGGAGTCGGGATGTAATCCTGTGTCCGTGGAGACGGGCGGTGCTTCCGTGCCATCTGGGGTGGAGCGTTTCCTCACTCTGGGAGGCGCCAGGGTTCCGGTTCGGTGTACCTTAAAAAGAGCCGGGCTTTCCGCGCACGCGGATAAGGCAGAGATAGAGGGGCTTTTGGAGCGCCTTTCCGCGAGGAATGTGTTTCTTGTACACGGCGATGCGGATGTGATCCCACGGTTGGCGGATGATCTGCGGCTGGATTACCGCACGAGGATCTTCGTCCCGAAACCGGGGGATTCGGAGGAAATTTATCTGCGCAGCCCCAGGCAGCAGCTGAAAAAGAGTTTTCCGTGGTCCATGCAGCGAAAGGAAGCACTTTCCGGCAGGGAGAAGGAATTCTATCAGTATCTGCAGGCTCACTATCCGAATGGAAAATTCACGATCGCGGAGCTGGCGTTTATCTGGAGCGGAAAGCATGACCAGCCGGAGGAATATCTTTTCAGTCTGCAGGAGACATTAGCACAGAGCAGCTATTTTGCAAGGGATGAAAAAAGGCTGTTTCTGTTTGTGTGCAGAAGTGAGGAGGAATGGCAGAAGGAATTGGAGAAATCGCAGACTGTGACGCCACAGAAGCTGCAGCAGGAGGTGGAGGCCTGTTTCGCGGGATTCCCTTACCGGAAGATCAGCTATTTTATGGAGAAGGAGGAGGTTTTTCTGCTGTTTGACTTTCCGGCGGAAGCCGAAGCAGGGTTCGATCGTGCGGCGGAACAATTTCAGGAAAGAACCGGGTGGATAATCAGAAAAAATGCGGAACCAAATGAGCACGCCATCCAGACCTGGCTGCGGACATGGTTTGGCTCTGCCATCCAGAAGATATCGATTCGGAAAATGGAGTCAGTGGTTGTATTGCGCCTGAAAAGAAGGCCGGAAGCGGACACGGAGGCGATCGCACGTGAATTCGAAAAAAAGACCGGCTATCTCCTGTGCCTGGAAGGAGAAGGGCTGGATGAATGGAAAAATGTCTCACAAGATGGCAGGCCGACAGAGAAAACGATAGCGGCAAAACCAGTGAAGGACGGTTTTTTCATGCCGCTCTCGTCTTCGGAGCCTGCAGAGCAGAACCTTGCGATTTCCTGTGTTGATATGGAATTTGCCGGTGCGAAATATCCGCCATATAAAAAGAGCGTTATGAGCGATGCGTGCGGAAAATATCTGCAGCTCTCCCTTTTTGCCGCCTGCGCTCGGCCATCGGCAGCAGGAAACCCTGCAGCGCATCGCCGACCGGATCCACTGGCGCATCCGGATCGCTCCCGGCGTAAACCAGAACGCGATTCAGTCGATTGCGCAGCAGATTTGCCGTGCACATCAGGTGGAACTGCGAAAGCTCCCCTCCTACCTGCCCGGCACACAGAGCCTGGTATTAAAGACTGTGGGCGCCGGTGGAGAGATGGAAGTGATCTGTCGGGAGCTCGAGGAAGCAACTGGGATTTCGTGTCTGGTGAGCAGTGAATGAAATGAAAGAGGCTGCGGTTTTATACCACAGCCTCTACAAGCGGTTTTTCAGATTGTTCGCACCATTTATTTAAGACGATAAACAATTCATCCAGAGTCTCCGGCAGCAGAATATGGAGTTGTCGTAACTGTTCAGCGCATTCACAGTTACGAATTGTCCAATGTTTTCGCAATCCAACTGACAATAGTATAACCATGGCTTTGTGAAAAAACAAGGGGATTTTGTCCTGTAAAGCGAGAACGTCAGGCAGAGAACCGCTTCACAAGGCGTGTGCTCACTTCGATCTTGACCGCGCGTGAGAGTGGATTGGCGATCTGCGACAGCAGCTGTTTCGCGGCCATTTGTCCCATGAATGATCGGGGGATGTCGATCGTGGTCAGAGATGGCTCGACAATTTTGCTTTCTGAAATATTATCAAACCCGATGATGGCGACGTCGTCGGGTATTTTAAATCCGCGAAGCTTCAGTGCACGGATGGCTCCGATGGCGATCAGATCGTTATCCGCGAAATAGCATCTGGCGATGTCATCCCCCCGGTCTAAGATTTCCAGCATATCAGAAAACGCGCCTTCGATGGAGGGCGCCAGGTCATGCGATATGCTTTTGCCGGTGGACATACCGTGCTCGCGAACCGCTTTCATAAAACCAATCTTTCGCTCTTCAAAGTTTTCAATCCGATAAGAAGACTGCAGGTACCCAGGCTGCTTCTGGCAGCGGTCGATGAGATAGCTGGCAGCCAGGGAGGCGCCCTGGGTATTGTTAATCAGGACGCTGCTGCATTCCAGTGTCTCAAAATAAGTATCCAGAAGAACGACAGGAACGGACAGGGTGAGAAATTTTCGGCAGATATCCGCGGTAGTTTCTGTTCCCAGAAGAATCACTCCGGCACAGCCGGAAACTCTCAGATCCTCCAGCGAGCGCTGCAGGTCGTCGGTTTTTTCATGAATCTGGATGGTCCGTAGCTGGTATCCCTGCTTCCTGCATATCTCCAGAATCCCGTCTGTCAGTTCGGAAAAAATCGGGGTATAGTTCAGGATGGCATTGTGCGTCCGGCAAATCACACAGTAGATCGTGCCAGAGCTGTTTTTTTTCATGGACAGTCTGGAAAAATCATATCCAAGTGTTTCCGCTTCTTTAATCACGAGCTCCCGTGTCTCCCGGCTGACGCCAGGTTTATTATTGAGCGCCATTGAGACCGCGGTCGCGGAAAGATTCAGAAGGCGTGCAAGCTCTTTGGCTGTGATACTCATGGTGGATTCTCCTGGTCATTTTGCGGTGTGCTTCCCGCCTGGTTCTGATTTTACAGGTATGGCAGAAAAGCGATGTGTTTTCAGCAGCTTTTTATGCACTTATAAAGGCACGGAAGGATTCGTCTACGTAAAGTATACGGCAGGTTTTCAGGAAAAGCAAGAATAAAGCTAAAAATAAAGTTATTTTTACTTTATTTATTGTGGGAATAAAGTGATGTTCTGTATAAAATAAAGAAAACGATGGTATACATGGGTGTGTAACACTACAGCATAATCATAAGGAGGAAGAAAGATGGCACACATTAAAATTGGATATGCCCCGACAAGGCGCAGCATTTTCAGCGCTCCGGATGCGATCAAGTATCGGGGACTGACTGCGAAAAGACTTACAGAGCTGGGAATTGATTTTGTGGATATTACAGATATCAATGAGGAAGGGCTGCTTTACGATGATGCGGATCGCATTCGGATCGCGGAGAAGTTCAAAGCGGAGAAGATTGACGGGCTGTTTCTGCCGCACTGCAACTTTGGCACGGAGTTTGAATGCGCCCGTCTGGCGAAGGATCTGAACGTGCCGGTACTTCTCTGGGGACCGCTGGATGAGCGGCCGGAGCCGAACGGTGTGCGTCTGCGCGATACGCAGTGCGGTCTGTTTGCGACTGGCAAAGTGCTTCGCCGCTTTGGCATTCCATTTACATACATGACGAACTGCCGTCTGGAGGATCCGGTATTTGAGCGTGGGATTCGGGATTTTCTGGCAGTATGCAATGTAGTAAAGACCTTTAAAAATATTCGGATTCTTCAGATTTCTACGAGGCCGTTTGAGTTCTGGTCAACAATGTGCAATGAGGGTGAGCTTCTGGAGAAGTTTAATATCCAGCTTGCCCCGATTCCGATGCCGGAGCTGACCGATCAGGTGAAGCTGGCGAAGGAAGAGCATACGGAAGTCGCGGAAGTGATGGAATATTGCCGCAGCCATATGGAAATCTGCATCAAGGAAAATGAGCTGGAGAATGTAGCGGCTTTGAAGGTAGCAATGAAGCGGCTGATTGACAAATATGGCTGTCAGGCCGGGACAATCCAGTGCTGGAACCAGCTGCAGTCCGAGCTGGGAATTATGCCGTGTGCGGCAAATGCCCTGTTAAATGAAGAGGGTATTCCGATTGTCTGTGAAACCGATATTCACGGTGCAATCACCGCCCTGATGGTAGAGGCGGCAGGCATGAACGAGCGGAGAAGCTTCTTCGCAGACTGGACGATTCGTCATCCGGATGTCCCAAATGGAGAGCTTCTGCAGCACTGTGGGCCATGGCCGATCTCTGTGGCGCGTGAGACGCCAAAGCTGACCTATCCGCTGGCGTTTGACCATCCTGGCAGCATCACCGCGGAGGCAAAGCACGGCGATGTAACCCTGGCACGTTTTGACGGAGATAACGGAGAGTATTCCCTGCTGCTTGGCAACGCAAAAGGTATTGACGGGCCGAAAGGCATGGGCACCTATCTCTGGGTGGAAGTGGAAAATATCAAGCGGCTGGAAGCGAAGATCGTAGAAGGACCGTATATTCATCACTGTGTTGGTATCCATCAGGATGTCGTGCCAGTGCTTTATGAGGCGTGCAAGTATATTGGTGTGAAGCCGGATCTGTATGACTCGATTGAAGAAGATGTGAAGGCATACCTGCGCGGGGAATGAAAAGTAAGGGGAAGGAGCGATAAAAATGAATTTAGATGCTTTGGCTTATAAGCTGAGAAAAGACGTCATCAACATGATTGTGGCGGGCAAAGGCGGCCATATCGGCGGCGATATGAGTGTGATGGAAATCCTGACGACACTGTATTTTAAAGAAATGAATATTTCACCGGAAAACATGGACAGCCCGGATCGCGACCTTTTTGTTATGAGTAAGGGTCATTCCGTAGAAGCGCTGTATGCCGTGCTGGCGGAGAAAGGTTTCTTCCCGATCGAGCAGGTAATCAATGAATTCTCAAAGTTTGGTTCAAAGTTTATCGGCCATCCGAACAATAAACTCCCGGGGATTGAGATGAATTCCGGCTCTCTGGGACACGGACTTCCGGTCTGTGTCGGTATGGCACTTGCCGGCAAGATGGATAAAAGAGATTACCGCGTTTATACCGTGATGGGAGATGGGGAGCTGGCGGAAGGCTCTGTCTGGGAAGGCGCGATGTCGGCGAGCCATTATAAGCTGGACAATCTCTGTGCTGTCGTGGACCGCAACCGCCTGCAGATTTCCGGAAATACCGAGGATGTCATGCATCACGACGATCTGGGTGCGCGTTTCTCCAGCTTTGGCTGGAATGTGATCAGCGTGGAAGGAAATAACATTGACGCTTTGTATGAAGCATTTGAGAGCGCAAAAACAGTGAAAGGCCGTCCGACGGTTGTGATCGCCAACACAACGAAGGGCTGCGGCTCCTCTGTGATGGAAAATAAGGCGAACTGGCATCACAAGGTGCCGACGCAGGAAGAATATGAGCAGATTATGAAGGACCTGGACGCGCATATGGAAGCGCTGGCCTGACAGAAAAGGGAAAGGAGTACAAAGCCATGAATAAAATACCGAACCGCCAGGCCATCTGCGATGTGCTGATGGAACGGGCAAAAACGGATAAGGATATTGTAGTATTGTGCAGCGATTCCAGAGGAAGTGCTTCCCTGGCGCCGTTTGCGGAAGCGTATCCGGAGCAGTTTGTAGAAGTCGGCATTGCCGAGCAGGATCTGGTGAGTATCTCCGCCGGACTGGCGAAATGCGGGAAAAAACCGTTCGCTGCGTCTCCGGCAAGCTTTCTGTCGACCAGAAGCTATGAGCAGGCCAAGGTGGATGTGGCTTATTCAAACACAAATGTAACGCTGATCGGCATCAGCGGCGGCATCAGCTATGGCGCACTGGGTATGAGTCACCATTCCGCGCAGGATATCGCGGCGATGTCGGCGATTCCCAACATGAGAGTCTATCTGCCGAGTGACCGTTTCCAGACTGCAAAGCTGATCGACGCCCTGCTCAAAGACGAGAAACCATCTTACATCCGTGTCGGAAGAAATGCGGTGGAGGACATTTACAGTGAGGAGAGCTGCCCGTTTGAGATGGATCAGGCGACCGTGATCTGCGGTGAAACGGTGCAGACATCCAGGGATGCAGATTTTAGCAACATCGACCTGGCGATTGTCGCCTGCGGCGAGATGGTGAAACCAGCCTGTGACGCGGCCGTGCTTTTGAAGGAGCAGGGGATTTGCGCAGCCGTGCTGGATATGTACTGCGTAAAGCCACTTGATACAGAGGCGATTATCAGAGCTGCAAAGAATGCGAAGGCTGTGCTGACCGTAGAAGAGCACGCGCCATTCGGCGGTCTTGGCTCCATGGTATCGCAGGTGGTCGGAAGCGAATGCCCGAAGAGGACAGTGAACCTGGCGCTTCCGGACGCGCCGGTGATCACAGGAACCTCCAAGGAAGTGTTTGACTATTACGGGCTGAACGCGGAGGGGATCGCGAAGAAGGCGGCGGAACTTTTACAAAACTGCAGGTAAATGTGAATTGCAGGAAAATGAAACGATGCTTTGCAATCCCGGAATCATACTCTGCTACAGAGGATTTCGGGATTGTGGCAGTTATTGGAGGAAAGAAAGCAATGTCAGAGAAATATATTATCAGCGTCGATCAGAGTACGCAGGGTACCAAGGCGCTCCTGTTTGATGAGGAGGGAAAGCTGCTGGGGCGGGAGGATCTGCCGCACCGGCAGATTGTGAATGATCTGGGCTGGGTTTCTCATGACCCGGAGGAAATCTATGCAAATACGGTACAGGTGGTTCGCCGTCTGCTGCAATCCACCCGGGTTGCGCCGGAGCATGTGGCAGCGCTTGGCATCAGCAATCAGAGGGAGACCTCCCTGGTCTGGGGAAAAGCCACCGGGCGGCCTGTGGCAGACGCCGTTGTCTGGCAGTGTGCCCGCGCGACAGAGGTGTGCGACCGCGTACGGGCAGAGTGGGACAAACATGTAGAAAACAAAACATGCCTGGATGGCGCTGAAACTATCGATGACCGTGATACGAAACAGGCACAGAGCCTGGATGAACAGATTCGCCGAAAAACCGGTCTTACGCTTTCTCCGTATTTTCCGGCGGCAAAGCTGACGTGGATTCTGGAAAATACAGAAGGCGCGAAAGAAAAAGCTGCCCGTCACGAGCTGTGCATGGGCACGATCGACACCTGGCTGGTATGGAAAATGACCGATGGCGCGGCCTATAAGACGGATTACTCCAACGCTTCCCGCACACAGCTGTTCAATATATTCGATTTAAAATGGGACGCGGAAATCTGTAGTCTGTTCGGTATCGACCCGGAAGACCTTCCGGAGGTGTGCGATTCGGACAGCCTGTTTGGAGAAACCGATCTGGAGGGGACATTCCCGCATCCGATTCCCATCCATGGCGTACTGGGGGATTCCCATGGCGCGCTGTTCGGTCAGGGTTGCCTGGAACAGGGGATGATCAAAGCCACTTATGGAACGGGTTCTTCTATTATGATGAACATCGGGGAGACGTCGGTTTTGAGTACCCACGGGGTCGTGACTTCGCTGGCCTGGGGAATGAATGGAAAAGTGAATTATGTCCTTGAAGGAAATATTAACTATACGGGAGCTGTGATTTCCTGGCTGAAGGATGAGGTCGGCCTGATTGCTTCTGCGGGTGAGACGGAAGGAATCAGTAACGCGGCACTCAAGGAGGATAACCTGTATTTTATTCCCGCATTCACCGGACTGGGCGCACCGTACTGGGACAGTGCCGCGACCGGCCTGCTCACGGGCATTACAAGGACGACTGGGAAAAAGGAAATCGTCCGCGCCTGCGTGGAATGCATCGCCTACCAGATCAGGGACGTTGTCGATGCCATGTGCGCGGACGCCGGTATGACCTTACAGGAGCTGCGGGTAGACGGCGGTCCGACGAAGAATCAGTATCTGATGCAGTTTACGAGCGATATTCTGGACGCAAAGGTGCTGGTGCCAGAGGCGGAAGAGCTTTCCGGAATCGGGGCTGCCTATGCGGCAGGAATCGGAATGGGATTCTATGACAATCGTGTTTTTGACAGAACCAGAAGAAAGGTATATCTCTCAAAAATGTCGGAAAAGATGCGCGAAAAGAAAATTGCAGGGTGGAAAGATGCCGTGAGAAAAACGCTGAGTTAGTTAAGAAAAAAACAGCCCAACAAGTCACCAACCCAGATGTATAGGGCTTACACCCTGGGAAAGTGACTTGCTGGCTTTGTCAGCACGTTTTCAGAGATTGTGTGTTCTTGCAAACAGATTTTCGTAATCCTGTTTTTGGTGGAAAATTCCATCCACATAGGCTGTCTGCCCAACTATCCGGTACACCATTACATATTGGTGGCGCCGGAAATTTATTGTCCTGTAACCGTAGCGTCTTAATCTTTTATTCTCGCTCAGCTTCAAGCTGCCTGCCACCGCAGATAATTTCGCACCTGTTTCAATCGCGTCATCATAGACGTTCTCCGCAGCAGTAGGATTCATCAAAGTTCATCGGATGTATTGGACAAAGGCATTTAATTGTTCTAAGGCTTCTGGTGCAATAATGACATCAAATGAATCCATTTTCAACCCCTATTCTTTTCAACGCTTCGTCAAAAGGGATGCCTTCTCCGGCTTCGTTTTGTGCACGTCCGAGTGCCAGCTTTTCTATTATCTCGTCACCAGACAACGGCGCAAACGGACTCGGTGTTGTATCTGCGGTGTAAATCAGTTTCACGTAATCCAGTACTTTTTTCCGGCTGTTTTCTGTCATTTCCTGCATCATGGATATGGTTGCTTCAATGGTACTCATAAGAAAAACCTCCTCTCGTTGCATCTATTTCAATATAGTAAGAATATCACAAAGCCGATATTCAATCAAGGTCTGTTTTAAGAACGCCGGGATCAGATTCCAATGTGGTCTAATTTCCGAACGGTACCTCGTTCGGTAAGAATTGGTTTCACCTGCAGGCAAACAGTTCCTTCCGGGTTATCTTCGATGCGCCGAAAGAGGAATTCAACCGCATGTCGTCCGAGCTGTTCTCTGGAAACTGCCATCGTGGTGAGTGGCGGCTGCATGATTTTGCTGAGTGGGATGTAGTCAAAGCCAATGATGGAAACATCCTCCGGGATACGATAACCAGCTTTCTGTAATGCAAATACACAGGGGGACGCGGTCGCATCATTATCCGCAATAAAAGCAGTGGGCAGCTCGGGGTTTGTTGCAAGCCAGGCGTCCATGGCAAGCAGTATTTCCTCCTGAACCATCGGGAGGTTGATGAGAAAACGAGCCGATTCTTCCGGGTGAGGAAGCCTGGCAAGGGCACGATGGTATCCGTCCGTGCGTTCATGGAAATTCCGGATATCGATATCGCAGTGCAGGTATCCGATCCTGGTATGGCCCATATGGATGAGGTATTCGGTCGCGTACTGAGTCCCGTAGGAATTATTGATGGAGATACTGTCATAGTTACATTCCGGTGTATTGCGATCCAGTACCACCATGGGGATCCCGACGGACTGGAACAGGGCAATATCCTTGTCTGACATTTCTGTGGCCAGGAGGATGATGCCGATACAGGCTGCATTTTTCAGGGCATACAGCTGATCCTGAATATTCTGATCGCTGTAGAAATAGGAAGTCAGCACCTGATAACCGGCCTTTTTGGCCTCGTAGTCAATCGCCTGAGCCAAAAGGGTGAAAAAGGGATTGTCCGATCCCATGAGCCCGTATTTTCTGTAGATGACCAGAGAAATAAAGTGTGAAGTATCAGCAGACGGCACAACGGTTTTGTGATAGCCCAATTCGGATGCTTTCTCCAGAACTTTTTTCCTCGTGTCTTCGCTGATGCCGCTCATATTGCGCAGAGCCAGAGATACGGTGGCCTGAGACAGCCCCAGTTCTTTTGCGATCGTTTTTGCCGATACTGCCATACCTGATTCCTCCCGATACATTTTACTCATATATACTAAATCTTTTATTCATTCCAGATTATATACAATTCATTTTGTCTTGTCAATATTCAGAATAATATAGTAAATAGTTTATTAAAGAAAATGGCCCGGTTTTTTGTATGTTTTCCTTTGAGCTAGTTATATGAAACCGGCGTTTTAAACAAAAGAATATTTATAATTTGTTAAAAAATGACAAAAAGAACAAAAATGCTTGACAAAGTTTTGAGAGTAGATTATCATACATGTAAATTAATTAACCGAATATTTAGATAACTTGCTAAAAATTTAATTCAATATTTAAAAACACAAAAGAAATACAAAGGAAACGGAGGGCAGGAGATGCGCTGGAGGAAAAACATGGAACCGATTGATTTTTCACCTCTTCAGAATGTTTTCATTGAGGATGAGGAAGGGAAGATACAGCCCATGAGTGAGCCGTATTTTCGGGCGAAGGAAATAGCGCCCGGTACCTGGCAGGTACTGAGTGATGGAGATTATACCTATGTGCTGGAAGGGGAGGAGGAGCTGCTCTGCATCGACGGGGGTTCCGGGGCAGGAAACATCCGGGCTTTTTGCCAGACGCTTTCCGGGAAACCGCTTTATCGCCTGATTAATACGCATAACCACTGGGATCACACGGCGAACAATTATCTGTTTGATGTGGTGTATATGTCTGAAAAAAGTTATGCGGGGCGCTGTCGGCCGTTTGGAGAGCATGCGGCGCTGGAATACCCGGATGATTACCCGGTAGTGTTCCTGAAGGATGGGGACGTCTTCAATCTGGAAGGCCGGGAGCTTGAGGTGTTCAACATCGAAGAGCACTGCTGTGGTTCCCTGCAGTTTCTGGACCGGAAAAACCGGATTCTCTTCTGCGGGGATGAACTGAACGGAAACTTTTTTGACAGCCGGATCTCGGTAGAACATTCCTTCCGTAATCTGGAGCGCTGGATGTCGATCCGGCCTTACTTCGATATCCTCTGTGCTGGTAACGGAATTCATGACGCTGCTTACGTGGATAAATATTACCGCGTTGCAAAGTATATCCTGGAGGGACACGCGCATGAGGGTGTGGAATATTATGTCCCCTATGAGGATCGGGTTGCCTCTGTCAGCGAAAAGGACGGACTTCCCGTGTATGCCCGCCGCAGTCCCCATATGGTAAAAAGCGTGGCGGAGGCAATGCGCGCGGCCGGCTTTGAAAAGCACCTGGAACTCACGGATGGACGTGGCTGCTTCTGCTTCACGCGCAAGCTGACGCCGGACGGGAGATGCGACCGGCAGCTTACGATGGACGGACGCCGCTTCTGTTATTATCTGAATCGAATCTGGGACAAGGAAAACGTGGGAAATAATTACATTGCATGAGGAGAGAGGGTGGTGTTATGCGTTTACCGCCTGTGAACAACATCCCTGAATCGAAAAATCGTACGGAAGCAGTGCCGTATGAAAAATCTCCGGGACATCTGGAGACCGATCGCGAGAGCACTTTGGAGGCTTATAGAAGAGAGCAGGAGCGAAGAGAAGCTTTCTACTGGAGATCCTGCAGAATCCTGTTGGGAAAGGCTTTCTGGTCATTGACAGTGCGAAACACTCTGAAGAGCTGGAAACAAATGGAAACGTACGCGAAATATGCCGGAGTTCCTCTGCGCAGGGGGAAGCATTATTGCCCCATATTGGTTCACTACAGAGAAAAGCCGGAAAGAAGAGGGCATTGGGATGCGGAGTCTATGGAATTTGCGATCCTGAATGTGACTGCGGAATGTTTATTCCAGAAAACAGACAGTGAGAAGCTGTTTCCGATCGGCGAGCGATCTGGGAGAAAATTCCTGATCATATATGAGGCAGATAATGAGACAGATTCCATGATCGCGGATCGGATGCGTTTTCTGATCAAAGTGTGGAAGCGTTATCTGGGAGATTTTCGGTTTGCGGTCTATATGAAGGGAAAGACGGAAGCGATTTCGATTCGGGAAACGGTGGTAGAGCTGGTGAAGTTCCGCAAGACTCAGAATTACCTGGAGGAAGGCCTTCATATTCTTCGGGAAGAATCTTCTCTGGGCGTGAATGACATGGATGCGGTTGAACAGGCCAAACATTATCTGCGCTTGAACAAAGAGAAGGAGATCGGCAGGACAGAAGTCGCCAATGCCGTACACCTTCACCCGGATTATTTGTCCAGGATCTTTAAGCGCGCGACGGGCTCCTCTCTTTCGGACTATTTGCTGGCGCTTCGGATGGAGGAGGCAAAGAAATACTTGCTTCAGACGGACTTGCCGATTGGTGAGGTGGCACTGAAGGTCGGATTTCAGGATATCTCCTATTTTACGCGGCGGTTTAAGAGTTTTTTCGGAGTTTCCCCGAGAGAATACCGGAATATGACCGGGTGGAAAAAAGATAAAACCATGGCTATCGGATAGAATGAATAGCGGTTCCATATATACTTAATGGCACGTACTACAGATAATACAAACCATACATCAAATAAAAAAGATGCAATAAAAAATAAAAAGTAAGAAAAATACAAGTTTAAGACAGAAAAATCCTTTTTTGAGAGATGAAAATGTTATAGAATAGAATCACAACGAAAATATTTCAAAGGAGGATACGACTATGAAGGAAATCACGAGGAGAGATTTTTTGATGGGGACGACTGCGGGGATGGTTACGGTAATGGCTTCGATGATGATGGAAAGCACAATTATTGCTTCGGCTTCTGAGAGTGAGGAGCTGACACCGGGTGTAACGGTGGTGGCGGATGCGGAATCAGCTACTGGCTATACGGCACATTTCGTGTATGAGGATGCGGAAGCAGAGAGCGTTGCATTGCTGGCTGGATTTTCATTTTTGACGGACGATGGAGTGGCAGGCCGTACCTCATCGACAACCGCCTATACTGCCTATGAGTGGACACCAGAAACCTATCCGGTACAGGTGGTCGGTACATATGCTTATGAAAAAGTAGAAGGAACCGACTATTGGACTTTATCCTTACCGATGCCGAGTGGCCATTACTGGTATTATCTTATGATCGATGGCGAAAATATGATTTCAGATCCGGCTAATCCCGGGATGAGTGCGGATGCAGAGAACGGTCATGAAGACGCGGGAAGCTTTTTCTTTGTGCCTTATGATGAGGAAAAGCAGAATGGAACGATAGACTATACGTTCGCGATGCCAAGAGAGGACGGACAGTCCGGGGAAGTTTCCTTTGTCAACTATCAGGATTTGAACGGCGATACGCAGGCGCTTGGTGTATATCTTCCCTATGGCTATGACGCAGAGCGTGAGGAAGGGTATAAGGTACTGTATATCGGTCATGGCGGCGGCGGAAGCGAAGTGGAATGGTTCTCCAATGGCACCCAGTATATTTTTGACAACCTGATTGCGGAGGGCACTGTGGAGCCCACAATCATCGTCACCATGTATAATACGGGTTATGAGTGGGATTATGAGGTAATCAATGAAAACCTGATGAATTATATCATTCCATATGTCGAGGAAAACTATAATGTAGGTACTGAGGTGGCGGATCGGGCGTTTGCCGGGGAATCTATGGGAGGAATGACAACCTGTAATGTCTATTATTCTTATGCGGATCAGTTCGGATATTTTGGGATTTTCAGCGGCGCGGATGTACGGGATCTGACAGAGATGGATATAGAGGTTCTTGGCCAGCCAACGATTATGGTTGGCGCCGGACTATATGATAGCGCATATGTTAATACCACATACAATACAGATGAGGATCGATCAACCCTTGGATTTATAGACAGCCTGGATGCAGCGGAGATCCCGTATACCGTTCACATTGTAAAGGGAGGCCATGATTTCTTTACCTGGTCTCAGTTGATCCGACTGTTTGCGGAAGAGTGCCTGTGGAAGTAAGGACTGTCACGAAATTACCCAGGCATCTTGCACGCCTGATACGCGCCAGTTCCTGAATACTCGCAGATGTATGCAGCAGATGAAAAAAAACACCTGTCGAGTCTTGTCCCGAACCACAATGCAAATCGAGGACAAGACATGAGAATAGAAGCTGCCAGTCAGTGTAAAAACACTGACTGGCAGCTTCTAAAAATGTAGGGGTTTTTCCTGTTGCGTTTAGGAGTATATTCGGATATACTTTAAAACAACGGAGCAAAGAAAACTACAATATAAAACGACTTACGTTGTTTACTATAATTGGGGTGAAAAAGATATGGGGGACTATTTGAATCCTGGTAATGATGCGTTCCAATCGATTCGGAAGGGAATTTATGTGGACAAGTCCGATCTGATTGATTATATTAACAGTACGATTAACACGACGCCTGGAAGATTTACAAGCTTTAGCCGCCCAAGGCGCTTTGGCAAGTCTTTTGCGGCAAAGATGCTTTGTGCTTACTATGACAGAAACTGCGACTCCCACGCATTGTTTGATGATCTGGTAATATCAAAAAAGAAGTCTTACGAGACTTATCTGAATAAGTATGACGTGATTTACCTGGATATGATTCGCTTTGTTTCTAATTGCTCAGACAAAAAAAACGTAGTGAAGGATCTGCAGGTAAGGGTGCTTCGGGAATTAAGAGC
>JAJBUL010000248.1 GCA_020860365.1 Clostridiales bacterium | reverse complement strand
ATTATGAGGAAATAGTTGCGAAAAATGGCGGAAAATGATATACTCGTGAAAAATGTCGAACGGGAGGAATAAAAAATGAAAAAGATTGAAGACTATGTAAGAAGTATTCCGGATTTTCCGGAAAAGGGCATTATTTTTCGTGATGTTACCAGTATCCTGCAGGATGCGGACGGGCTGAGGCTTTCGATTGACCTGATTCAGGAGAAGCTGGAGGGACTTGATTTTGATGTAATTGTCGGAACGGAATCCAGAGGATTTATTTTTGGGGTACCGGTAGCATATAATCTGCATAAGCCGTTTATTCCGGTTCGCAAAAAGGGCAAGCTTCCGTGTGAGACCATTTCCAAAGAATACGACCTCGAATATGGCTCTGCGACGATAGAGATGCATAAGGATGCGATTCTTCCGGGACAGAAGGTTGTGGTGATTGATGATCTGATCGCGACAGGTGGCACGATTGAGGCGGCCATTCAGATGATTGAGGAGCTGAGCGGTGAGGTCGTGAAGGTTGTATTCCTGATGGAGCTGGCAGGTCTGAAAGGCCGGGAGAGACTTGCAAAGTATGATGTGGATTCCGTGATCTGCTATGAAGGAAAATAGCCTGGAGGGTTTACCTGGATGCTTTTCAGAAACAGAAAGCGGCGGTCGCATAAACGACATACGGCTGTGCTATGGGCGGCGGCTTGAAAACGGAATGACAGAATGCGTGACGGGAAGGCGGTGAGACCAGATGCCGACAGATTTAAAAGTAAAATCAGATGAGATTGAAGAAATCAGAAAAGTGGATGCCAGTGTGAAGAAGATGGAGGATTTTACGGATCCGGAAGACCTTTACCGGGAGCTGATCGCAAGTGTCCGTAAGTATCACCCATCGGATGATATTTCCATGATCGAAAAAGCATACCATGTTGCCTGCGATGCGCATAAGGATCAGAAGCGGAAATCTGGCGAACCTTATATTATTCATCCGCTGTGTGTAGCGATTATTCTTGCTGATCTGGAGCTTGATAAGGAGACCATTGTGGCCGGGCTTTTGCATGATGTGGTGGAAGATACGGTCATGACTTCAGAGGATTTGCGGGCACAGTTTGGGGAAGAGGTTGAGCTGCTGGTCGATGGAGTGACAAAGCTGGGTAAACTCAGTTATCCGGCGGATAAGCTGGATGTGCAGGCGGAGAACCTGCGGAAGATGTTTCTGGCGATGGCGAAGGATATCCGTGTGATCCTGGTCAAGCTGGCAGACCGTCTGCATAATATGCGCACCGCGAAATACTGGTCGCCGGAGACACAGAAGAAAAAGGCGCGCGAGACGATGGATATTTATGCGCCGATCGCGCACAGGCTTGGTATCTCCAAGATTAAGGTTGAGCTGGATGATCTGTCTCTGAAATACCTGGAGCCGGACATTTACTATGACCTGGTGGACAAGATTGCGCTGAAGCGGGATGAACGGCAGGCGTATGTGGACAGTATTGTCGCGCAGGTGCGGGAGCAGATTGCGGCGGCTGGGATCAAGGCGCAGGTAGATGGCCGGATCAAGCATTTTTTCAGTATTTATAAGAAGATGGTGAACCAGCAGAAGACGTTGGATCAGATTTATGATCTGTTTGCAGTCCGGATTATCGTTGACACGGTCAAGGACTGCTACGCGGCGCTTGGTGTCATCCATGAGATGTATAAGCCGATTCCCGGCCGGTTTAAGGATTACATTGCAATGCCGAAGCAGAATATGTACCAGTCCCTGCACACGACCCTGATCGGTCCGAACGGCCTGCCTTTTGAGATCCAGATTCGTACGTTTGAGATGCATCGCACCGCGGAATACGGGATCGCAGCGCACTGGAAATACAAAGAAGCAGCGGATGGCAAAAAGGGCGACACCAGGAGTGAGGAAGCAAAGCTGAGCTGGCTGCGGCAGGTGCTTGACTGGCAGATGTCTGACAACCGCGAGTTTATGAGCCTTTTGAAGAGCGATTTCGACCTGTTCGCGGAGAGCGTCTATTGTTTTACACCGGCGGGCGATGTCAAGAATCTTCCGAACGGTTCTACACCGATTGATTTCGCATACAGCATTCACAGCGCAGTGGGAAACCGCATGATCGGCGCGCGTGTCAATGGGAAGCTGGTGACAATTGATTATGTGATCCAGAACGGAGACCGGATTGAGATTATTACTTCCCAGAATTCCCGCGGTCCGAGCCGGGACTGGCTGAAGATTGTCAAAAGCTCTCAGGCGAGGAATAAGATCAACCAGTGGTTCCGCCAGGAACGGAAGGAAGACAATATCGTAAAGGGCAAGGAAATGCTTGCCGCATACTGTAAATCGAAGGGGCTGACGCAGTCTGACCTGATGAAACAGTCTTATATGGACCGCGTGATGTCAAAGTACGGATTCCGCGACTGGGATTCCGTGATGGCGGCGCTGGGGCATGGCGGTCTCAAAGAGGGGCAGATTGTCAATAAGCTGCTGGAGGGGTATGATCAGGATCACCGCAAAGAGATCACAGACGAACAGATCATTGACGCGGTGCAGAGTGCGAAGGAGACTTCTCCGGTGCGCATCCGCAAATCCAAGGGCGGCATTACGGTGCAGGGTATCAATGATGTCAGTGTCCGCTTTGCGAAATGCTGCAGTCCGATTCCGGGGGATGAGATTGTCGGTTTCGTCACGCGCGGCAGAGGCGTGACCATACACCACACGGACTGTGTGAATATTGTAAACCTGCCGGAGAGCGAGCGGGTGCGCCTGATTGACGCGGAGTGGCAAAAGGACGCGACTGCCGGCGATCAGGGAATGTATCTGGCGGAGATCATGATTTACTGTCATAACCGCACCGGTCTGCTGGTAGATATTACAAAGGTATTTACGGAGAACAAGATTGATGTGCAGTCAGTCAATTCCCGCACGAGCAAGCAGGGGATTGCGACGATAGCCATGTCTTTCGAGGTCGCGGGAAAGGATACGCTGCAGTATCTGATCGGGCGTCTGCGCCAGATCGAGAGTGTGATTGATATTGAGAGGACGACGGGGTGATGAGATGAATCAGCTTCAGCTTGAGACACTGGTGCTAGGCCCGGTGTCGACGAACTGCTACCTGGCAAAAAACAGAGTATTCGGCGCGATGCTGATCATTGATCCGGCGGATCGGGCGGATGCTATTGCGCGGAAGATCAGCGGAATGGGCGGGAAGCCAGAAGCGATTCTTCTGACGCACGGCCACTTTGACCATATTGGTGCGGCGCAGGAGCTGAAAACACGGTATGGTGTTCCCATCTGTGCGCTGGAGAAGGAGCAGGAGGTTTTATCGGATCCGGTGAAGAACCTGACCTGTTGGAACGGCAGCGGGTATGGCCTGACGGCGGATCGGCTTTTTGCGGATGGCGAAAAGCTGCTTCTGGCCGGGTTTTCTTTCGCGTTACTGCATACACCGGGGCCCCCCATAGGAAGCACCTGCTATTATTTGCCGGATGAACAGGTACTGTTTTCCGGCGATACGCTGTTTCACTGCAGTGTGGGACGAACCGATTTTCCGACCGGGAGCATGGGCGACATGCACCGTTCTCTTCATGAGAAGCTCTTTGAGCTGCCGGATGAGACGGAAGTCTATCCGGGACATGACGCTGTGACAACGATTCAGTATGAAAAACGGTTTAATCCCTATTAATTCTGTAGTCAATGGCGGAAACAGATGAGCAACTATGGATACAGGATCATGAAAACGATGAAGAAGATATGATACAGGTAAGTTTAAACAGACAATGTTTTCAATATGACGTCCACTCGCTGGTGCGCGCATTTTATCCGGGCGAGAAAGTGCGGGTGGATTGCAGTTCGGCTGGGGATGAGAGAGATAATCCGCTTCTGGATTGTATGGCTTCGCCTCTGACGGGAGAGTCAGAAGAGGCAGGGGTCTGCCCGGAGGCGGCGTTGTTTTCCCTGCGGATTACATTTCTGCCGGGCAAAGCAGATGCAGCCAATACAGAAAATTCAACCAGAATCTGGATCATTCTCTGTGAAGGCACCGGGGAAAAACTACAGATGGAGAGTGCCTGCAGGGAGGATGACCGCCATGAGACAAAGAATGAATTGAAGCGGCTGCTTTATCGGCTGTTATCTGATTATTCCGGGAGAACCCTGCCATGGGGGAATCTGACCGGTATCCGTCCGACCAAGATTCCGATGGCTCTTTTGAATCAGGGCTGGAAAAACAGCGCAATCGCTGACTATATGCGGCAAACGTACTATACGAGTAATGAGAAGACAGCTCTTGCCATCGCGATTGCGAACCGGGAGCGCTATTTGCTGGAAAAACTGGGATTGAGTCAGGAATCGGCTACCGGGAGGCCGGATGTGCCGGAATCTCTTCCTGACTTGCGTTTCGCCAGGAATGATGCGACAAATTGCCTGGATGGTACGGCAGAGCATGCTCCGGATTCTTTATGGAATGGATACAGCCTGTACATAGGCATTCCATTTTGCCCCAGTATTTGTCTCTACTGTTCGTTCAGCTCCAGCCCGATTGGGTTGTGGAAAAATCAGGTTGACGCCTATCTGGATACGCTCCTGTATGAGATGGAGCGTGTAGCGAAGCTGCTGCCGGGGCGCGGGCCGGATACGGTCTATATCGGCGGAGGTACGCCGACGACGCTGGAGCCGGAGCAGATGGAGCGGCTTCTTGTGAAAATTGAGGCTTGCTTTGATCTGAGCCATATGCAGGAATTTACGGTTGAGGCAGGGCGGCCGGACAGCATTTCGAGGGAAAAGCTGGCGGTACTGAAAAAGCATGGTATCACGCGCATTTCCATCAATCCGCAGACCATGAACCAGGAGACGCTGGACTTTATCGGCAGGAAGCATACCGTAGAGGAGACAAAGGCTGCCTTTTACCTGGCGCGGGAGATGGGCTTCGATAATATTAATATGGATCTGATCGTCGGACTGCCCGGTGAGGGGGCTCCGGAGGTGGAACATACGATGCAGGTGCTTTCCGCGATGGCTCCCGACAGTATTACGGTCCATTCTCTGGCAGTGAAGCGTGCAGCCAGGCTGCGTCTGTTCCGTGAAGAGCACAGGGAACTCACCTTTGAGAACAGCAGCGCGATTATGGATATGACGGCGGCTTACACGAGAGAGGCTGGCCTCCATCCATATTATCTGTACCGGCAGAAGAATATGGCGGGCAATTTTGAGAATGTCGGGTATGCCAGGGAAGGCTGCGAGGGACTTTATAACATTCTGATTATGGAAGAGATCCAGACGATCCTGGCGCTCGGCGCGGGAGCATCCACGAAGCTGGTGTATCCCGGCAATCGGATTTGCAGGGTGGAAAATGTAAAGGACATCAAAAACTACATGGACCGGATTGATGAAATGATTGAGAGAAAGAGGGCGGGGCTGTATGGATGAGAAGGCTCCTCTTTATAAAAAGAAATACCCGATTATCCGCCCCAGCGTCGTGAAGGAACTGGCACATGCCAGTACGGTCAGCAATCTGGCTTTCCATGTGGGGCAGGAGATGGCTCTTACGGCGGAGGATTGCCATGATCTGGCCGTCGCCGGTTTTTTACATGATATCGGCAAGCTGGAACTGGCGCAGTATGTGCGCGGGCATGAGAATGAGACGCTCGTGATAGAGGAGATGCGCTATGTCCGCCGACACTCCGTCATTGGTGCGGCGATTCTGGAGAAAATGGGGTATTCACAGAAGATTGTGGATATGGTGAAGTATCATCATGAAAACTGCGACGGCACCGGGTATCCGATGAACCTGACGAGGGAGAATATCCCGATGGGAGCGCGGATTCTGCGCGTCTGTGATGTGTTTGCCGCGCTGACGTCAAATCGCCCATACCGTCAGGCATTTGACGTGGATACAGCGGTGGAGATGATGATCGAGGAATCCAAGGATTATGATGTCGGAGTGTTTCTGGCGTTTTTGCGGGTTGTTCATCAGCCAGGGCTGGAGGAGTTGCTGAATACAGCGGAGCTGGAGGAGAAGCTGGAGGGTTTACTGAGTTCCGGTGATTTGGGACAGCGTGCGGCTCAGACAGAGGCTGAGAGCAGTCTGATTTCTGATAAGTGAGAAAAGCGTAAGGAGGTTTATGACAATGATTACACAGGCACCGAGAGGCGTACAGGACTGGTACGGAGAGGATATGCGTAAGCGGGCATATGTGGAAAAGCTGGCTCGGGAAACAGCGCGTACCTACCATATGAGTGAGATTATCACTCCGATGTTCGAGCATACCGAGCTTTTTGCGCGAGGCGTGGGCGATACGACAGATGTAGTGCAAAAAGAGATGTATACGTTTCTGGATAAAGGAGAACGCAGCATAACCCTGAAGCCGGAAGGAACCGCCGGCGTGATGCGCGCTTACCTGGAACACAGTCTTTACGCGAATCCGGCGCCAACGAAGCTGTTTTATGTGACGCCGGCCTTTCGTTATGAGAAGCCTCAGAAGGGAAGGCTCCGTCAGCATCATCAGTTTGGTGTGGAGATTGTCGGTTCGAAGAGTCCGCTCGCAGAGATGGAATTGATTACTTTTGTGACAGAATTACTTGGAAAGCTGGGCCTGCAGGATGTGAAGCTCCATATCAACAGCATTGGCTGCGCGAATTGCCGGAAAGCATACAATGACGCGCTGCTTTCTTACCTGGGGAAATATGAGGATCAGCTTTGCCCGACCTGCCGGGAACGAATGCAGAAAAACCCGCTGCGTGTACTGGACTGCAAAGTAGATACCTGTAAGGCGATCGTTGCGGATGCACCCCGTACGATTCATTATCTGGACGATGAGTGCCGGGAACACTTTGAGGAATTACAGTCACTGCTGAATGAGCTTTCCATCCCTTATGAGATTGATACCGGGATCGTCCGCGGCCTGGATTATTATACAAAGACGGTATTTGAGTTTGTCAATGCAGAAGGCTTTACCCTGTGCGGAGGCGGACGATATGACGGCCTGATTCATGAACTGGATGAGAAGCAGGACATTCCGTCTGTTGGATTCGGTATGGGAATTGAGCGTATCCTGTATTTTATGGAAAATGAGGGCGTCTGCTTCCCGGAGGAAGAGCCAGTGGAGCTGTATGTCGGGATCCTCGGAAAAGAAGCGCGTTCCCGCGCCTATCAGCTGGTGAGTGACCTTCGAAAGAAGGGGTTGATCGTTGAGACGGATTACATGGACCGCAGCGTGAAGGCACAGATGAAATATGCAAATAAGCTGGGCGCGTTAAATACAGTAATTATTGGCTCCCAGGAGCTTTCGGAAAATCGGGCGAAGGTAAAGAATATGGCTACCGGTGAGCAGACTGAAGTCGCGCTCGACCAGATCGCAGAGCTGGTATCCGCAAAACAGCAGAGTGTTTTGCAATGAGCCAGGTCAATCTTCGCAGTTCGGCCGGAAGGCGTTTAGCAGCCTGGCTGCGTTGGCTTTTACTCAGATGGGGATACCTCCTGCGCTTCTTCCCCTGAGGAGGAGAAGGCTTCGATTGCCTCGGTCATTCCGCCCATGACGGCGTCTGTGAACTCCTCATCGAAATAGACTTCCCAGGTGTAGCCATTGTTTGAAAACGTGATGGTTACATCTGTGGAAGTGGTTGCTGTGTTCCCCTGCAAAGCTTCCAGAAGCATGCGGGAGGTTTCGTTTGAAAAAGTGACAGAATCGTCCCGGATGGATTGCGTTGTGCCAGCGTAAGAAAGGAGCGCTTCTTTGTAGATTGCAAGGACACTGGTCATATCGATGCTTGTGACACGGATCACTGCTTCGGCAGAGGATCCGTTTTCTGTGCATCGGAGGATGTCACAGGCAAAAGCGTCTGTCAGCTGACGGATGTATGCTTCGTCGATGAGAGAATAATATTCTGTATTGTAAGTGGCGAAAATATCTTCGACTTTCAGGTAATCCATCCATTCATCTGCGGTCAGATCGCGAAGCGCATCCAGGTGGATTTCAAGGACTTCGGAGGCGCTTAAGATATAGGGATCATTCATACAGGATATAAATCCGCCAACCAGCTCATCCTCCAGGTCAGAGTCAGAGAGGATTGTCCAGATGCCATCTATTTTCTGAAGATGGAAATAAGCGGTGGTGACAACGGTGTCATAGGTATTGGAAGCGAGTGTATCGCGCAGGAGACAGTAGTAATCGTTGGTTGTTGATTCTGGCTTGTCTTCCGGATAGATTTCGACAGAATTTTTCAGAATTTCGGTACAGAGATCCCGGGCAAGGGCTTCTGCGTCTATGTTGGTAATCTGCACGGTGACGGTAGCCTCGTCCCCGTCGATGGTTTCCTGGTGAATGCTGTAAGTAAAATTTTCAAAGAAGAGACGGACTGCCTCCGCTGCATCTGAGCCGATTTCGCCGGAGGCGAGGTTCGAATTCATCAGATTTTCATAGGAGATAAAGGCTGCGATTGTATCCTCATCAAGCGCGCGGATGAGCTCCAGCTCTTGCAGGACAGCCTGAGAGGGACGCTCCATCTGTTGCCTGTTCCACTGATAGAGCAGGCCGACAAGCAAAAGCTGCACGACCAGAATGACGGGGATGCCGATGGAAAACCGCAGCTTCTTTGTCTTATGATGAAAGAGGTACATACCGATCAGAATCCCGACACTGCCAAACAGAAGCGCAAGAATAAAAAGGGTTCGTTCTGGAATCCGGCTTTTTCGCCTGCGTGCTTTCAGCTTGTCCATGCCCATGGCCAGCAGCCCGATCAAATTCATGAGAATTACGTATGTAATCAAAAAAGTCTTCATTTCCACCTCTGACAATAAGTGCCTTTGATGGAATGATTTTACACGAAAAGAATATGTTTGTCAAACTCTACTTTAAAAAAATTCAAAATTCAAATTGTTTTTGACATAATTCGATAAAAAACGCCTGATTTTGCGCATAAAGAGAACAGGAACATATGTATTTACACAGGAAACAGACACAGATTCGGTGAAAATGTGATTTTTAATGTCTGCCCTTCATTCGGAGATAAGTCCTGGCCAGTAACAGAAATGAAGTGAAACAGATACATGAAAAATACAAGGAACAGCCTTGACTTTTCCCGCAAAGCAAAGTAAGATAAGCAAAGTGTGTAAAAAAGAAGCGGAAATAACAGGCTGGATACACACAGGATTGTGAGACCGGTTGCTGACGTATGAAAATGCTACGATAAAACGATTAAGGAGAGAACACTATGTATTCACTGGATGAAGTGCGGCGCGTGGACAGCGAAATCGCGGATGCGATTGTCGCGGAACAGGAAAGACAGAACAGCCACATTGAACTGATCGCATCAGAAAACTGGGTTTCAAAGGCTGTGATGGCAGCGATGGGAAGCCCTCTGACAAATAAATACGCGGAAGGATATCCGGGAAAACGGTATTACGGCGGCTGCGAATGTGTTGATGTTGTGGAGAATCTTGCGAGAGAACGGGCTATGGAGCTGTTTGGATGTACTTACGCGAATGTACAGCCGCACTCTGGGGCGCAGGCCAATATGGCGGTATTTTTTGCACTTCTTCAGCCTGGTGATAAGGTAATGGGCATGAATCTTTCTCAGGGAGGTCATCTCTCTCATGGAAGTCCAGCGAATTTTTCAGGCGCGTATTTTGATGTTACTCCTTATGGCGTCAATGATGATGGATTTATTGATTATGACGAAGTGCGGCGGATTGCGCTGGAATGCCGTCCGAAGATGATTGTGGCGGGGGCGAGCGCATATGCACGCACGATTGATTTTAAACGGTTTCGTGAGATCGCGGATGAGGTGGGCGCGTACCTGATGGTGGATATTGCGCACATTGCCGGTCTGGTAGCGGCAGGCGTACATCCAAGCCCTATCCCGTATGCGCATGTGACGACGACGACGACCCATAAGACTCTGCGCGGACCGCGAGGCGGGCTGATTCTCTCGGATGCGGAGTTCGCGAAGAAAGCGAACTTTAATAAGGCAGTCTTTCCAGGAACACAGGGCGGACCGCTGATGCATGTGATCGCGGCAAAGGCAGTGTGCTTTAAGGAGGCTTTGCAGCCGGAGCTTAAGACTTACCAGGAGAATGTTGTGAAGAATGCAAAAGCGCTTTGCGCTGGCCTGATGAACCGTGGAGTGCGGATTGTCTCCGGCGGTACGGACAATCACCTGATGCTGGTTGATCTGACCAGTGTAGGCAAGACCGGCAAGGAAGTGGAGAACCTGCTGGATTCCGTGAACATCACCTGCAATAAAAATACCATTCCCAATGACCCGCAGTCCGCTTTTGTGACCAGCGGCGTGCGTCTGGGAACACCGGCAGTCACCTCGCGCGGCATGAATGAGGCAGATATGGATACGATCGCAGAGGCGATTGCGTGCGTAGTGAAGAGCGAGCCAGGCTGTGAAGAAAAAGCCAGGTCACTGGTGAAGACGCTTACGGACCGTTATCCGCTGATCTGATTCTGTATGTATTTTATGTTTCAGGAAGAATTCCTGTTCGCCGGCCGGCAAGGAGTTCTTCCTTTTCTTTTTGTGAAGTTCAGAAATACTTAAGAAAAATTGTAGAACTTTTGAACGTGGGTGTGTTATATTGTAAACAGTTTAAAACAGCAGCAAGATAAAAACAGATTGTTGTGAATCGTATGCAGCAGGAATAACAAAATCAAACTTTAAGGGAAGACTGTTTATGAAGAAGGCAATTATTACGATCCTGATACTGGCTCTGCTTGGCGGCGGGGGATATGGCGCATATTATTATTTTTATCTGGGAGGCTCTGCGACAACCGGGCGCGTCTCTTCTTCCAGTGAGGACGCTGTTTATGTGGAGAAAGTGTCGGTCATCACAGGCTATGGCTCCGGGACGGGGGTTGTAGATCGATACAGCGGTGAGGTGGAAGCGCAGGCGACTCTGGAAATCAAGCTGGATTCAAACCGCACCGTGGATGAGTGCTATGTAAAAGTCGGCGACGTTGTCGGGGAGGGACAGGAGCTTTTTTCTTATGAGACGCAGGAGGAAGAGGATCAGATTACCCAGAATGAGATTAATATAGAGAAATACCAGATGGAGATCGAGTCTTATGAGGCGCAGATCACGTCCTATGAGAAGCTGATCGCGACCTATACGGACGATGACGATATTCTGGAGGCGAATCTGATGATTCAGTCGATCCAGAATTCGATCCGTTCTCTGGAATATGAGATTCAGTCGCTGCAGGTGGAGAACGAAAGCCTGCAGGAGACGATTGAGGACTCCGTTGTGACGGCAGAGATGGGGGGCATTATCCAGAAAATATCCGATACGGAGGATGATTCGGATTCGTATTATTCCACGGATAGCTCCGCATACATCACAATTCTGGCGGAAGGAGACTATCGAATTAAGGGCACGATCAATGAGCTAAACTACTACGATATCTATGAGGGAATATCGGTGATTGTTTATTCCCGTGTGGATGCGTCGCAGACCTGGACTGGCGAGATTACGGATATCAGCACGGAGCAGGACGAGGATGATTCGGACAGTTATTACTATTATTATTCGAGTTCTTCCTCCGATACTTCTACTTATAGTTTTTATGTTGATCTGGACAGCTCAGAAGGGCTTCTGCTCGGGCAGCATGTCTACATTGAAGTGGATTCCGGCCAGTCGGAAGAGAAGACCGGTATGTGGCTGGAGGAGTTTTACATCATTCAGGAGGGCGACAGTGCGTACGTGTGGCTGGCGAACACCTCCAATGTGATAGAAAAGCATGAAATCACGCTTGGCGAATATGACGAAGAACTGGCAGAATATGAGATTCTGGACGGTCTGGAGGCGGACGACTATATTGCGTTCCCGGCAGACAGTATTTCAGAAGGAGATCCGGTTTACTATTCGGATATTGCGGTTGTCAGTGAGGTGAGTGATGAGGATTTCGATGAGGATGACGACTATTACGATGCGGATGCAGATGGAGAGGAAGTAGATCCGGATGTCTATTATGACGTAGACGAGGGTATCTATTATGCGATTGAGGAAGATGATGATATCGTCTATGAAGAGGATGACGATGTGGAATATGAGGATTCTTATGCCGTCATAGAGGAAGAAGAATAAGAGCTGCGCTTTGGAAAGGATTTTCTCCTATGATACTGAGACTGGAGCATATTTATAAAGATTATATTCTCGGAAAAATGAAGGTTCCCGCCCTGAAGGATGTCAGCCTGAATGTGGAGAAGGGGGAATACCTGGCGGTTATGGGTCCGTCCGGTTCCGGAAAGTCTACGCTGATGAATATCATTGGCTGCCTGGACCGGCCGACCTCCGGCAGCTATGAGCTGGCGGGGCAGAATGTCATGGGACTGAGTGATTCGCAGCTGGCCGACCTGCGGCTTGGGGAGCTGGGCTTTGTGTTTCAGAATTTTCAGCTGCTTCCCCGCATGACTGCCCTGGACAATGTGGCATTGCCGCTGGTTTACGCGGGTGTACGCAAGAAAGTCCGTAAACAGAGGGCAAAGGAAGCGCTGGTGCGCGTCGGCCTGGAAGAACGAGTCAGCTTTAAGCCAACCCAGCTTTCCGGCGGGCAGCAGCAGAGAGTGGCGATTGCACGTGCCATGGTAAACCAGCCGGCGATTTTGCTGGCAGATGAGCCGACCGGCGCTCTGGATTCCAAATCAGGGCTGCAGATTATGGAACTGTTTGAGCAGCTGAATGAAGAAGGTGTGACTGTGATTATGATTACGCATGACAGTAAGATCGCGGGACACGCGAAGCGGATTGTGGATATCTTTGATGGGGAACTGAGACCGCACGAGGCTTCTCCTGCGGAAGGGTAAAGGAAGGATCTGGAGACGGCCGTTTTTTACAGGAGGTGGCAGTTTATTGAAAATCAGGACAGCGTTGATCAGTATCACCGTTTCAGGCGCACTGGTTGCCGGTGGCGTCTATGCGGCTTATTATACGATGCAGGGGCAGGTCTCACCTGTGGAGGTGGTTCCTGTGAAAAATGTAGATGAATCCTACTGGTACAGTGATTATTATTCGTCTGATACGATTACCGGTACAGTGACCTCGCAGGTCTCTCAGACGGTGGTCCTAGAGGACTATGACATCGATGAGATTTATGTGTCAGAGGGCGATGAGGTGACGGTCGGGACGCCGCTTTTTTCTTACGATATGACGAAAGAGGAGATCGACCTGGAGGCGAAGGACATTGAGGTGCAGACCTATGAGCTGCAGCTTCGGCGCTATCAGAAGGAGTTGGAGAAATATCAGAGCACGACCGCGACCGCTTCTCTGGAGACGACTGTGACGACGCTGACATCCTCTTCGGGCGACGCGATTCTGGATGAGTCGACAGATAACAGCCTGGCGAATACGGAAGATGCAGAGGGCGATCTGGACGGATCGGAAAGTTCCGGTTCCGGTCTGGAGATTGAAGGGATTGAGACGGTGGAGCCTGATGAAAATGAGGACATTGTGCTTTTGACATCCGTGACAAATTTTGAGCTGCTGATGAGTGCCTTGCGGGATCTGATGGACGAATTTGACGGGGAGTTTACCTCAGAGGATATCGAAGTGATCGGCAAGTCACTGACAAAAGCAGTCTCGTTTTACCGGGAATATCTGGCGGAAGAGGAAGAAAAAGAAACGACAGGGGAAGACGGAGAGCCGCTGGTATTAAAGTATTATTCTCTGAAGGATTCTGTGAAAGCGCTTCTTTCTTCAGACGAGGTGAAAACGCTGGAAGCCTGTGCGGCTTTGATGGAGCGTTATCACGCGGCTTATGTGGATATGCGGATCGAGGAAGCCATGGGGAAGACTGGCGACAGTCTGAAAAAGGCCGTGGAGGCGGCACGGGAGGAATACGAAAACCTGAGCGGAGACGCCCGTGAGGATGTGACACTGCTGGAAGAGTTAGAGGCGCTGGAGGCGTTGCTTGCCGCCGAAGAGCAGACGGAGACCGGAGCCGGGACGGAGGCGGCAGAACATGACACGGAGACGGATTCCCAGTCTGAACAGACGAACACAGACGGGACCGAAACCGGGATGACGGACGAGACGGAAAGTGAGACTGAAACCGGGATGATAGACGAGACGGAAAGTGAGACCGAAGCCGGGATGACGGACGCAAACGGAACCGGGCCAGAATCCGATGCCGAGAATGAATCAGAAACAGAGAATCCTTCGACGGACGAGACGGAATCAGAGACAGAGAGTGAATCTTCCTCCGAAGAAATTGGGATTGCGGAACGGATCAGCAGCTTTCTGATGATGGCGGATGCCGTGTTTTCGGAGACCGCCTCCCCGGAGGTCTATGATTATCAGACCGCGATCGCGTTCTATCAGATGTATCTGGCTGTGCCTCCTTCTGAAATCGTCGATGAGGATACCGGAGCACGGATGGAAGCGTATGAGCTCAGCGAAGAGGCTCTCGCGTATCTCTCTGATCTGGGCAGCGAGGGAGCTGCACTGCAGATCACACTGACAAGTACCTATCAGGAGCTGTGTCTGTCCTATGTAGAGTATCTGGTGCTGGCTCTGGATGCGCAGAACATGACGCGTGAAGAGCTGACTGCGGCACAGGAGGCGTATGACCTTCTGGGCACGGCCTGGGCGATTGCGCTGGACGCCTCCGCGCAGGAGGGGGAGCCCTGTGTATCGGATTATCTGACTGCCTACGACATAATCCTGCGGATTGAGGAGCTTGACGCCGAATCGGAAGAGAGATTGTGGGGAACGGCAGAGGAGGAGTCTGAGGACGAGACAGAGGAGACAGAAGCTGAGGCAGAGGACGAGACGGAGACAGAGGATTTTCTGGAAAGGCTTGCGGATATGTATCTGGATTATCTTTCTCTGACAGACACGCAGCTGGCTCTCGTCTGGAACGCGGATACTCTGTTTGAGCTTCTGAGCCTGTACGGACTTCTGGAAGAGGAATCGGAGTCTGAGACGGATTATTATGATGACTGGGATGATTATTACTCGGACTATGACTCCGGCTATACGGCTGAGGAACTGAAGGAACTTATTGAGGAGCTGGAGACAGATATAAAGGAAAAAGAGCTGGATATACGCGAAGCTACTCTGGAGCTGGAACAGCAGCAGAGGATTGTGGATAAAAAGGTGGTTACCAGTACAGTGAATGGCACCGTTGTCACGATCGGCGATGAGGATGGCAATACTGATGATGACAGTGATTATTTTGTAAAAATCACGAGCAGCGAGGGCCTGTATGTGAAGAGCGCCATCAGTGAACGCTCGCTGGAAACGGTGAATGTGGGGGATTCGATTTCCGGAGTCGACTATTCCGGCAATTCCTTTACCGCGGTGATTACAGAGATTTCTGAATATCCGATTTCCACCTCGGAATTATATAACTATGATATTTACTCTTATGCGGAGAATACTTCTTATTATCTGTTTTACGCGCAGATCGATGACACGGAGGGACTGGAGGAAGGCTATGCGGAACTGACGCTGTCCCTGGAGTATGCCGAGAGTGATGACGCGATTTACCTGGAGGCTTATTTCGTCCGGACAGACGCTACCGGAAACAATTATGTTTATGTGCAGGCTTCGGATGGGACACTCGAGCTGAGATATGTCACGCTCGGAACATCACCGGACGAAGGCTATATCGTCAAGATCATTGGCGGGCTGTCTTCCTCTGACCGGATTGCATTTCCGTACGGGGATAATGTTTACGAGGGGGCAAAGACGGAAGAGGTTGATGCCCTGGAGGATGCTTATGGTTAAGACGGTTGTGTTGCGGCGGAGATGGGATTACCGGGAGGTGTTAGGCTTTGCTTGAAAATCTGCGATTGTCTTTCCAGAGTATCTGGGCACACAAAATGCGGTCATTCCTCACGATGCTTGGTATCATTATCGGCATCGCAGCAATCATTGCAATTGTGTCTACGATACAGGGGACAAATGAAGAAATTAAAAACCAGCTGATCGGCGCAGGTACCAATACGGTAGATATTCTATTACAGCGGAATGGGTATGATCTCTCGATTGACTCTTCTGCGGATATCCCTTATGGGGTGCCGCAGGTCACAGACTCCGCCAGAGAGCAGATTCTGGCGCTGGATACGGTACAGAATGTGACCTGCTACACAGAGCGAACCTACCTTTATGAATCTGTGTATTACCAGGATACGGAGATTACCTATCCGACGATCCGGGGAATTGATACCAGCTATTTTGAGACGGTTGGCTATACGATCCGGGCAGGGCGCGGGTTTGTGGAGAGTGATTATACAAATTTCCGCACCGTGGTCATTATCGACAGTTCCCTGGCGGATAAATATTTTCCGAATGAAGATCCGGTAGGAAATACGCTGGAAATCTGCGGGGTTCCGTTTACCATTGTCGGGGTTGTCACCGACACCAGCGATACCGGTTCCTCGATCAGCACAGTTTCGGATTATTATACTTATCTGTCTGACTCGTACGGCACGCTGTATATCCCGGCCGCCTGCTGGCCGATTCTGTATTGTTTTGACGAGCCGCAAAATGTCATTGTGAAAGCGGCAAGTACCGATGATATGGAAAAGGCCGGGTCTGATACGGAGGATATCCTGAATTCTCTGATTTCCAGCGCACAGACAGACGTCAAGTACGAAGCGCAGAATCTGGTGGAGCAGGCCAGACAGCTCGCGAGCCTGTCCAGCTCGACACAGAACCTGATGATCTGGGTGGCGAGTATTTCTCTGCTGGTCGGCGGCATCGGCGTGATGAATATCATGATGGTATCGGTCACCGAGCGTACCAGTGAGATTGGCCTGAAAAAGGCGATTGGGGCGAGAAAAGGGGCGATTCTCGGCCAGTTTCTGACAGAAGCAGTGGTGCTGACCAGCATAGGCGGCCTGCTTGGCGTGGGAGCCGGCATCGGTATGGCCTACATCATTAATAAAATTTCCGGAACCGCTGTCGCGATCAGTGTCCCGGCCTCCGCCATTGCCGTGCTGTTCTCCATGGTAATCGGTATTGTCTTTGGCCTGGTGCCGTCTATGAAGGCGGCGAACCTGGATCCGATTGAGGCGCTGAGGAGAGAGTGATGACTTTCAGAACAGCAGGCCACAGACCGCCTTCTTCGAAGGCTATATGCCGCTTGCGCGTCATATGTCTGAGGCTCGATGGGCGTTCCGCCCATCCCGAAATGAAAATACAGTCTTTAGCAGGTAAACCTGCCCAGCCTGTCTTTTCATTTCGATGCTGTTCTGAACTGTTAAAAAACGAAAAAAGGGGCTTGCCATATCCCGTTTTCGACACTTTGAGATTAGAAAAGAGGTGGAATCCCTTGTAAACA
>JAJBUL010000240.1 GCA_020860365.1 Clostridiales bacterium | reverse complement strand
CATCTGGCGGATCAGAAGCTGGCTGGATTCATACCAGAAATCATAGTTCCCGGCGTACAGCTGGATCTTGCCATAATCAATGTCAGCGATCTGTGTACATACCTTATTCAGAAAATAGCGGTCATGGGAGACCACGATGACGGTATTATTAAAATTAATCAGGAATTCCTCGAGCCAGCTGATGGCATCCAGGTCGAGGTGGTTCGTCGGCTCATCGAGAAGCAGGATATCCGGGTTGCCAAACAGTGCACGAGCCAGCAACACCTTGACCTTCTCATTGCCGTTCAGATCTTTCATCAGATTATAATGAAGCTCGGTATCGATGCCGAGTCCGTTCAAAAGAGTGGCAGCGTCAGATTCCGCCTCCCATCCATTCATCTCCGCGAACTCGCCCTCCAGCTCACTGGCGCGGATGCCGTCTTCGTCGGAAAAGTCCTCTTTTGCGTAAATCGCGTCCTTTTCCTTCATGATGTCGTAGAGACGTTGATTCCCCATAATCACGGTATCCAGAACCGGGAATTCGTCGTATTTAAAATGGTCCTGCTCCAGCACGGACAGTCTTTGTCCCGGAGTCATCGTCACATCACCTTTCGTCGTTTCTAACTTCCCGGAGAGAATCTTCAGAAAGGTAGATTTTCCGGCTCCGTTTGCGCCGATCAGCCCATAGCAGTTGCCTTCGGTAAACTTGATGTTGACATCTTCAAACAGGGCTTTCTTGCCGATGCGAAGGGTCACATTGTTTGCACTAATCATAATAAAATCCTCTTAATAAAATAGCAGGAGGCCGTATTGTTTCAATAACGAACTATGAAGATACGGAACAGTTACGCAAGAACAAAACGATTTCACGCCATCCGCAGTTGTGAAGTAACAGAATGCCACAACACCAATGCGCGATGTCTGCGGCACACATGTTTTTATTATACACAAATTTCCCCTTCTTTCAAGGAGAAATTGGCTCTGGCTGCAATTCACCCAGGCCGCATTGTTACAGGTCACACCACAGCCAAATCTACCCTATTTCAACCACTACAGGTGTGACCTATAACGGCATCCGGCCAATTAAAATCGCTACGCGATGAGCCGGATGCTTGCTACCTCTACGTTTTCAACCCTCGCCGGGTGGCATCCCACACTTCGTGCGGGATAAGCCCTGACCCCGCAGCAAGTGCGTGGTCGGGTTGTGACCAGTAACGCCGCATATTCACAGGCTTCTCGCAGGATTCGTACGAAACAGGCAGTCAATCAGGAAAAACGCTCCGGTAAATGTTTCAGCTTCCGCAGAACTTTCAGCGGGAAAATCGGATCCCAGATGGCCTCTGCGATCATATAACTGATGTGGTTGACCGGGAGAAAGGGTAAAACTTCTTCATCCCGGAAAACGTGAAGCTGATCGGTGGGTGTGCTCTTCACGTCTTTTCTTAAAAGAAGTTTTCCGTTCTCTCCAATCCAGAACCACCGGTGGTCGATCTGAATGCGGATGCGCCATCCGACAAAGCGATGGTTTGGAAGACGATACTGATTCGCGTCCAGATGGCTGGTACCGTCATTTCGTTTGTCTGCAGTGCCAGGTACGTACTCCAGAGAGCCGGAGGAAAGCTTCTTCAGTACTCCGCCTGATTCGTCCCAGTCAGAGGAAAAAGCGTCTGAGACTTTTCCGGAATTATACTGCACTCGGTAACGAAGCTTTTTTTTCGATGCGGAATAGTCATGTGGCATGCGCTCGGACGACTCTGCCTGCCGGATCACTCCGAGAATAAAATCGGAGGAAGCTTTTCGCTTCTGATCGAGAAGTATGCGCACCTGTTTATAGTCAATCGGCGCGGGCGGGTTTTCCACCGGATTGCCTTTGGATACAAGCTTACGGTGGGATAGGCCAAAGGCATCCAGGATCAGGGCTACTTTCTCACTATTGCGATGTCCGGCGAAAAAGGGCTTTTCAAACAGAATACTGAAACAGCATGCGTGGAATGAATTCGTAAAAATACAGTCTGCGTGAAGCAGATAGCCGAGCCACTCTTCAATGCCAATCGCGTAGCGAAGCGTGTAGTCTACATCTGGGTAAGCCACCAGCCGTCCGCCGCCTACCGGCAGGTCAGTAATTTCTATGATCTTCTGATGATGTGCGCTGGCATAGAGAGCTGCCTGTCGGATCGTTTCTCTGGCCTGTTCCATCACATAATAGAGTAAAACATAGTGCTCTTCCGGGGGTTTTACGCTGATCTTTTCATAAAAATCCCGATCGTGCAGCAGTACCGGGTCAAGAACCACGGGCGCCTGAAGCTTCGAATTCTGTTCAATGTACTGCTTCAGCGTCTTTTCCCGCACAGAGATGCTGTCAAAGTCATTTATATAATGAAAGAACTGCTCAGTCTCTTCCGGTGTTGTGGCAAAATGCGTACCACGGCTGGCTGCGTAAGCGATCTTTTTTTTGTTTTCCATACAGGTGCTGCCAAGAAAAAATCCGCGGTCATAACCGAAATCCGGCGTGTTTTTCCAGATTACATCTGTCGCGCAGATATAACAGTCAAATCCCGGATCCTCCACCTCAAGGAGGTCTGAATCATAACATTTTTTGGTGCGGATGTAATTCTGATCAATGAAATGCTGGAACTTATCATAGCGGATTTCGCGCTCCTTGCGGAGCGGCTTCCACAGTTCCATTTTTTCCTTTATATAGTTTAAATTATCCTGGTATTGCTTCCGCTCTTCGGGATCTGTGATCGTGCAGTCTTTTGTCAGCTTGGCTTCGTATTTCTTTTTATAATAATCGTAAGGGTGACGAAGGTTAAAGTTTTCGTAATAATTTGGTTTGTAGCTAAGTACAGTACAGTCAATTCCGTTTTTTAACAAAAACTGCTGAAAAGCCCAGGTGTGCAGCGGGCAGGCGAAATTCAGCCCCTTGGAATACATATTAATGGAAATAATACCGATTTTCATATGCTTCTCCTTTTTTGCGGCGGTATTTTCTCTCATCGTAACGGTTCAGTATTTGCTATTGTTCACAATTAACCGGCATCTTTGTATGCCGTCAAAAGGAATAGACAGAGTATAACATTTGCTTTTGATAATTGCAATGAGAAAAGGAGAATTGGATGGAAGCTCTGTACAGCAAAAAGTACAAAATTTTGCGGAATTTTACCGAAAAAACAAAAACCGGAAATAGACAAAATGGATAAACTGTGATAAAATCAAATCCAAATGAAAGGATTCCTGAACGCAGCCTGCCTGTTATTATGCCTGGCAGAATGTTCGGAGCTTTTCTTAAAATGCACACGGACGGATAAGAAGTCGTCCTGCGCAAGTAAAACGATTCATGTCGTTTACTATATAAACTAAGGAGGTATTTTTCCAATGGCAAGAAAAATGAAGACCATGGATGGTAATCATGCCGCGGCTCACGCATCTTATGCATTTACAGATGTTGCTGCGATCTATCCGATTACCCCGTCCTCTGTTATGGCAGAGGCGACTGACGAGTGGGCGACACAGGGACGCCTGAACATCTTTGGACAGACCGTACAGGTGACAGAGATGCAGTCTGAGGCAGGCGCCGCGGGTACCGTACACGGTTCTCTGGCGGCAGGCGCGCTGACCACTACATACACTGCGTCCCAGGGTCTGCTTCTGATGATTCCGAACCTGTACAAGATTGCCGGTGAGAGACTTCCGGGTGTATTCAATGTATCCGCCCGTGCGCTTGCAAGTCACGCACTCTCCATCTTTGGTGATCACTCAGACGTATATGCCTGTCGTCAGACCGGCTGTGCGATGCTCTGCGAATCCAGTGTACAGGAGGTTATGGACCTGACACCGGTAGCGCACCTGTCGGCGATCAAGGGACGTATTCCGTTTATTAATTTCTTCGATGGCTTCCGTACCTCTCATGAGATCCAGAAGATCGAGACCTGGGATTACGAAGATCTGAAAGACATGACCGATTTTGATGCGATCCAGGCCTGGAGAGACCAGTGCCTGAACCCGAACCATCCGTGCCAGAGAGGTTCTGCACAGAACCCGGATATCTTCTTCCAGGCGCGCGAGGCCTGCAACCCGTACTATGACGCGCTTCCGGCGATTGTTCAGGAGTACATGGACAAGGTAAATGAGAAGATCGGCACCGATTATAAGCTCTTTAATTATTATGGCGCTCCGGATGCGGAGAATGTGATCATCGCTATGGGTTCCGTATGCGATACGATCGAGGAGACCATCGATTATCTGCGCGCAGCAGGCCAGAAGGTCGGCGTGGTAAAGGTTCGCCTGTACCGTCCGTTCTGCGCGGATGCACTGATCGAAGCGATCCCGGATACCGTAAAGAAGATCTCCGTGCTTGACCGCACGAAAGAGCCAGGCAGCCTTGGCGAGCCGCTTTATCTGGATGTAGTGGCAGCTCTGAAGGGCAGCAAGTTCAACGATACACCGATCTACACAGGACGTTATGGCCTTGGCTCAAAGGATACGACTCCGGCACAGATCGTTGCTGTTTACAACAATACCGAGAAGAAGAGATTCACGATCGGTATCGTAGATGATGTGACGAACCTTTCTCTGGAGACCGGCGCTCCGCTGGTGACGACTCCGGAAGGTACGACGAACTGCAAGTTCTGGGGTCTGGGCGCAGACGGTACGGTTGGTGCGAACAAGAACTCCATCAAGATCATCGGCGACAATACCGATATGTACGCGCAGGCGTATTTTGATTATGACTCTAAGAAGTCTGGTGGTGTGACGATGTCTCACCTTCGTTTCGGCAAGAAGCCGATCAAGTCCACCTATCTGATCCACAAGGCGGATTTCGTAGCCTGCCACAATCCTTCCTATGTACGTAAGTACAACATGGTACAGGAGCTGGTAGACGGCGGTACTTTCCTGCTGAACTGCTCCTGGGATATGGAAGGCCTTGAGAAGCACCTTCCGGGACAGGTGAAGGCATTCATCGCAAACCATAACATCAAGTTCTATACCATCGATGGTGTGAAGATCGGTATTGAGACCGGCATGGGACCGACCCGTATCAACACCATCCTTCAGTCCGCGTTCTTCAAGCTGACGGGGATCATTCCGGAGGAGCAGGCAATTGACCTGATGAAGGCTGCTGCGAAGGCTACCTACGGCCGCAAGGGCGACGATGTTGTTCAGAAGAACTGGGCAGCGATTGACGCCGGCGCAAAGCAGGTAGTGGAGATCCAGGTTCCGGAGAGCTGGAAGACAGCGGAAGAGGAAGACATCATTGCCAAGGATGTGACCGGCGGCAGAGAAGATGTTGTTAAATTTGTAAATACGATTCAGCATGCGGTAAACGCGCAGGAAGGCAACAATCTTCCGGTATCTGCGTTTACGGATTATGTAGACGGTACGACTCCGTCCGGCGCGGCTGCTTATGAGAAGCGTGGTATCGCAGTGGATATTCCGGTATGGAATCCGGATAACTGTATCCAGTGTAACCGCTGCTCTTATGTCTGCCCGCATGCGGTTATCCGCCCGGTAGCTATGACCGATGAGGAAGTGGCTGCGGCTCCGGCTGATATGAAGACCCTGCCGATGACCGGTATGGCTGGCTATAAGTTCGCGATCGTTGTATCTGCTCTTGACTGCACAGACTGCGGTTCCTGCGTGAATGTATGCCCGGGCAAGAAGGGTGAGAAGGCGATCACCATGCAGAATATGGAAGCAAACGCAGAATCCCAGAAGTATTTCGATTATGCGGTAGAGCTTCCGGCGAAGACAGATGTCATCGACAAGTTCAAAGAGAATACCGTAAAGGGTTCCCAGTTCAAACAGCCGTTGCTTGAGTTCTCAGGCGCATGCGGTGGCTGCGGCGAGACTCCGTACGCGAAGCTGATCACACAGCTCTTTGGCGACCGGATGTACATTGCGAATGCGACTGGCTGCTCCAGTATCTGGGGTAACTCCTCACCGTCCACTCCGTACACCGTAAACGCGCAGGGCAAAGGTCCGGCATGGGATAACTCCCTGTTTGAGGACAACGCAGAGTTCGGCTATGGTATGCTGCTGGCACAGAGAGCGATCCGTGACGGTCTGAAGACCAAGGTTCAGGCTCTGCTTGCGTGCGACTGCTGCGGCGAGGATGTTAAGAGCGCGGCGCAGGAATGGCTGGATACCTTCAGTGTAGGCGCGACCAATGGCATTGCTACAGATAAACTGATCGCGGCATGCGAGGCCTGCGGCTGCGATGACTGCCAGGAAGTGCTCAAGGGCAAGGATTATCTGGCGAAGAAGTCACAGTGGATCTTCGGCGGCGACGGCTGGGCATATGATATCGGCTTTGGCGGTGTAGATCATGTGCTTGCAAGCGGCCAGGATGTCAATATTATGGTATTCGATACCGAGGTATATTCCAATACAGGTGGACAGTCTTCGAAATCTACTCCGACCGGTGCGGTTGCGCAGTTTGCCGCAGCTGGTAAGGAAGTAAAGAAGAAAGATATGGCTTCCATCGCGATGAGCTATGGTTATGTATATGTAGCACAGATTGCTATGGGCGCTGACTTCAACCAGACCGTGAAGGCAATCTCTGAGGCAGAGGCTTATCCGGGACCGTCCCTGATCATTGCTTACGCTCCGTGTATCAACCACGGTATCAAGAAGGGCATGAGCAAGGCACAGACCGAGGAAGAACTGGCTGTGAAGTCCGGTTACTGGCATTGCTTCCGCTACAATCCGGCTCTGAAGGAGCAGGGCAAGGCGGCATTCACGCTTGATTCTAAGGCTCCGACTGAGGATTACAAGACCTTCCTGAACGGCGAGGTTCGTTACAATTCTCTGATGAGAGCGAATCCGGAGAGAGCGGAAAAGCTGTTTGATAAGTCAGAAGGCTATGCAAAGGAAAGATATGAGTATCTGCAGAAGCTGATTACGCTTTATGGCGCGGAGTAAATCTGAACGCAGTAAATACCGATTCAGACAATACAGATGGTCACGTATCAAAGAGAGGAAGGGGTTGTCCGGAAGGACAGCCCCTTTTTCATAGGAACAATTTAATTTTTTTTTCAGGATTTACAGGGTTATCAATTAGAAAGAGGTATGATAGAATGTGTCTGACACAGAAAACAGGATGAATTCGAGGATGATATCGTGGATAAATTGGAAATGAAAGACACTCCTGCTGTAGAAGATACAGCGGAAGATGAGGTTGTTGAGGAAAAGACGGCTGCAAAAGAAGACCGTTCTGGTGTAAGCCTCTGGAGTAATATAAAGTCATTCCGCAGTAAGCTGGCAAACACGCAGGTGATTCCAGAAGAAAGACGAATTCCTGATAATATCATTCCGATGGAGCGCTTTTCACCGACCAGTGTACAGGGATTGACGCAGGCGCAGGTAGATGACCGCATTTTCCGGGGACTGAAAAATACGGCTCCGGAGTCGCCATCTAAGTCAAAAAAGGAGATTATTTACAGCAATCTCTTCACTTATTTTAATCTGATCTTTTTTTTGATTGCAATTTTGCTGATCCTGGTTGGTGCTTTCCGGGATATGACGTTCCTGCCGATCATAGTGGCCAATACGTGCATTGGCATTGTTCAGGAGCTGCACGCAAAGAAGGTTCTGGATGATCTGAATATTCTGAACGCGCCCAGGTGCAAGGTGGTGCGTGAAGGAAAGACGATTGAGCTTCCGGCAGAAGATCTGGTATTGGATGATATGGTTGTATTCTCTGCGGGCAACCAGATTCCAGCGGATGCGATTATAGAGGAAGGGGAAGTACTGGTCAATGAGTCCCTGATCACTGGCGAGTCGGATCAGGTGGCGAAGAAAAAAGGCGATAGTCTTTTATCCGGCAGCTTTATCGTATCCGGAGAGTGCCGCGCAAGGCTGGACAAAATCGGCGCAGATTCTTATGTTTCGCAGCTCTCCCGGCAGGCGAAGGTGATGAACGACGCAGAATCGTCAGAGATGATCCGCTCTCTGAACAAACTGGTAAAAATTGTCGGTATTCTGATTATCCCAATTGGGCTTATCCTGTTTGGCCAGCAGTATTTTATTAATGAGTCCGGAGCGAAGGACAGCGTAACCGGGACTGTGGCTGCGATAATCGGTATGATTCCGGAAGGACTTTATCTCCTGGCGAATGTTGCCCTGGCAGCGAGTGTCGCGCGTCTGGCGTTGAAGAAGGTGCTTGTGCATGATATGAAGTGCATTGAGACACTGGCGCGTGTGGATGTGCTCTGCGTGGATAAGACGGGGACAATTACAGATAATACGATGTCAGTGAAAAAGGTGCTTCCGTTACATTCGGGAAAAGAGGCTGTGGAAGACGCAGTGTTTACTCCGGAAGAGCTTTCTGAGGTGGAACTGGTGATTGGGGACTTTGCCGCCGCGATGGCGGTGGATAATATCACTATGAACGCGATGAAGGATTTTTTCCGAAAACGTACCGGGCAGCGTCCAGAGCAGGTTTTTTCTTTTTCGTCGCAGTATAAATACAGTGGAGCCATTTTTGGGGAAACCGGTTATGTGCTTGGGGCGCCGGAGGTTGTGCTGCGGGGACGATACGATGAATTCGCGCCATCCATTGATCGTTACAGCCATCAGGGCTTCCGCGTACTGGTGTTTGCGCGCTGCCAGGGAACACTGACAGGTGGGGCGTTGAATGTACCAGTTGAGCCGATTGCTATGATCCTGCTGGCAAACCCGATCCGGGAGAATGCGAAGGAGACATTCGCTTACTTCAGGGAACAGGGTGTGGAGATTAAAGTGATTTCAGGTGATAATCCGGTGACTGTTTCCGAAGTGGCAAAGGAGGCCGGTATCGTCAATGCAGAACTGTATGTGGATGCGTCTACGCTCTACGAGGAAGAGGAAGTGCGTGCCGCGGCACTTCGCTATACCGTATTTGGACGTGTTTCGCCAGAGCAGAAGCAGATTCTGGTCAGTGCCCTTAAAGATGCAGGGCATACGGTAGCGATGACCGGCGATGGCGTGAACGATGTTCTGGCTCTCAAGGACGCGGACTGTAGCATTGCGATGGCGTCCGGAAGTGACGCAGCCGCTCAGGTATCGCAATTGGTGCTTTTGGAATCTGATTTTTCCAAAATGCCTTCTGTTGTCGCGGAGGGGCGCCGTGTGGTAAATAATATCGAGCGCACAGCCAGTCTGTTCCTTGTAAAGAATATTTTTTCCCTTTGTATGTCCGTGTTATCGATCATCTTTACAGTGAACTATCCGCTGGAGCCGTCACAGATTTCGCTGATCAGTATGTTTACGATCGGTATTCCGGCGTTTGTCATGTCGCTGGAGCGAAATACGGATTGCATCCGGGGACATTTCCTGAGCAACGTTTTGTTTAAGGCACTGCCGGGCGGCCTGACTGACTTTTTCGTGATCAGCGGCCTGTATTTGTTCTGCGTACAGTTTGGCGTGGATGAGAACGATCTTGCCACGGCGTGTACGATCGTACTGGCGATCGTTGGCCTGATGGTGCTGTATCAGATCGCTTCGCCTATGACTCGTTTCCACTGGATGCTCTGGTTTGCGATGGTGGCCGGACTGATTTACTGTATGATCTTTATGCGCAATATTTTTGCGATTACAAGTGTTTCCAGAAGCTGTATGATGCTGCTTATCATTTTTGCAATTATCACGGAGCCTACCTTCCGTTACCTGAGCCTGTGGATGAAGAAACTGTCGAACTTCTGTATGAACCGCAGGTCAAAAACGAAAACTGCGTAAAATTATAGTGGATTTTGCATCCTTTTATGGTATAATATGCGCATGGGTGTGCAATTGACGTTACTACTCGTTTATGAAAGACTTGTTACAGAAGGAGAAGCGCAATGAAAAGAGTTCTTTTGAAATTAAGCGGAGAGGCGCTTGCAGGCGATAAGAAGACCGGATTTGACGAGCCGACTGTCATGAAGGTTGCTTTGCAGGTGAAGACTCTCTCTGAGCAGGGGATGGAGATTGGCATTGTGATAGGCGGAGGCAATTTCTGGCGCGGACGTTCCAGTGAGCACATCGACCGTACGAAAGCCGATCAGATTGGTATGCTGGCGACGGTGATGAATTGCATCTATGTTTCGGAAATCTTCCGCTCTGTTGGTCTGAAGACTGCGGTGATGACACCTTTTGCGTGCGGCTCTTTTACCGAACTGTTTAGCAAGGATCGGGTGAATGCGTATTTTGCAGAACAGAGGGTCGTCTTTTTTGCCGGCGGAACCGGGCATCCTTATTTTTCTACTGATACGGCGACCGTGCTGCGTGCGATTGAAATTGAGGCAGAGGTGATTCTGCTGGCAAAGTCCGTGGATGGGGTGTACGACAGTGATCCGAAGGACAATCCGAACGCGAAAAAGTACAGCGAGATTTCGATTCAGGAGGTTATCGACCGGAAGCTTGGTGTTGTAGATATGGCTGCATCGATTCTCTGCATGGAGAACCGAATGCCGATGCTTGTGTTTGGCCTGAATCAGGAGAATAGTATTGTCAGTACCGTAAATGGGACATTAGATGGTACGCGAGTGACGGTCTGAATGAGTACGAACGAATTGCCTGTTTTATGGTTGTGTGTGCGTGTCGCGGATCGGTATATGGAAAATGCTTTTATAGTAAGGAACAGGAAAGGAAAAATATCATGAATGAGAGAATTGTACCGTATGATGAGAAAATGACAAAAACTTACAAAAATCTGCTTGAGGAGTTTGGCACGATCCGTGCGGGTCGTGCAAATCCGAATGTTCTCAATAAGATTCGCGTAGATTATTATGGCACGCCGACGCCGCTGCAGCAGGTCGGCAATATTACGGTTCCAGAGCCGCGGGTGCTTCAGATACAGCCGTGGGAGGCTTCTATGGTGAAAAAGATTGAGAAGGCAATCATGACGTCAGATTTGGGAATCCATCCTTCCAATGACGGCCGTATTATCCGCCTGATTTTCCCGGAACTGACGGAGGAACGCAGAAAAGACCTTGTAAAGGATATCAAAAAGAAGGGTGAGGGCGCGAAGGTAGCTGTCCGGAATATCCGTCGGGACGCAAATGATACATTCAAAAAACTGGGTAAAGCAGAGATCTCAGAGGATGAAGTCAAAGATTTGAATGATGAGATCCAGAAGCTGACGGATAAGTACATCAAGGAGATTGACAAAGCAGTAGACGAAAAGTCGAAGGAAATCCTTACGGTTTAAGGCTGTATGGAAGGTTTGGAAGAGGTGGGGAGTATGGAAGCGCTCGCCGCCTCTTTCTCTTCCATGCAGATGATGTCACATTTCATTGCTTATAAGGGAGAGGTTATGGTTATTCCACAGCACGTAGCAATTATATTAGATGGGAATGGACGCTGGGCGAAGAGCAAAGGTATGCCGCGCAGCTATGGCCATGCGAAGGGTGCGCAGAATCTGGAAGTGATTTGCGAAGATGCCTGGAAGATCGGCATAAAATATCTGACCGTTTATCTTTTCTCTACAGAAAACTGGAAGCGGTCGAAGGAAGAAGTGGATTCTCTGATGAAACTGTTTCGCCGCTATACAAAGACCTGTATTAAGACAGCGCGGGACAATGATATGAAAGTTCGTGTTTTGGGCGATCCGAGTGCACTGGAACCGGATTTGCAGAAAAGTCTTGTGGATCTGGTTGAGACATCAAAGAATAACAATGGCCTGAATTTCCAGATTGCGATTAATTATGGAAGTCGGGATGAGATCGTGCGCGCGGTTCGCAAACTGACAGCCGACTGTCTGGACGAAAAGCTGGCAGTGTCTGATATCACGGAAGAATGCTTTTCCGGCTATCTTGATACAGCAGGCGTACCGGATCCGGATCTGCTGATTCGCACCAGCGGCGAGCTTCGCCTGTCGAATTATCTGATGTGGCAGCTGGCCTATACGGAATTCTACTTCACGGATGTGCCATGGCCGGATTTTACGAAAGAAGAACTTTTAAAGGCCATCGAACAATATAACAGTCGCGACCGGAGATATGGTGGCGCAAAGTAAAACAGGTTCTGGTTCACAGATCAGGAGACAGAAGAAATGGATGTGGTCTGGGAGCGGCATGCACTGCAATATGGATGCTCCCGGGAAGAAAGGAAGCGTAGGAATGTTTCGAACAAGGTTAATCAGCGGAGTGATTCTGGTGATGATTGCTCTGGCAGTGATTATCGCTGGTGGCCCGGTATTGGCTGTAGCTTTGCTGGTGATTTCCATCATTGGGATGAATGAACTTTACCGGGCATTGAAGGTGGAGGATCAGAAGATTTCTCCGCTCGCTTTAGTAGGCTACCTCGGTTGTGCGATCTATTATTTGCTGGTATTTCTGAATCTCTCTGCATATACTATGACAGTGACTCTGACGATTCTGATTTGCGTGATGGCGGTTTATGTTTTCACATATCCGCGTTACCGCACGGATCAGGTGACAGGGGCATTTTTCGGGTTCCTTTATGTGGCGGTGATGCTTTCCTGTATCTACGAACTGCGAAACATGGAACATGGAGTCTGGCTGGTCTGGCTGATTTTTCTTGCATCCTGGGGGAGTGATACCTGTGCTTACTGCGTCGGTATGCTGATCGGGAAACATAAGATGACGCCGAAGCTCAGTCCCAAAAAGTCAGTGGAGGGAGCTGTAGGCGGTGTGGTTGGCGCAGCACTGCTCGGCGGAATCTATGCAAGGGCAATTGCCGGGCGTCTGGATGCGGATTCGACGCAGCTGGTTTTATCTTTTGCAGCCATCTGTGTGGTTGGGGCCCTGATTTCAATGGTGGGAGACCTGGCCGCTTCCGCGATCAAGCGCAATCATGACATCAAAGATTATGGTAAATTGATTCCCGGACACGGGGGAATCCTGGATCGGTTTGACAGCGTTATCTTTGTAGCGCCGGTGATTTATTATCTGGCACAGGTGTTTGTATGATACAGGCGATAGCGCGAAACGTGCGGCAATCGGCAGTATCATATTTATTATTGCAAGAATCATTGAATCATTGATAAGAAATACGAAAGGAAAAGCCTGAATATGAAAACAATAGCGATACTTGGCTCAACCGGTTCGATTGGCACACAGACACTGGATGTTGTACGTGCGAACGGCGATATACATGTAGCAGCATTGAGCGCCGGCAAGAATATCGCTCTGCTGGAGCAGCAGATTCGGGAATTTCACCCGCGCCTTGCCTGCGTGTGGAATGAGGAGGATGCGAAGACGCTGCGGACGAAAGTGGCAGATCTGCCTGTGAAGATTCTCTCCGGTATGGATGGACTCAATGAGGTGGCTGTCTGTGAGGAGGCGTCGATCCTGGTGACTGCGATTGTCGGTATGATTGGGATCGTGCCGACAATTGCGGCAATCAGGGCGGGAAAAGATATTGCGCTTGCGAACAAAGAGACCCTGGTGACTGCCGGACACCTGATCATGCCGCTTGCCAGGCGCTGCGGCATAAGAATTCTTCCGGTTGACAGTGAACACAGTGCGATTTTCCAGTGCCTGAATGGGGAAAGACAGAATAAAATTGATAAAATTCTCCTGACAGCGTCCGGAGGACCCTTCCGGGGAAGAAGTTATGAGGAATTAAAACGTGTTCGCGTAGAGGATGCCCTGAAGCACCCGAACTGGTCCATGGGACAGAAGATTACGATTGATTCTGCTTCTATGGTTAATAAAGGCCTGGAAGTGATGGAGGCTCGCTGGCTTTTTGATGTTTCTCTTGATCAGATCCAGGTGGTTGTACAGCCTCAGAGTATTATCCATTCGATGGTACAGTTTGAGGACGGCGCGGTCATTGCCCAGCTCGGTACTCCGGATATGAAGCTTCCGATTCAGTACGCTCTCTATTATCCGGAACGACGTTTCCTGGCGGGAGAACGGCTGGATTTTGCGAAGATTTGCAGCATCACATTTGAAAATCCGGACGCGGATACCTTTCTGGGATTGCAATACGCGTTTGAGGCGGCGCGCATCGGCGGTTCTATGCCAACCGTATTTAATGCGGCGAATGAGCGGGCGGTCAGTCTGTTTTTACACAGACAAATCACTTTCACTGACATTTATGAGATTATACGCGATTGCATGGATCATCATGCAGTTCTTCTGAATCCGGATGTTGCGCAGATTCTCGCTACCGAGCAGAGCGTATATGAGAGGATTGCGTCGCAGCATTGTGGGTGAATGCTGTTATCGTAAGAACTGGCTGGAAGAATATTTTTATATTAATATTGTATCAGGAAGGCAGGTGTCATATTGAGTATACTGATTGCGCTGATTGTATTCAGCCTGATTATTATCATACATGAACTGGGACATTTTTTGCTCGCGAAGGCGAATGGGATTACGGTGCTGGAGTTTTCTCTGGGCATGGGTCCCCGGATTCTGAGCCATCAGAAAGAGGGAGGCACACGTTATTCTCTGAAGCTTCTTCCGTTCGGCGGTTCCTGTGCGATGCTCGGAGAGGACGGCGAGGATGCCAGTGCGAAGGAGGAAGGCTCTTTCCAGAGTAAGTCCGTTGGCGCGCGGATTTCGGTCATAGCGGCCGGACCGATTTTCAATTTTATCCTTGCATTTGTCCTTTCTATCTTCATCATTGGATCGATTGGTTACGATCCGGCTGTCGTTCTGGGCGTCACAGAAGGCTATCCGGCGCAGGAAGCCGGACTGCAGGAAGGCGACCTTATCACAAAGATGAACGGAAAACGGATTCGTCTCTATCGCCAGTTTTACAATTATACCTATTTTCACTCAGGCGAGACGATCACCTTTGAGTATGAGCGGGACGGCGAGACCAGCACGGTGACGATTACTCCGACCCTGACGGATAACGGCTATAAATTTGGCATTTCAGGCAGTACCAATTATCGTTACAAAACCGGACCGCTGAAAACGCTTTATTATAGTGCCTATGAGGTCTATTACTGGATCGATACGACTCTGCAGAGTCTGAATCTTCTGATTCACGGTGGGGTCACCCTGGACGACATGTCCGGTCCGGTCGGGGTGGTCAGCACAATCTCAGAAACCTACGAGGAGAGCAAATCCGACGGTGCTTTCTATGTCTGGCTGAATATGCTGAACATCGCGATTTTGCTGAGCGCGAACCTGGGCGTCATGAATCTGCTCCCATTGCCGGCTCTGGATGGCGGACGACTGGTCTTTCTCTATATAGAAGCCATCCGCCGCAAACGGGTTTCCCCGGAGCTGGAAGCACGTGTGCATTTTGTAGGGTTGATGGCATTGATGGTGTTGATGGTCGTGGTTATGTTTAACGATGTGCTGAAGATCGTGAAGTGACGGCATAACCGGCAGATACGTAAAGAGAAAGGGTGTGGAAGAAAAGTGCAGTAAAAACACACTTTAAAAATTCAATATGGAACAGAAAAACCGGGCTGGCTTGCAACCACCTGGTTTTTTGCCTCAAAACGGTTTATAAATATTACATAAAATAAGAGACATAAGAAATAATTAATAAATAAATGTTATATATATAGTTGCGCAAATAAGGAAAATGTTGTAATATAATAAAAAAATAAATCATAATAAAGAAGATATGTATATGGCAAAAAAACTGAAGAAATTGTTTTTCGAAGTGAAAAAAATTCTTGACAAAACCTGGAAAGTAAGATAGAATCACAAAAAGAAAGAACATGTGTTCGACACGCGGGAGGATAATATGGCACAGGATGACAAGTTAAAGGCATTGGATGCGGCGCTTACGCAGATTGAGAAGCAGTTTGGAAAAGGTGCTGTGATGAAGCTCGGAGATAAGGGTACACATATGAATATCGAGACTACACCGACTGGTTCGCTGAGCCTTGATATTGCATTGGGACTCGGTGGCATACCGAAAGGACGTATTGTAGAAATTTATGGTCCTGAGTCGAGTGGTAAGACCACGGTCGCGCTGCATATGGTTGCTGAGGTTCAGAAACGGGGCGGGATTGCCGGTTTTATTGACGCGGAACATGCGCTTGACCCGGTGTACGCGAAGAATATCGGTGTAGATATTGACAATCTTTATATATCCCAGCCGGATAATGGCGAGCAGGGACTTGAAATCACGGAGACGATGGTCCGTTCCGGCGCAGTGGACATTATTATTGTAGATTCTGTGGCAGCCCTTGTTCCGAGGGCAGAGATTGAAGGCGATATGGGTGATGCTCATGTTGGACTTCAGGCACGTCTTATGTCTCAGGCACTTCGAAAACTGACTGGTGTGATCAGCAAGTCAAATTGTACAGTGATTTTCATCAATCAGCTTCGTGAGAAAGTTGGCATTATGTTTGGCAATCCGGAGACCACAACAGGAGGCAGGGCACTGAAATTTTATTCTTCCATTCGTCTCGATGTCCGCAGGACAGATTCCCTGAAACAGAACGGGGAAGTGATCGGCAACCATGTGCGGGTAAAGGTTGTGAAGAATAAGATTGCGCCTCCCTTCAAAGAAGCAGAGTTTGATATCATGTTTGGCCAGGGCATTTCGCGTGAGGGAGATATCCTTGATCTGGCGGCAAATAATAATATTATCAATAAAAGCGGAGCATGGTACGCTTATCAGGGAAATAAGATCGGCCAGGGGCGCGAGAATGCTAAGATTTACCTGAAGGAGCACCCGGACGTGATGGAAGAGGTGGATCGCAAGGTGCGTCAGCATTATGGACTGATAGAAGCAGAATCATCCCCAGAGGAGAATCCTGCCACAAATTCAGCAGATGAGGTGCCTGATATGGGTGATATGGCTGATACGATGGAGTAATGCATGATGGAACGGGTGACTGAGATCAGAAAACTCTCTGGAGGCAGATGCCTTGTGCTTTTGGAGAGTGGTCTTCGGTTTCCTCTTTACGCCAGGGAATTATCGGATTATGAATTGAGTGAAGGAGGAACCGTTCAGGAAGAAGTATTGTTCCGAATTATGGAAGAAACACTCAAAAAGCGGGCCAGGCTCCGTGCCATGCATTTGCTTGAACAGATGAACCGTACGGAATCTCAGTTGAGGGAAAAGCTTCGGCAGGCTTATTATCCGGAGCAGATTGTTGATGACGCGATCTGTTATGTAAAGAGCTATCATTATATAGATGATTTGCGCTATGCAATGGCCTATCTGGAAAACTACGGTTCGGCAAAGAGCCTTCGGCAGATGGAGCGGGAGCTTTATGAAAAAGGCGTAGCAAAAGAGACTGTGGAGCTGGCTGTTTCCGAGAGTGAGCTTCCGGATGAGGAATCGCAGATTCAGGAGCTGCTTGTAAAAAAGCATTATGATCCGACTTGTGCTGACCGAAAAGAACAACAGAGGGTATATGGTTATTTGTTGCGCAGAGGATACAGCATGTCTGCTGTTTTGCATGCGCTTCAGCGGTATGAAGAGTAATCATGTTAAAATCGTCAGCTGCTAAAATCGTATTAAAGTCGTACTAAAATCGTCGTTACTATTCACAGCCGTTTTAAAAGCACGCCAAGAACCCAGAGCCTTTTCTCT
>JAJBUL010000064.1 GCA_020860365.1 Clostridiales bacterium | reverse complement strand
ATGAGTGACAAGTAAGTCAATCTATAAGTGGACAAGAGAGCTGCTCATTAACACTTTATCTCTGTCGGAGCTCTGGTTTCCATGATGGTTCTGATGCCGATTTTCCTGAGAAAATTTAAGACCGGTTATCAGGCACTGATCGTGTCACAGATTTTGACGATTGCCTGCTATGTGATTCTGTTCTTCACCGGTCGTCTGAATTTCTGGTATTGCTGCATTCTTTCCTTTGTCGCTACCGCTGTAGGCGCTATGGTAAATGCTCTGGTGAATGTCCTGGTAAACGATACCATTGACTTTATCCTCCTGAAGGAGGGCAAACAGCTGAATGGTATCGTATCCTCGGTCAAGGGCTTTGCGCAGAAGTGCGGCAATACTGTGACAAGCTCCGGTATTCTGGCCATCATCGCAGTAGCGGGATTCAGCACGGATTACGGTATCTTTGGACAGCCTGCATCGGCAACGACATCCATCAATATCGCTCGTTTTGCAGTACCGGCTCTGGTATCTGTTGTGATTCTTGTCATCATGATGTTCTATCCGCTGAAGAAGTACTTCCCGGAGATCGCAGCGATGAAGGAGAAGATGAGAGAAGAACAGGGCGAATAATACATAGAGATGTCAAAAATGTTCCTCTCGTAACTGCGCATTACCATTATAGACAGTTACATGGAATGGCAGACGGATAAGATTTACGGCTTCCTCCGTTTCATACGGGGGAAGCCTTTGCGTATTATTTGCCGGTCTGCTGTGTTGAACGGTTATTTTTGGCAAACAATTGCATTTTAAGCCACACAAGGATGTTTTGATATCGGATGACAGAGGGATATCTATGAGTGAAGCAGAGTATATTCTTGATTTTGCACTAAGGTTGAGTGAAAAAATGCTGGTCAGCGGCGCCAATCTGGAGCGGGTCAATGATACGGTTTATCGCATCTGTGACAGCTATGGGTGTGACGATGTGCATTTTTTCTCACTGAACTGTTACCTGACATTGAGCCTGAAGGATGCCCAGGGAAATCGGGTGAGCGGACAGCGCTGCATCCGCAGCGGTATGGATACGCACCTGGAAAATCTTTCCCGACTGAATCAGCTTTCCAGAGAAATCTGCGCGAAAAAGCCGGATCCAGAGAAGCTGGAGAGGCTGCTCGAAGAGGCAGTGAATACCAGGGGATATTCTACCGGAACGCGCCTGGCGGGTTACCTGCTGGCAATGAGCTGCCTCACGGTTTTATATAACGGAGGATGGAAGGATTGGATCACAATCCTGATCAACACGACGCTGATTTATCTGGGTGGGATTTACCTTAAAAAACCGGGTGTGAACCGGATCGTATACAGTGTTTCCTGTACTTTTGTTGTGGGAACGCTGACGATTCTGCTGACAAAGCTCGGCCTGGTAAATGATATTTATACGGTAATGATTGTAAACAGTATGATGCTGATTCCGGGAATCCCGATGGTAAACGCATTCCGAAATCTTCTGTGTGGCAATGAGATCAACGGGGTACTGGAAATTCTGAAAGTAATGCTGGAGACTGTAGCGATTGTCTGTGGTTTTGTACTGAGTATCTATCTGTTTGGAGGGCTGATTACATGGTAGAGGCTGTAAAACTGGTAATTGTCTCATTTTTTGCGTCGGTCGGATTTGGAATCGTCTTCCGGATTGAGCGGAAATATCTGATTTATGCAGGGCTGGGCGGTGCGCTTACCCGTCTCGTCTATCTGATTTTGCTGCAGCTGATTGCAGAGAGCTTTATCTACAGCTTTTTAGCGGCTATGGCAGCTGCGCTGTTCGCGGAGTTCATGGCCGTGTATACGAAAAATCCTTCGACCGTATTTCTCTACCCGTCGATCATTCCACTGATACCGGGCTCTTCCCTGTATTATACAGTGGTGGGTCTTGTCCTTCAGGATACAGAACTTGTGAGAGCGAACGTGGTTACCTGCATCCATTCTCTGCTTGGAGTGGGGATCGGATTTGTGGTTGTCTCGATGGTGATGTATTATGAAAGGCATTATCGGGCGATTCGATGGAAAAAACAGCAGGAAGAGGTGCAACAGGAGTGTTCACGGAATTAGAAAGTGAAAAGCATTTTTATGCGTAAAATAGAAAAAGACTGGCTCAGAGTATTTGGAAGTGAGGTAAATTAAAATGAAAAAAAGTGGCATTTAATCCATATCTCCCCGTCTGGGAGACGGTTCCGGACGGAGAACCGCATGTATTTGATGGAAGAATTTATATTTTTGGAAGCCATGACAGGCGAAACGGGACTTCATATTGCGAGGAGGATTACGCGGGGTGGAGCGCTCCGGTAGACGATCCGGGTGCCTGGCGGTATGAGGGCATTATCTACCGGAAGGAGCAGGATCCGATCAATGGGGCGCCCTATGAAGGGAAGCTGCCGGAATTTGACGATGCTTTCTCCGGGGAACATCTTCACCAGCTGTACGCTCCAGATGTGGCGAAAGGGCCGGATGGACGGTATTATCTGTATTACGCGCTGGATTTTACCAATGTAATATCCGTCGCCGTATGTGATACCCCGGCGGGAAAATACGAGTTTTTGGATTTTGTGAGAAGGCCGGATGGAACGATCCCACAGATCGGACGCTGGTTTGACCCGGCGATTCTCTCAGAGGAGAGCGGAAACTATCTCTATTACGGATTTTGCCCGCCGGTGCGCTTTCCGGGAATGGAGCAGCTGGAAATTCCGGGAGGTATGATGGTTCGCCTGGCAGATGATATGCACACCATCATCAGTGAACCGAAATGTGTGGCAAATGGCTGTGATACCGCTGCCGGAACCTGCTATGGGGAACATCCGTTTTTTGAGGCGTCCAGTATCCGGAAATTTGGCGACTGGTATTATTTTGTATATTCCAGCCTGCAAGGACACGAACTTTGTTATGGAATGGCAAAGACGCCGGAAGGACCGTTTGCATATAAGGGCGTGATTGTCTCGAACGGAGACCTTGGATTTGAAGGAAATGAACTGGCGGTTAATTATACCGGAAACAATCACGGCGGCCTGGTTCAGATTCAGGACAAATATTATATTTTCTGGCATCGCCAGACGCATGGCATTGGTTTTTCCAGACAGGGATGCGCAGACGAAGTACAGATTCTTGAAGACGGCACCATCCCGCAGATCGTGATCACCAGCTGCGGGCTGAATGGAGGTCCGCTTCCGGCGAAAGGACGTTATGAAACCTATATTGCCTGTCATCTTACCGAGGCAGACCGCACAAAAGTAGGGCATGTAGTGGAATCTGGCCCGGAGGGCGGCGCGCTTGTGATTCCGGAGGAGTGGCCGTATATCACGGAAGAAGCGGCGGCAGATGATAACGATACCTCCAATAAAGGCCTGAAGCCTTACATTTACAATCTCCGCAGGGGCGCAGTGGCCGGGTTCAAATACTTTATATTTGATGGAACCGAAAAGAATATTTCACTGGAGCTGCGTGGAAGCGGAAGCATGGAGGTACGCCTGGATACCCCGGACGGTGCAGTGATTGCCAGCGCAGCGGCAGATGCTTCAGCAGAGGAAACGGAGGGCAACGGCTGGAAGCGTGTGAATACTTCGCTTACCGCTATAGAAGGAGCGCATGCGCTCTACTTCGCAGTCACGGCGGGAACACTGGACTTCGCAGCGTTTTGTATTGAATAACAAGATCGCGCCTGACCATAGAAAACAGATTTGTTTCAGGTCAGGCGCGTTTGTCATTCTTTACTCATCCATGCGGAACGGTACCAGTGTCTCATCAGAAGAAAGCCTGTGCTCTTTCCGGTATTTCTGCGGAGACATCTGGTATTGCGAGCGGAATACGCGGGAAAAGTGATCGGAGGAATTATAGCCGACCTTTTCCACGATGTCCCCGATGCTCATACTTGTGTTTACCAGATAATCCACTGCTTCGGACATCCGCAGGCCTTTGACCAGTTCCGTGAAATTCTGGCCGGTATTCTGCTTGATGAGGGTGCAGAGATAAGGCTCGCTGTAGTGGAAAAATTCAGCCAGAGCGGACAGCGTCAGTGTCTGGTAGTGGTGCTGAATATACTGGAGCACCAGTGAAAATTCGGATCCAAACTGATAATCATAGAACTGCACAGTCTGACTGTAATTGCGCAGCATATAGGAAAACATCTGATTCAGCCAGCTGATGCAGCAGTTATTGCTGTATGGATCCGGCTTGTAGCATTCAAGCATGGCGTTAAAGACGATCAGCCGCAGCCATTTGGTGGTTGGACAGAAAAACAGCAGATAATTTGTATGGCTGTTTTCTGACAAAAAGGTGCGGAAAAACTGTGAAAGCAGATTTTTTCCGGACAGCAGGGACAGAAACGTCTTGTTAAAAGTACTCTTCCGCAGCATGATGCAAAGCACGGTAGATTCGTCGTCGATCGTCAGATCGTGCATCGAGCCGGGCGCGATCATGCAGAACTCGCCCTCCCGGAGAATGCGTGTGCTTTTTTCAAACTGAAACGTGCATTCCCCGCTGGCGACGTAATTGATTTCAAAATAATTGTGCTTATGAAGAAGCGGACGGGTATAGCGCGGATGGCGGATGATAAAGACATCGCGGGAGTTCGGAATGATATCTGTCTCCATCACGCAGGTGGGGTCGTTTTCGTAAGCGTTAATGGTAAATACCAGGGAATCAATGAATTGATTGATTTCCTCTATGCTCATATCATCCAGCATCTGGTGCGGCGAAACGTCCGGTAAAGGGATCTCGGAGAGAAGCCCTTTGCGGTACAGATAAGTCATCATCTCAAGAAACTGCGCACGGCTGCCGGTTCTCTGATAATATTCGGTCAGGTGTTTCTGAAAATCTCCGTAAGTGATATAGTAGTTCATAAAGAATACCTCAGACTGTATGTTGTAAAATTCACGTTTGTGTTCGCACAAACCATTTTGGAACTATATACAATAATAATATACTGAAGTATAACATATCTTAATACATATTGGCAATGAAAATATGTCGTAAAGTCTATCTGCAGTTTTTTCTTGACAGTATACGAGAAAAGAGTAAAAATATATAGATGAACAGATCATGGAAGAAATTCTGATTTCCCAGGGACGATATATCGGATAAAATCGGAAAATGTGTTTTATTCGTTGGTATTTTGTGGTATATTTAACAAAAAGCGCATAAGAAATGCTACAGTATTGGAAAAAATAGTCAGACTTCTTCATGCCGAACAAATGTGTGAAATAAAATCAGGAGGTTGAAGAATGGAACATTTTATAACAGAAATTAGAATTCATGAGTTAAGACACTTGTCGGATATTGTAATCTCTCTTGATTCCGACAACAGACAGCATCTGATAATTACCGGGAAAAATGGTTCAGGCAAAACTTCCCTTCTTTTGGCTTTGCGTAAATATCTAAGTGCTGTTAATGATGTAAATTTAAATGGTTTCGTGGATAACTATCCCCTCCAGCTTATTGCTGCGGAAAAACAGATGGAAGAAGCAGTATCTGAAAAAGACCGCTTTGCGATAGAAAAAAATACGAAATATTTCCAGTATTATAGAAAAATATAAAGATGGAATAGATATTTCATTTAATGGAAGAGAGGATCTGGATGCTCTATATGCACATGGAGATTTTATTACTGCTTTTTTCCCTGCGGACAGACAGGCAAATTTCGTCAGAGGAGAAGGAGTGGAAAATATCACATTAGACGGTTCCTACCGGATTGATTCAGAACCGGGGAATCTTTTACAAAAATATATGGTTCATTTGTGAACGCAGCAATCTTACGCAAAAAATGCCGGGGACAATGAAAATGTAGAACGGATTCAAGAATGGTTTGATCGTTTTGAAAGGGCGATGCGAGTCCTGATGGACGATGCGTCTATTTCTCTGGAGTATAATTATAAAGAGTATAATTTCAGAATCAGAGAAGAGGGAAAACCCCCATTTGGTTTTGATGAATTGTCCGATGGTTATTCTTCCGTTATCCAGATTTTTTCAGACCTTATACTGCGGATGGATAAAAACTGGCTTTTGGATGATCATATCAGTGAATACGACATCGAGGGGATTGCTTTAATAGATGAATTGGAAACACATCTTCATATAGAATTACAAAAAAAGATATTGCCATTTTTGACAACTTTTTTTCCGAGAATACAATTTATTGTTACGACGCATTCTCCATATATTCTGAATTCCATTTCAAATGCAAAGGCCTATGACCTGGAAAGATGTGTGGAACTGGAGAATATGTCTTTGTATTCATCTGAGGGGCTTGCGGAAGGGTATTTTCAGGCAGACGATTATTCATTTGATTTAATAAAACAATTGGATCAATACCAGATGTTGATAGAAATTCAAAATCCGACGAACGCGGAACGTGCACAAAGAGCGAGACTGTGACAGATTTTAAGGAATATTCCACGTGATTTATCTCCTGAAGCGAGAGAAAGATTTGAAGATCTGGAGAGTAAACGATATGATAAGGATTGAGCGAAGACAGACGGAAAAGTCGAAAAAAGCGGTGGAGTCGCTAAATAAAGCCAGATTAAATAATACTTCTTATAATACGCCGGAAGTGAATGTTGCATTGCGTGAAATGTTTTATGGAAAATGTTATATATGTGAGAATAAAGAAGTGATATCCTATCAAATCGAACATTTTATTCTGCACCGTGGAGATGCTGATTTAAAATATGACTGGAATAACCTTTTTCTGTCCTGTGCTCATTGTAATAATACGAAGCTCGATCAATTTGATCCTATTTTGAATTGTACGACAGAGGATGTGGAGAAGTCTATTGCCTTTCGAAAAAAAGGGTATTTTGGAATTGATGAAGAATTTACGTTTGAGGAACTTGATTCCCGGACAGAAACGAAGAATACAGCTGAACTCCTTCGGAAAGTATATTATGGCTCGACTCCGCAGAAAAAGATGGAGGCATCTATTCTTCGGAGAATTTTAAGAAAGGAGCTTTCTAAGTTTAAGGAATATGTTCGTGAATATCAGGAAGCAGAGGATGAAGATAAGAAAGACCTGAAATGTCTGGTTGAGATGGAATTAGAAGACAGTTCTCCATTTGCGGCTTTTAAACGCTGGCTAATCAGAGATAATAAAGATACCTATCCGGAATTTTTGGAGTACATAGAGCCTGCCCATAATGTATGTCATGAATGAGATGACATTGATGTTAGCATCAGGCTAAAATGGTTTTGCATTATACGGAAACAAAAGCCCTGCGCGAATGAGTGCGCAGGGCATGAATCGTTCCATTGTCTACCATAAATACCACTGTCGTATCTTTATGTACTCATGAATTGGCAGGCAGAAATGAAAAGGTTCCTTTTTCACTGGATATTCCTTCACAGGTTTCCTTCAGCTGAATCTGCAGTGCTTCCTGTCCATCCGTCCGTCTTACAACCAGCAGTGCCCGGCCTTCAAAGAAATGGCAGCGCCCGAGAGTGTAGTTATCTTCGCTTTGCGGATTGCCGGAGCCGAAGCCGATCAGATCTCCAGCACCGCTGATCTCGCAGAGAACCTCTTTTTCCCAGCTGGGTACTCGATTTCCATCTTTGTCCACGGCTTCTGCCTGGAGGATCAGAAGATTACTGCCCTTTCCATCGCACCGCCATTTCGTATCATCTGATTCGCTGCAATTTTCCGGCGTCAGTTTTATGGATACCGCTTCGCCGGCTGTAGAAAGGGCGCTGTGCTCTGCTTCCAGGCCACCGCGGTAGTTAATCACTTCTATCGTTCCCGGATCGTAGATCAGGCTGACCGATACGATACCGCCCTCCGGTACGGCTTCCCGGCAGATGTGTCTGCCGTTGACTTTCACCTCGATTTCGTCCGCGTCGCTGTAGAGATCCGCGCGAATCTCTTTTCCCTCATAACCCGGCCAGGTATAGCTTTCATATACGTCCGCCCAGCCCCAGCTGGAGATGGATTCTTTTTTGCCGGTGTGCTCCGGATGCAGAATGGTAATCACCGGTGCATGATCCGTCCCCCACAGCAGACGGCGGAATTTTCCCTGCGGGCGGAGATAGCCGCAGATGTCGAAGTCGCCGCAGTTGCCGGTGTGCCACGGATAATCGCAGAAGAGTCCGCCCTGCTGATCGTAAAAGGCGTGTCCGATGCCGCTCTCGCCCAGATAGTCCATCGCTGTCCAGGTGAAGTCGCCGATCACATAGGGATGCGCCATCGTATGCGCCCAGACCTGCTTCATCGCCTTTGGATAACTTTCTGTACCGACAATGATGCGCTCCGGGAAGTCCTGTCCGTCCTGTGTATAGCGGTCGTCCAGATAGTTGTAACCGACGACATCCAGATCCTTTACATAATCGGCGGTAATCGCGCCCCAGTTTTTCGCCACTTCATCTGCCTGCGCAAGAAACGCTTTTACTTCATCCGGAAGACCCGCAAAGTCGATTTCCTCACCGCTGCCGAAAATATTCGCCAGTATACCGCCGAATTCTCCAGCATCCAGAAAGACTGCGCACACGCCGTTTGTGATCGCCCTGGTACTGTCCAGACTGCGCACATATGCGCACATCGCCGCTGAGATTTCCGGCCCATTTCCACTTCCGTCGCGTTCGCCGATCTCATTGCCGATGCTGTATAGAATGACAGAGGGATGATTCCGGTCGCGCAGAACCATGGAAGCAAGGTCTTCCTTCCAGTGATCCTCAAAATAAAGGTGATAGCCAAATGGGTTCTTTTTCGCGCGCCAGCAGTCAAACGCCTCATCCATCACCAGCATACCCAGACGGTCACAGGCGTCAAGCAGAGCAGTGCTGGGCGGGTTATGGCTGGTACGGATGGCGTTGTAGCCACTTTCCTTCAACAGGCGCACTCTGCGGTATTCCATCTCATCAAACGCGCAGCTTCCCACCACGCCATTGTCATGGTGAATGCATCCGCCTTTGAGCTTTACCGGGACCTCGTTCAGACAAAAACCACGCTCGCGTGTAAAGGAGAGCATGCGGACGCCAAAGCAGACCTCTTTCGTCTCTTCTGGAATCTGCGCCGCATGATCGGAAGCAGCATCGTTTGCCTTCCCTGTTTCACGTACCCGCACAGCCGCCGTATACAGGTATGGATGTTCCAGAGACCAGGGGAGCAGGCCATCCTGTGTGAAGGCAAAGTGACAGCTCGTTTCTGCTGCATTGCATACTACCATTTTTGTTTGTTCTGCGATGCAGTTACCTTCTGAATCTAAAATGGATAGAGTCACTTCACATTCGGATGGTTTGTTTTGCATATCAGCCGTTTTTTCGCAAGTTTCATTTTGTCTGCTAAGAATGGAATCGCTTTCTTGTTGCATCGCGGCTGCTCTTGTCAGTGTCACATCTGCCTGTATGGTACGCAGATCCGGTGTCTGGATGCCAACGGACCACGGCGCGAGATACACGGAACCGCCCTCAAGCAGACGCACGTGGCGGTAAAGTCCGCTGCCGGAATACCAGCGGCTGTTTGGATGCGCGTTATTTTCTACTACAATTTTCAGCTTGTTCTGCTCGCCAAATTTCAGCCATTTGGTCAGATCCGCGTAAAACTCTGTATACCCATAGTGGTGCAGCGCGGCCATGCTGCCATTGATCCAGATTTCTGTATTTCCATAGGAGCCTTCGATCAGAAGCAGGAACGGATGCCCTTTTTGCGATTCCTCAAGCGAAAAATATTTCTCATAGGTACCGATTCCTCCCTGGAAAAAGCCGCCGGCGCCCTCCATTGGCGCATCAGGCGTGCGCTCTGTGGAAATCATAAAGTCATGCGGTAGATTCACCGTTTTTTTATAAGCGGCGCCCTTTCCGTCGCGGTAGGCGTTTCCGGTGGAATACGAAAATGCCCAGTCTTTGTCAAAATCAAAAGAAATCATTGTGTGCCTCCCTTGTTTGTCAAAATGCTGTTCGATTCATCTTTCCGAACAGTCAGTTTAATAGTATATAGTAAAATGATGGAGAAAGCCAGCGGAAAAAAGAAAAGTGTGAAAATAAGTCGGATTGAGTAAAAGAAAGAACATGGAATTTTTGACCTTCATTTACTAAACTGGCACTATACGATTGTGTGTAACAGCGCAGCGCAGATGCTGTTACAGATACGGATTGGAAAGCGAGGATAGCCATGAAGATTACAAATGTCAGAATCAATGGAATTGAAAATCCATTGGGGTATAGCATGGAGGGAATTACCTGTTCCTGGAATGTCTGCGATACCATCAGCAAAAAACAGACCGACGCAGTTATTGAGGTGAGCGAGAGCGCAGATTTTCCTGAGGATGAAATTCTTTACCGGATCGAAGGCGCGTCGCTGAATCAGGGCGGGGAGCAGCTGGTAGAGCTGGAACTGGACCTGACGTCGCGTACGACTTATTATTATCGTGTCTGTGTGAGCGGAGATGCCGGCGATGAGGCTGTGAGCGAGACGCAGACCTTTGAGACCGGTAAGATGGACGAGCCGTGGACGGCAGAATGGATTGCCGCCCGGAAGGAGGATGACTTCCACCCGATTATGACAAAGAGCTTTCCGCTTAAGGGGGAGGTTTCCCGCGCGCGGCTTTATATCTCTGGCGTTGGTATGTTTGAGGCGTATCTGAACGGTGAGAAGCTGGGCGAGGAATATCTGACACCCTATATCAATAATTATGAGAACAATATTCAGGTGATCACTTTCCCGGCGGAGGATTGCCTGAAGGAAGAAAATACCCTGGAAATCATGCTCGGGAAGGGCTGGTATATGTCCGTATTTGGCCTGGCGCTTCAGGCAAACAATTACGGCGACCGCATGGCGGCGATTGCGGAGCTGCATGTGCAATACGCGGATGGTTCCAATGAAGTGATTGTGACCGACGGCAGCTGGGAGTATTATGGCTCGGATATCGAGGATTCCGGTATTTATCTTGGAGAAACGCTGAACCGTCAGCTCTGGGATGGGAAGGAGAATCCGAAAAAGCCAGTGGAAGTGCTTGCAGATCCGGCTTCTGACGAGGGTACAAAGAATCTGATAAAATCTCACCTGATGGACCGCATCAGTATTCCGGTGCTGGCAAAGGAGTCTATTCCGGTAAAAGAGGTGATTCAGACGCCGGCGGGAGAGACAGTGCTGGATTTCGGACAGAATTTCGCCGGATTTGTGGAATTTGAGGCAGAGCTTCCGGCAGGGACGAAGGTAGTGTTTGACTGCGGTGAGATCCTTCAGAAGGGGAATTTCTATAATGGCAATTACCGTGACGCCCAGTCGCAGTTTATCTACGTATCAGACGGCAGAAAGGAGACGGTGCGCCCGCATTTTACCTTCTTTGGCTTCCGCTATATCCGCGTGACCGGCTGGGTCGGCGAGCTGAAAGCGGAGGATTTCATCGGCCGTGTGCTTTACTCAGATATCCGCAGGACAGGCTATATCACGACCAGCAATGAAAAAATCAACCGCCTGTATGAGAATACGGTATGGGGTCTGAAATCGAACTTTATTGATATGCCGACGGACTGCCCGCAGAGAAGCGAGCGCCTTGGCTGGACGGGCGACGCACAGGTATTTGCGCCGACCGCGAGCTACCATATGGATACCAGAGCGTTTTTCCATAAGTTTGTCAAAGATTTGAAGGACGAGCAGGCGTATTTAGGCGGCGGTATGCCGAATTTCCTGCCCAATATGGGACATCAGGAATCGGCGGGAAGCGTCTGGGGCGACATCGCGACCTTCCTTCCCTATACGCTCTATACCTATTATGGAGATAAAAAGGAACTGGAGTATTCTTACCCGATGATGAAGGGATGGGTGGATTACATCGACCGCCAGGATGCGGAGCGCGGACGCACGTATCTCTTCGATTTTCTGGATACCTTTGGCGACTGGTTGGCGCTGGACGGGCCGACGCCGAGCAGCTTCAAGGGCAGCACGGATGACACGTATGTATCTACGCTGTATTATTACCGCTCGGCGCAGATGGTGCGCGAGATGGCAGAGGTGCTTGGAAAGACAGAGGACGCCGCCCATTATGGCGAGCTGGAGAAAAAGATTGAGGCGGCGATTTACCAGGAATTCTTTACGCCGAGCGGACGTCTGGCGATTGATACGCAGAGCGCCGGTGTGATTGCGATGAAGTTTGGCCTGGGGCAGGACCGCGAAAAGCTGAAAGCGCAGTTCCGGGCAAGACTGCAGAAGGATCTGAACCAGATCAAGGGCGGTTTTGTGGGGGCACCGCTTCTGTGTACGGTTCTTGCGGAGTCGGGCATGGTAGAGCTGGCCTATGATTTCTTACTGAAGGAGGGCTTTCCAAGCTGGCTGTACAGTGTCAATCTGGGCGCGACGACAGTCTGGGAGAGATGGAATTCGGTCTTTGAGGATGGCACGATCAGCGATACGGGTATGAATTCACTGAACCATTATTCTTATGGTTCGGTCATGGAATTTGTCTATGCGTATGTGGCTGGTATCCGTCCGCTGACGCCGGGCTTTGGCCGCGCGATTCTCGCACCGCACCCGGATGTGCGCATCCCGAAGGTGGACTGCACGTATGAATCCGTGAATGGAAAATATGTGAGCAACTGGGAAATCTGCGCGGATGGAAAGATGAAGGTACATCTGGAAATTCCGTTTAACTGTGAAGCGGAAGTGGAGCTGCCGGGATATGATGCTGCGGCAAATAGCGCGGATGCCGCATTGGTTTCCGGGACAGGCACATCTGCGGATGGAACAGGCATTTGCGTGAATGCGGACGGGAAAATGATTCTCACTGCAGGCGCTTACGATTTTCTGTATCAGCCGACGGTGGATTATCGAAAGCCATACACACGGCAGACGACCCTTGGCAGACTTGCGCAGGATCCGAGCGCGATTGGCATTTTAGGAAAATACACGCCGGCGCTGGCAGGTATTGCGATGTCCGGCGATCCGGAGATGGCGGCGAATTCACTGGAAGCGCTGACCCATATGGGCTACCTGCCGTTTGAACCGGCGGCGCTGGAGGCGGCGATTTCGGAGATCGAAAATCTGACAGTCGCCGTGTGATGCGCTTGCCTGTCTCATTCAGGACAGTATTTTATGAAAAGAGCTGTGAATAGCAATCAGTGTGGAGCAATTTCTGGCTGAAGAAGGAGTGGTTTTATGTATCAGATAGTAGAAGGATGGCTGTGGACAAGCGGACGCGTGTTTGTCAATGAAGACGGGAATGAGGTGCTGCTTCGCGGACTGGGAGTGGCAAACTGGCTGAATCCCGAGGGCTTTTTGTTCGGTGGTGCGCCTTTTGGCGGCGTAATGGGACGTTATGCGCGTTCTGGCGAGTTTGACCGGGGACGCACAATGGATCTGTTTATTACGGAGCTTTGCGGAGCATCCTATCAGAAGAAGTTTTGGGAACAGTGGGTAGAACGTTATTTTGCGGAGGATGATATTCGCGCAATAAAAGAACAGGGATTTAATTCGGTTCGTCTGCCGCTTGACGCTCGTTTAATTTTGAATGAAGAGCCGGGATATCATTTTAATGAGGAGCATTTGCAGATGCTTGATCATTATATTGATCTGTGCGAAAAATACAGACTTTATGTAATTATTGACCTTCATGCAGCCTGTGCAGGGCAGAGTGCGGTATCCTGTGATAACGGCGTGGATAATCAGCCGCACCTGTTTTTTGACGAAGAAGGGGCGGAGCGGACGATACGCCTGTGGGAGAAGCTGGCCTCACGATGGGCAGAGCGGTGGATCATTGCCGGTTATGATATTTTAAATGAACCGATCGCGCTTCCGATGTTCGATTATCTGCTGCCGGAGCTGAAAAAGTTTTACGACCGCGCTGTCTCGGCAATACGTGCCGTGGACAGGCGCCATATTCTTTTTATACAGGGAAATCGATTTGCGGGACGTCTGGATATTTTTGATCATGATTATGATCCGATCTGTCACAACTGGGCGATCACCATGCACTGCTACGAGACATTCCCGGATCTGGCGCTGTTTGGACCGATTCTGGCAAAAAGCGAAGAGTGCAATGTGCCTGTCTGGATGGGTGAGTGCGGCGGCAGCGATCCGTCCCACCCTGAGGTTGGCAACGCATGGATGACAGCATTCTTTGAAATGCTGATGGAGTATCACATCAGCTACAATATCTGGTGTACAAAGGCACTGGAGGGTGTGGACGCCGCGTATACATTTTCCTTTCAGAAGCCGAATCAGGAGATGTGGCAGCAGATCGTAGATTACTGTGGAAAGGGAGGCGTGAAGCCTGGCTATGCAAAGGCGATTGCTGTGTTCGATGAACTTCTGGAAAACATTCGATTTGAAAATTGTACAGAGCAAAGGGATCGTGTCGCAGCCATGCTGAGAAGACCCGGTATTGCTGTGCCGGCGTCCGCCTATGACGCGGATATGGAACATCGTGGTTCATGGCCATATGCGCTGTTTTGCGGGTACAGGCGGGAGGATCGGATGCATTTGATTTATGAACCAGGATATGTTCCCAATGATCTGGGTGGTCTGGCTGCGATGAATCCTCATCCGGTTAAATACGGCGACTGGCCCCACATCTGGCTTCAGCTGGATGAAGGAGATGCGGCGTCTTATTCGATCCGTGAGGTGGAAAAACCGGTGTCGGTAAGGCTTTTGGCCTGTGGTGAGGCAAATGCAAAGATCCGAGTTTCATCGGAGGGCAGTATTCTTTATGAGGGCTGTGTGCCGGAAGGCGTAAAGCCGGAGCCGCTCGACGTCGGAACGACTGCTGTGGGAGAACGTGTGACGATTCGGCTGGAAGCACTTTGCGGCAGTGTTACTCTCAAAGAGATTGCGTTTCTCAGGTAAAACGCATAATGAATAAATGAGGAGGAGAAGAGACTATGGTAAACTTAAAGGCAAATCCGTTTTTCCTGGATGATGAGGGTGTGAAGTGGGTCGAGGAGACGCTCGCTTCCATGACAGAAGAAGAAAAGATCGGCCAGCTGTTCTGCCCGATCGGCGGAAATACGGATCCGGAGTACTTGAAGGGCTTTATTGAGGAATTCAAGCCGGGCGCCATGCTGTATCGTCCGATGCCGGCGGCAGAGGTTCAGAAGACACACGCGCTGATCCAGAACACCTCGAAAATTCCGCTTCTGTTTGGCGCGAATCTGGAATCCGGCGGCAACGGAATCTGCGCGGACGGCACTTATTTTTCCCGTCCAATGGGCGTAGCCGCTACGGACAATGCAGTCAACGCGTACCGTCTGGGCGCGATTGCGGGCAAGGAGGCGCAGGCAGTCGGATGCAACTGGGCATTTTCTCCGATCTGCGATCTGGACATGAATTACCGTAATCCGATTACGAATGTGCGTACCTTTGGTACCAATCAGGAGAGAATTATTGCCTTTGTGAAGGAACAGCTGAAGGGCTTACGGGATAATGGCGTAGCAGCTGCTGTGAAGCATTTCCCGGGAGACGGCGTGGATGAGAGAGACCAGCATCTGGTGGCGTCTGTCAACAGCCTGTCTGTGGAAAAATGGGATGAGACCTATGGCCAGATCTGGCAGTCGGTCGTGGACGCAGGAACGCTTTCCATCATGGTCGGCCATATTTTACAGCCGGCTTACAGCCGCTTCTTTAATCCGGATCTGACCGATGAGCAGATTCTCCCGGCGACGCTCTCCAAAGAAATTCTGCAGGGGCTGCTGCGGGGCAAGCTTGGCTACAATGGAATGATCGTGACGGATGCGACGCCGATGATCGGCTTCAATACACCGATGGCGAGAAAAGATGCGGTTCCGACGGCAATTGCCGCAGGCTGCGATATGATTCTGTTTAACAAAGACATCCGCGAGGATTATCAGTTCGTCCGCGACGCGCTGGCGGATGGCCGCCTGACATGGGAGCGTGTAGAGGAGGCTGTGACAAGAACTCTGGCAATGAAGGCTGCAATGGGACTTCCGGCGAAGAAAGCAGCCGGGACCCTGGTTCCTGGTGAGGAAGCGCTGGCAGTCGTTGGCTGCGAAGAGCATAAAAAACAGACCAGGGAGTGCGCGGATGAGGCTGTGACCCTTGTAAAGGATACGCAGTCCCTTCTGCCGATCTCTCCGGAAAAATATAAGAAAATCCGCCTGTATCTGCTGGAAGACCGCGTAGGCGGCGGATTTAAGGATGGCGAGGGAGCTGCCGGGAGTATCAAAGCGAAGCTGGAAAAGGAGGGTTTTGAGGTATCGCTTTTCGACTATGGCAATCTGGATTTCTACGAAATGTTCGAGGGCGGCGTTGAGGATATCAAGAGTAAATTTGACCTGGCGGTCTATGTGGCCTGCATCGACACGGCCAGCAACCAGTCCGTGCGCCGGATTGACTGGGTACATCTGATGGCGGCGGATGCGCCGTGGTTCTTAAATGACGTACCGGCGATGTTTATCTCCATCGCGAATCCGTATCACCTGGTAGACGCGCCGATGGTAAAAACCTTTATCAATGCCTATACGCCGACGGAAGAAGTGATTGATGCAGTTGTGGACAAGATCATGGGCAGATCGGAATTCAAGGGCGTCAATCCAGTCGATCCATTCTGCGGAATCTGGGGCGCAAAATTTTAATGAGGAGGAAAAATCCATGGATGAAATGCCTTTGGAAATGATTTTTGGTAATTATGTAGCCTGGGAGGCAAAAGAGGGAACCTGGTTTCTGAATTTTATGAATGGATCCGAAAATATGTATCTGCTGGAGGGTGAGGAGAAAGCGCTCCTGATCGATACCGGCTATGCCGTGGGAAATCTGCGTGCGTTTGTGGAGAAGCTGACGGACAAGCCGCTGCTTGTAGTGAATACCCATTTCCATCCGGATCACGCAGCCGGAAACGGCGAGTTTGAGGAAGTGATGATGAGCTGGAATTACAAGGTAGATGAGCCGTCGGTTACCGCGCCGGGGTCAGGCCCATTCCCGATTGAAGCGCTTCCACATCCGGATTATAAGAAGATTTTATTGAAGGATGGGGATGTGATCGAGCTTGGCGGACGGACGATTGAGGTACTCGAAGCGAAGCCGGCACACTGCAACAGCAGCCTGTTTTTCCTGGATCGGAAGGAGCGTATGCTGTTCTGCGGCGATGACTTTGAGGCAGCTCAGGTGATGATGTATGATAATTCCAACAATCCGGACGCGCCTTATGAGGTGCGGGAACGCCTGATGAATTTCCGTGCAAACGCGCAGCGACTGAAAGGTTTGAGCGATGCGTATGACTGGCTTTTGCCCAACCACAATGGCTATCCGATCGCCAAGAGCTATCTGGACGATTACATCGGCCTGGTGGACGCTGTCTTTGCGGGAACCGCCGCGATTGAGGATAAACTGAACCATCCGTTTGTGGATATGGATCCGAGAGCACCGCTTTTGTGCCGGGTGCGGTATGGGAAGGGCAGTATTTTCATTCTCAAGGAAGAACTGATGAAGGTGTATGGAACAGGCGAAGCATAAGGCTGGCCTGCATAAAAAATATTGAGGGGTATCAAACGATGGGAATGGATTACAGCAAAGTGTCTGACTGGATCATCCGGGAGGATTCTTTCCAGCCGCTGGCGCTGGGAAAATGCGAGGCGATTATGAGCCTCGGAAATGGTTATATCGGCATCCGCAGCGCGACAGAAGAGCGCTACCTGCGGGAGACCAGAGGCACCTTTGTAGCAGGAACCTTTAATAAATTTGATGAAAATGAAGTAACCGAGCTGCCGAACGCGGCGGATATGATGGCGATTGAACTGTCCATCGACGGGGAGCCGTTTGATCTGAGCGTCGGCAGCATGGAAGACTACACCAGAGAACTGAATGTGAAGACTGGCGAGCTGAAACGGAGTGTCATCTGGACGTCTCCGGCAGGCAAGCGTGTGTCGTTTGCTTCGTATCGGGTCGTTTCTCTGAAGCACCTGCACTGGATTGCGCAGCGGATGGAAGTGAAACCGCTGGATCAGGATGTGAC
>JAJBUL010000305.1 GCA_020860365.1 Clostridiales bacterium | reverse complement strand
TTACCTGCTTTTATGTCGCGGTTTCAAAAACCAAAGAAAAATATCTACACCCCGCGGGCTGCATCATGCACTGCAGACGGTAGATGGTGCAGGATATTACGAGGGAGGAATGGTAATGAGTTTTTGGCGCGAAACTGCGGATTATCCTGATTTTCAGCTGGATGGGTATGCTGATGCATCAGTTTGAGGAATACGCGTTTCCCGGAGGGTTTCCCATGATTTCCAACATGGCAGGTCTGGGTGAGACGGAGCATCCGGAGCGCTATCCGCTGAATGCCAGACAGAGCTTTCTGAGCAATGTCATTTTCTGTTATCTGAGTTACCTCATTCCGATCTGTTTCCCGAATTTGATCTGGATGGCGCGTGTCAGGTTCTGGCCGGGGTCTGGCAGCTTCCCGGGCATGGAATCGCCATGAATGTACGGCTGGGGAGCAAGTACAATCCGGGTCTGGCCTCTACGGCATTTTTGCAGACCCCGGTGGCGATCTATTACATCTGGTATGTCTGCACGAATATGCCGGAAAAGCCGGGCAGCTCTGGTGGGGAATCCCGGGATCAATCCTGATTCTGCTTCTTACCTTTATCGCTCCGCTTCTGGTCATGAAGGATAAAGAATCACCGTATCCGTTCGAAGACCGGGAGCTGTACGGCTACGGCAAAGAACATGTCATGGAGCTTTGGGAGAAAAGAAAGGCCGAGAAGGCTGCAAAAACAGTGAAGGAGGGCAAATAACTATGGTAAAGAAGCTGGATAAATGGTGTGATATCAACTGGATTATTTTCATCTGCGCGACTGGTGTGGTCACTGCAGTACTGTCCGCGATTTTCTGGGACAGTATGCCGCTGGGGGCGCAGGGAGCGGTCTTTGTTGCGTTCATCATGCCGTTCCATGTTCTGGAAGAGTGGAAGTTCCCGGGCGGGCTGCACATTTTTTATAATGTTCTGCTGGGATCAAAGGAAAAGAACAAACAGCAGCTTGACCGGTTCCCCATGAGCCGCCTGACGGATATGATCACAAATGTCGGTCTGCAGTGGATTCCGCTGATCTATCTTTTCCTGTGCACCTTTTTCACCGGATTGTCAAATGCGGTAGCCCTTTGCATGATGCTGCTGAGCTTTATCGAGGTGTGCGCGCACACCGGCGGCGGTATCCTCACGTATTTCTGGCTGCGGAAGGATGGAAAAAAGACGATTTATCACCCTGGATTTGCGACTTCCTGGATGATGTTCCTTCCGGCCGACGTCTACGTCGCCGCTCATCTGGAGCATGTGACCGGGAAGGACTGGCTCTGGGCGCTGGTTTTGTTTGTGATCATGATGATGATCTGCATTGTCCTGACAGAAACGCCATTGAAAAAATGGGTCGCGAAACAGGAAAAAGGCGCGTTTGCATTTGCGGATGCCAAGTATTATGAAAAGTACCCCTCGTTCTGGAAAAAGTAAGATGGAGGAAAAAACATGGCGGATAAGAACATTATTTACTATTATTCCGGCTCCGGCAACAGCCTCTCCGTGGCAAAGCATGTTGGCAGGAAGCTGGGAAACACGGACATTGTGTCAGTATATAAGCTGCGTGACAATGAAAAAGTTCCTGCGGATTATGCGCGGGTTGGTATTGTGACTGCGACGTGGTTCGTCCGTCCGCCGCGGATCGTGAGGGAGGTCTGCGAAAAGCTTATGCTCTCCCGGTCGCATAAGGTATTTATCATTGCGACCTGCGGCGGCTATGACGGTTATGTCTGTATTGACCTGAAAGCGATTCTGCAGCCCAAAACAGATTATCCGGTTCAGACGTTCATGCTGCCGATGCCGCCCAACCATATCGTAGGTTTTTCACCGATGCCGGACTGGATTGTCCGCATCTATCTGCGGCATGAGAGGAAAGCATCCGCGAGAATCGTGGAGAAGATAAAAACAGACCAGCCGACAAAGAACCGGAAAGGACTCAACCGCAGGGCACTTTCCTGGGTATCGAAAACCTTTAACGGCTGGCTGGGAGTTGATCGCGATTCGACAGAAGGCGGTTTTTACACAACAGAAGCCTGTACAAAATGCGGTACCTGTGAGAAACTGTGTAAGAACGAAAACATCCTTCTGACGGAAGACGGAGTGGTCTGGGGGCATGACTGCCAGCAGTGCATGGCCTGCATCATGTGGTGCCCGAACCATGCCATCCGTCATCCTAATGTGCCGGAAAAACGCAGGCGCTACCAGAATCCGAATATCCGGCTGGCGGATATGACGCATTCCAGATTTCATGTAGGCGGCAATGGAAATGAAGAGGAAAATGAAACGTGATGTCTGATAAGAACTGCGCAGCTGAAAGCACCGATAACACGAAAGCCGGCAGACGAATCCGGACATTTCTGCGGCTGCCTGGGATTCCGCTGGCTTTATATCCAGCCGGAGGTCACAGTAGTCTTAAGCGGCATGAATGAACAGGAACAGCTGGATGATAATGTTCGGATTGCGGATACCGCCGCGCCCGGCCTGCTTTACCACTTACAATACACATTACTCCATCAGCAAAAGCCAGGGACTGATTCAGTATTACATGGGAACCCTGATGAATGATAAACCAAGCTACGCCAGTCTGTGCATAGGATGTGGAAGATGCGAGCAGAGATTGCGATATATAGAGCAGGAGAAAACAGAAAAGAGATGTAACGGTTCTAAATTACCCAAACGCACAATTATCGTCTGTATTTTAAGAATTCCTGTGGAAAATATCTGAGAAGATGAAGGTTTGGCTTTTTGACGGTCGATTGACAAACTATCCTAAATGCTATATCATGTACACATACACCCTTACGTATACGAGGAGGAACGAACATGAAACAGTGTATGGACGCAGAAAATCTGCATCGCAGACTGAAAAAAATAATCGGGCAGGTGCAGGCTATTGACCGTATGATAGATGAGGATATTCCCTGTGAAGATATTCTGGCTCAGATCAATGCGGCGAAATCCGCCTTGCATGGATGCGGGAAAGTTGTCCTTGAAGGACACATTCAGCATTGTGTGCGTGACGGGATTGAACACGGAGACGCAGACAAAACGATTGCTGATTTCACGAAAGCCGTAGAACGCTTCGCAAATATGGGATGATACCAGGGCGCTGAGCGCCAGTGGCGCTCGTTTAGCCCTCGCCGGGTTTAGCCCCTCGCCGGGTGGCATCCCACACTTCGTGCGGGATATTCCCCAATCTTCGATTGTGGGGCGTGGGCATCCCACACGAAGTGTGGGATATTCACCGACTGGAGCGGCAGCGGAGAACGCCCCAACAAGCAAAAACCGTCAGACCGCCGGAGGCGGAATGGCGGTTTTTAAGATTTTGTCTGTTGTAACCAGAAGAAATGTCAGATGTCGCAACTGTTGTTTTACCTTGTTTTCTGGTATAATTTCAATATGTTTATATAGAATACGGGGAACCGTTTGGGAATTGAAACGAATGCAAGCACCGCGCTGAAAATTTTTTATCGTTTGCGAATCGCGTATCAGGTGGTGCAGGACGCACAAGATATTTCGGAACAGATCCCTGGCATGGTGCAATTGGCAGAGCAGCCGTGCGGATGCAGGAAGGATCGTAATACAGTCTGCCAATATCGCCAGAAAAAGACTGGAGAGGAGAGAAATATGCAGAACTATCAAAATAAAAGGAATCCGATTTTGCCATTAGAGCATCACATCCCGGACAGCGAGGCTCATGTGATGCCGGATGGCAGGTTGTATGTGTACGGAAGCTATGATGATCGCGAGGATGTATATTGTAGCGAGAAATACTTCGTAGTGTCTTCGGCGGATATGGAGCACTGGACCATTCATGACGAAGCTTTGAATGGAAAACAGATTCCATGGTTCAACAATCCGGACGCGCCAAAATATCCGGGAATTGACTGGAGCCACCCTACGCCATTTATCCGGAAAATGCTTGCAGAAATGGCGGCGGATGGGGACGACATGAAGGAGAAGTTTGAGAAAGAGGATGAGGGCGAGAAGCCGGCACTTCTGTTTGCACCGGACTGTACAGAGAAGGATGGAAAATACTACCTGTATTTCTGCATGCCGGATGACAGCGAGGGAGTGGCTGTTTCTGACCGCCCGGAAGGACCTTTTACAGACCCGGTGCAGCTTCCCTGCGGGGGGGGATAGACCCGGCTGTATTTGTAGATGACGATGGACAGGCGTACCTTTACTGGGGACAGCTGTTTTCCCATGGGGTTAAACTCAATGCTGATTTAATATCCTTTAACAGAGAAGATATTGTGGATAATCTGGTAACTGAGGAGGCACATTATTTTCACGAGGGATCCTCTATGAGGAAGATAGGCGATACCTACTATTATCTCTATGCGGATATGGAACGGGGAAAGCCAACGGCGCTGGGATATTCCACAGGGAAATCTCCCATGGGACCTTTCAGCTATCAGGGAATTATCATTGACAATGATGGATGCGATCCGAAAAGCTGGAATAACCATGGTTCGATTGAATGCATGAATGGTCAGTGGTATGTTTTTTATCATCGGTGCAGCCGCCAAATGGAGCAACATCGCAGGCTGTGTATCGAAAAAATCACAATATTACCGGATGGAACAATCCCGGAAGTGAAGATGACATCTCAGGGGGTCGGCGATCCGTTCGCGCCAGGTGAGCCGATCATGGGATACCAGGCCTGCGGCCTTTCCGGAAAGGTTTACATTGACGTGAACACGGATGAGGCAACGAGGAAACAGTATCCGGAGAAGCTGACGAATATCCAGGCGGGCGATGAAATCATTTTTCGCTATGTAAGGAGTGAAGATGGATATCATCGCACGGTTGTAAAAGCATCCGGCAGCGGCAGACTGACCATTCTGCTAAACGGTATGGCGGCCGGGGAGATTCGTGTGGAGAATGGAATACAGATGGAAGATCAGATTTGTGCAGAGGCTGGAGAATATGAGCTGAAAATGCACGTGGAAGAAGCGGAAAGTCTGGAAATTCTGGAAGTGGTGATGGATTAAGACATGGACTTGATTAAAACATGGTCGGGTAATATATTTTTATATTAGAATATGATCCAGGAGGAGAAGTAACCATGAAGTTTAGCCTGATGACAACAACGATGGTGATTGATCTGCTGATGGAGTATCAGAAAGGCAGCGGGAAGGAAGAAATAACCCTGAAATATGCGGATATGCTGGAGATGATTGCACGGTTGGGGATTCCGGCAGTTGAGATCACAAGCATTGAAGAAGATCTTTTTGGACTGGAGGAGATAAAGAAACAGTTAAAAAAGAATCACCTGGAGGTTGGGGGATTCGTCCATCTTGATCAATATGCAAGCACAAATCCGGATCGGGCGGAAGGTATCATTGCGCTGGCGAAAAGACGTATTGATGATGCGGTGCCTCTTGGCACAGATAACCTGATGCTTGCTTTGATCGCACAGGAAGACATAGAAGAGCACAGCAGGTCAGAATTGGCTGAGGCGCTGATTCGGAATATCAGGCCAATCGCTGAATATGGCCGCAGAAGAGGAATTATGATATCGGTAGAAGACACACCAGATATCCGATTGCCGCTTTGTAACACAGCTGATACAAAGGTATTGCTGGATGCCATACCGGAGTTGTATTTAACATATGACAGCGGGAACATGATTTTGATGCATGATTCACCGATTACATATCTGAAAGCCTTTCAAAACAGAATATGCCATGTTCATTTGAAGGATATGGCGTATCCGGAAGCGGGACATTCGGGGGATCTGGACATTGATGGAAGAGTGATTGCCGGCTGTATGCATGGAGAAGGAATTGTGAATTTTGGAGAGATTGGCGAATGCCTTCGTGAATTCGGCTATGAGGGAACCTTGGTTATTGAATACGTGGGGCATGACGATCATGAAAAACGAATCCGTGATGCGCTTGCCTGTTTACAGCGAGAGCTTGCGTTGTAGTAAAATATATCGTAAACGACGTAAGTCGTTTTACTTTGGTTGGATATCTCCTGCTCGATTGTGAACCTGAGCAGGAGATTATGCACAGAGCCGGATAAGGCGCTTTGCGGATAGGGTTTCCTGTCCGATTGCAGCGTTAATATGTCAGCTGTTTCAAAAAAGCTGCTCCTGTTTTTAAATCCTCCATCAGGGAATGACCGGTTTCAGCATGATCCTGGTCAATCATTAATCCATGTTCAAATAAAGGCAGCCTGGGAACCATAGCCAGGATTTCCCTGGTTGGCAAAGCCCCATATCCGATTGCAGCAAAAGAATCATTTTGTGCCATATGTTCATAGCCGACAGCGAAATCCTTTAGATGAACAGAGAAAATCCGATTCTGATATGTTTGCATAAAAGCAATCACATCGTCCCCGCCGTACATTTGCCATCCGGTGTCCAGCTGCAGTTTGACATTATGGGATGTGCGGGAAAGAAAATGATCCATCAAGGTACATTGTTTCCCCTCTATAGTAATTTTCTTAAATTCCATATAGTGGTTGTGGTAGCCCAGAGAAATACCGTGCGGATTTAAAATCTGGTTTGCGCGATTTAACAGATCTGCGGCGGCATTGCATTTCTCAAGCGTATCAAATTCCAGGCTGGTCATATAATAACGGATTCCGGTTTTGTCTGAAAAGGAAATCAGCTCAGAAAGAGCGTCTTCCAGCTTTATACCGGATGCAAGTCCGACATGCATGGAAGAAATGGCGAGCCCCATTGCTTTCAGTATGGGCAAACATGTATCAACCTTTTGTTCATCCCACAGAATAGCTCTTAAAAAAGAGGGCAGCGGACTGTCTGGAGCCAGAGCGGGATCGTTTCGGAATGCGTAGAGTGGTTCTACAGCGGTAAAACCGTTTCCTGCCAGTTCTTTCAGGGTATTTTCAAAATTATTTTCCAGTTCGGAAGCCAGACCAAACAGGCCACATCCTAAATTCATCATGATATCCTCCCAGTATTTTATGATACATATCCTTTAGCAACTCGAATAATACTGCTAAATATAATTCGCAGCCTTACTGCCATTATTCCCGCAAAGATGCCACAGGCACTCAGCGTCCCTTATGGCATAGCGTGCACGAATATTTGACTGCAACGATAGCATATCAGGCGCTGGAAAGCATTAGCCTGCGGGGACAAGACAGGGTGGAAAAAACGGTCACAATTACAACTGCAGTCTGCTTCGATATTCGACGGGTGTGATTTCATATTTACGTTTGAAAGCGCGATAGAATCCGCTGATATCAGAATAACCGATTTGCTCTACAATTTCAGCAATTGTCAGTCCCAGATTTTTTAACAGGTCGGCGGCTTTGCTCAGCTTCAGGTCACGCACCAGATCGGAGAAGCGTTTGCCAGTGTTTTCCTTAATCAGTCTGGACATATGCCGTTCACTGTAGTGGAAGAATCCGGCAAGATCGGATAATGTAATATGGCTGTAATTGGCCTGAATGTAATTAAGGATATAGATGAGGTTCTCATCCATGGAATCTCCGGTGCCGGAAAGGATGACAACATCTTTTTCATGGTTGCGGAGCAGAAGGATACAGATGGCATGGATAAGGTTGTTCATCATTCGCTGGAAATATCTGGATTCGTTCTGATACTCCTGGTATGCGTAAGAGATAAAATCCTTCAGTGCGGTATCATTCCCGGTGGGAAAGAAGAGAGCAGCGTTTTCATGGTTTCCATACAGAGCCGTTGTAAAAAATGCGGTGAGAACATCCCGCCCGGAAAGCAGGTCAAAGAAAGCAGTGTCAAAGGTACTGGCCCGGATGAGCAGGTTGAGGATCACACAATCATCGGTGACTGCACTGATGGCATGCTTTGTTTCTGGAGCAATCAGACAGAGGTCTCCGATCTGCATGCGGAGGGAAGTATCTGTGAAGTAGTTGGTGCACTCTCCCTCGAAGACATAGGTGATTTCAAAGAAACCATGTGTATGAAAAAAGGCAGGGAGGTAGCGGTAATGGCGCAGAACGGCAACGTCTCTATCGTCAGGAATAAAATGCTCCTCAGACAGATATGCGGAAAGAGGTTCCGGAAACAGGCTGTTAAGATTGATTCCATGCTGCTGCATGTCACGCTGAAATTCTTTTTCTTCCACAGGTGTTGTCCAGCCTGACTGTGGGTATTGAGTATAAATCTGCTTTAAACTCTGTTCGAGATTGCTTAACGTCATTTCATTCATGGGTATCATCTCCCTTGATTGCTTGTCTGCGGCTGTATGGAAGCCGCGCAATAGAATCGCACATTGAGTTTTTCTATTCAATAAATCCCATTTCCGGCCGGTACCACTTATCGAACAGCTCCTGGATGATGTCCAGCAGGTCTTCATCACTCAGGGCATCCCGGCTCTGAAGGTTGATGGAGATCGCGTGGAAAATCCCAAAGAAGTAGATATCCCGGATTGTCTTTTTTTGCGGGGTATTCAGATCCGGGCGATTGAGGTTTTTCGCTATGTTTTCATTGATCCTTCTTAAAAAATGGGACCGGTTTTCTTCGGAGAGCAGGACGGATACCCGGTATTTATTTTTGCGGAAACACTGGATCATGATCTTAAAAAACTGGTGTTCCCCGACCTGACTTTCCCCGCATTTTTCTTCGATGGCTTTGCGCATATCCCGCAGGAATTCATCCTCTGCAAATTCGATCAGGCCGTAAATATCCGCAAAATACCGATAGAAGGTAGCGCGGTTGTATCCGGCGATATCCGTGATCTCATGGATGGAAATCTGATAGATTTTTTTCTGGTGGGCCAGCATAAAAAACGCATTGACAAAGGAATCACGGGTCGCGTTTGTGGCTTTGATATATTTTTTTCTTTTATATTCGTTTTTTCAGTTTTCTCCTTCATTGTAGGCTTTCCTTTCTTTACTTCCGCGGAGCAACGAGCCAAGTAGCCGGAGCCATAAGGAATCCACCGGCAAGCCGGTACCCCTTATGGCATAGCTTGCACGGATATTTGGCGGCGCTGAACGGTCCTGTGTGCCAGTGGCACACGTTTAGGACCGACCGGAGCGAAGCGTAGACCCGGTGGACGTTCGTTTAGCCCTCGCCGGGTGGCATCCCGCATAAAATGCGGGATATTCGCCGACCGGAACGGAGTGCAGATGCCGCGAGAGTCCAAGACCCTGGGGTCTTGGACTGTTCGGGACACAGTGTACAACCTGTGTTGCAAAAAAACAAGAGAAAATTTCGAAAATGCAACAGATATGAGAAATTGTTGCTTGAATATTCGGTTTCAGGGTGTTAGTAAACATGCTGCTACAATTGTTGTTCGCGTTTGCATGGATACTCCTGGCATCATGATTCAGTTGCATCAGCTGAACCTGACGCTGGAGGAGATTGATTCCATCATCCGCCAGGGGAAAGAGATCGGTGTCTATATGTACATCTACACGGGCGGCGAGCCGACCGTGCGGAAGAAAGACATCATTAAACTCTGCGAAATGCATCCGGACTGCGAATTAGTTGATGATGACCAATTCTGTTGCGAATGATGGGAACCTATTCGGCGCTTCGGATTATGATTTGAATAAAGTAGAGATTCTTGAGACGGGCGTAGAAATACTGGAATATGACGGAGGCATTTCCTATCATGGAAAGTGCTTTGTGATTGATGTTGATACATCGATTGCACCGGAAGGAAAAATAGCACAGGAGGTCAGCGATGGGAAAAACCGACTTTTGCAGATTTTGAAATACTTCAACTGGGGACGTTTTATTATGTGACTGAAGAAGTGGTTGATAACATTTCTATTGTAAGAGAATCAACCGGTTCTTTAAAACAAATGATCTGCCTTGTACCTCATCCACAAAGACAATGATAACCTACAGCAGGTTAACTACCAGATTATCAGTGCTTACACCGGAGTGCATGCTTTTTTGATATTGACTCCGAAAACTCTGGTCGAAAATTTTATTTTGGATGTCTGTTTTTGGTTGCTGATGCTGCAAATGTGTGGTAAGATAAAGCGATTTATACATTTCATGACATTTTAATAATGTGAGGGATTCATATGATTGGTATTTTATATGGTGTGGGCGTCGGACCTGGCGATCCGGAGCTTATGACGATCAAGGCCGCGCGCCTGATCCGGGAGAATGAGGTGATCGCCCTGCCGGGCGAGAATGCGCACGAGACGATGGCGTATCAGATTGCGGTACAGGCGGTGCCGGAGCTGTCCGAAAAACAATTGCTGTCCCTGGATATGCCGATGACGCATGACCGTGCGCTGCGCGACCGCAGTCATGATAAGGCAGCAGATGAGATAGAGGTCTATCTGAAAAAAGGAGAGAATGTGATCTTCCTCACCCTGGGGGATCCGACAGTGTATTCTACTTATTTGTATATAGAAAAAAGAATTTCCGTGCGCGGATACCGCACAGAGATGGTCAGCGGGATTCCGTCCTTCTGCGCGGCGGCGGCGCGTGTCAATGTGCCTCTGGCGGAATGGAACGAGCCTATCCATGTGATGCCCGCTGTGCACCAACTGGAGCAGGAGTTGGATCAGCCGGGCACCTATGTGCTGATGAAAACCGGGAAAAAGATGGGGCAGGTAAAGGAGAAGCTGCAAAAGAGCGGCCGGGAGGTTCTGATGGTAGAGAACTGCGGAATGCCGGGAGAAAAGGTATACCGCAGTGTTGAGGAGATACCGGATGATGCGGGATATTATTCTCTGATCATTGCGAAGGATCATAAGAACACATAAATAAGCTTATCGAAAGCTGTGTTAGCAAATTCTGATAAATATCTGTAGCAACGAGAGCCCAAAAGGCTATTTATAAAGGAAATGAGAAAAAGGACGCGAAAGAAGGGAAGAATAAGATGGTACATTTTGTAGGTGCCGGCAGCGGCGCGGTGGATCTGATTACTGTGCGGGGCAGCCATCTGCTCACTGAGGCGGATGTGATTATCTATGCCGGCTCTTTGGTGAACCCGGAGCTGTTGGATTATAAAAAAGAGGAATGTACGGTTTATGACAGTGCGAAGATGACTCTGGAAGAGGTCTTTGCTGTAATCCGGGACGCAGAGGAGAAGGGTCTGACGACCGTTCGGCTGCATACGGGCGATCCCTGTGTGTATGGGGCGATCCGCGAGCAGATGGATCTGCTGGATGAGGCAGGGATCGCCTATGATTATTGTCCGGGTGTGAGCTCGTTCTGCGGGGCGGCTTCGGCTCTGAATATGGAATATACGCTGCCGGGGATTTCCCAGACGGTGATCATCACGCGGATGGCGGGACGGACACCGGTGCCGGAGAGGGAAGAGATCGCTTCACTGGCGACCCACGGAGCGACGATGGTGATTTTCCTGAGTACCGGAATGCTGGAGCAATTGAGCGAGCGTCTGCTGGCAGGCGGCTACCGGGCGGATACCCCGGCAGCGATTGTATACAAGGCAACCTGGCCGGATGAGCGCAGCTATATCTGTACCGTCTCCACGCTGGCGCAGTGCGCGAAAGAGAACAATGTCACAAAAACAGCACTGATTATTGTCGGTGACACAGTCGCGCAGGCGGGGTACCAGCGCTCGGAGCTGTATCACCCGGCGTTTACAACAGAGTTCCGGAAGGGGACGGCGAAATAGAAGAAAAAATCACTTGTAAGTGATTTTTGAAAGGAAACAGGATGAAGCAGCTCGGAATCGCAAGTTTTACCGCCCGGGGCGGTCAGGTGGCCGATAGACTCGCCGGGGCATTTAGAAAAGAATATGAGATTATTCGCTATGACCGTGGCTTGAAAGACTGGTGCGGCCGTTTGTTTGCGTCTGGCGCGGACGGGATTATTTTTGTGGGTGCCTGTGGAATTGCGGTGCGCATGATTGCGCCGTTTTTAAAGAGCAAAACCACAGATCCGGCAGTGGACGTGATGGATGAGGCGGGCCAATTCGTGATTTCCCTGCTGTCCGGACATATTGGAGGGGCGAACCGGCTGGCGGAGCGCGCGGCGGCGATTTTGGGAGCGACGCCTGTTATTACGACCGCGACAGATGTAAATGGAAAATTTGCGGTGGATGTATTCGCGTCTGACAATCATCTGCGCATTCGGGATATGCATGCTGCAAAAGAAGTTTCCGCGGCGATTCTGCGCGGGGAACGGGTCGGGGTTTATTGTGAAGGGGAGATAGAAGGCTGTGTGCCGCCGGAACTGTTTTTGCTGAAAATAGACGATCGAAAGGTAAATCAAAGGGACGATCCCGAGCAGGGCAATACAATTCCAGAGATCAGCGCCTTGATTTGTGTCGGGGTGCCTTCGTGTGAGTTCTCTTTTTACACTGTGGAGAATGCAGAGGGTGTCGGTTGGAATCAGGCAGGAACGGAATTAACTCTACGCGTGCCTGTTTTATCGCCGGTGATTCTGGATCTCTATCCGAAATCCTATATCATCGGAATCGGCTGTCGGAAGGGAAAGACGGAGACGGAGATTGCGCAGTACGCAGAGTCGGCGTTGGCTGGCTTGGGGCTTTCTTTTGCGGACTGTGCAGGCGTAGCGTCTATTGATCTGAAAAAGGAAGAACCGGGATTGCTGGAATTTTGCGGGAAAAGAAATCTGCGCTTTGAAACATATTCGGCGGAGACACTGGCAGACGTCAAAGGGGAGTTTTCGCGTTCGACATTTGTCAGTCAGGTGACCGGAGTGGATAATGTCTGTGAGCGCGCGGCATTGTACATGGCTGGCGAGGGCGGTCGTCTGATTCTGAAAAAACAGGCAGAGAATGGGGTGACCGTTGCGCTGGCCGAGCGGAAGTGGAAGGTGCGGTTTTGAAGGCACATATTTGAAAGATGAAAACAGGATTGTAATATATAGTATTGCGGAATAAATACTCTGTTTTGCTGTAAATTTGGTTTTTGTATACTTGTGATTGATGAAAGGAGGAGGTATGAAAAATAAATTATATGTTGCGGGAATGGGCCCGGGAGATACAGGTCTGATGTGTCAGCGGGCGGCGGATGTTCTGGCCGACTGCGATACGATTATCGGGTATACGGTATACGTCAATCTTCTGCGGGAGACATATCCGGATAAGGAATTTCTGACGACGCCGATGACACAGGAGGCGCGGCGCTGTGAGATGGCATTTGAGGAAGCAGCGAAAGGGAAGAGGGTCGTCATGGTGTGCAGCGGCGACGCCGGAGTTTATGGCATGAGCGGTCTGATGCTGGAAATCGGGGCGGCCTGGCCGGAGATTGAGGTAGAAGTGATTCCAGGTGTGACCGCCGCACTGAGCGGCGGCGCGGTGCTTGGCGCTCCGCTGACGCATGACTTTGCTGTGATCAGCTTAAGCGACCGGCTGACGCCATGGGAGAAGATTGAGAAGCGACTTAAGCTGGCGGCGGAGGCGGATTTCTGCATCTGCATTTATAATCCGGCAAGCAAGGGACGCCCGGACTATCTGGCGCGGGCCTGCGAGATTTTGCTGCGTGTGCTGCCGCCGGAGCGGCTCTGCGGTACGGTGGAAAACATCGGCCGCGAGGGGGAAGCAGCTATGTTGTATACACTGGAGGAGTTGCGTACAGCGCCGGTGAATATGTTTACAACGGTATTTATCGGAAACTCACAGACAAAAGAGATGAACGGGCGGATGGTAACGCCGCGCGGATACCGCATCTGAAACAAATCGCTCGGAAAAGCTTCGAAAAACAATGATCGTAATTTATGATATAGAGGATGTTATTGAGGGATAACGCACAATGGAAAATGAAATTTTTGAAAAAACTCCCGTGCATAAGGCTTTTTTCAGTCTTGCGCTGCCGGTTGTAATGGGTATGGTGGTCTCCCTGCTCTACAATATGGTGGATACGTTTTTTATCGCGCGGACGGGGAATACGAACCTGGTTGCCGGTATTTCGCTTTGTTCGCCTGTGTTTACCTGTCTGATTGCACTGGGGGATATTCTGGGGCTTGGCGGAAGCTCGGTGATCTCCAGATTGTTCGGACAGAAAAAGGATGAGGACGGGAAAAGAGTCAGTGTTTTCTGCTTTTACGGATCGCTGGTGGGAGGATGTGTGGTTGCAGTGCTTCTACTGGTATTCCGGACACCGCTGCTGAATCTTCTGGGGGCGGATGCGGACACACTTGCCTATGCGTCTGCGTACTATATGTTTATCGCGCTTGGCGCTCCGTTTATTATCTTGACCTTTACGCCGAACAATCAGCTGCGGACGGAAGGCCTGGCGAAGTGCTCCATGATCGGAAGCATTCTTGGAACGGTCGTGAATATCATTCTCGATCCGATCTGCATTTTCGGTCTTGGACTTGGCGCAGCCGGAGCGGCCATCGCGACGGTCATCGGCAATATCTGTACGGATATCTATTATGTCTGGGTGCTGACGCATAAAAGCAAAAAGCTTTCGATCAACCCCAGGGGGCTGTATATCACGGCAGAGGAGATCCGACAGATTCTGGCGATCGGTATTCCGGCGTCGGTGACGAATTTTATGGCAAGCCTGTGTACCGCCCTGACCAATCGAAAGCTGCTTCCTTATGGAAATGACCGCGTAGCGGCGATGGGAATCGCGATGAAGGTCAATATGATTGCCCTGCTGGTGCTTGTCGGATTTGCGTTCGGGGCACAACCTTTAATTGGCTATAATTATGGGGCGAAAAATCACAGGCGGCTGAAGGAGATTCTGACCTTCTGCTACCAGTTTGAATGTGCGCTGGCGGCAGTGCTGGTTGTAATTCTTGCCGCGGTGGCAAGGCCGTTGCTGGGATTATTTACCACAAACCAGGAGCTGATCCGTCTGGGCGTTCCGATGCTTCGCTGGCAGCTTGCGGGAATGATTTTCGTAGCAGTCGTTCTGGTTTCGACCAGCACCTTCCAGTCAGCCGGAAAGGCAATGGGGGCGTTTTGGCTGTCGTTTGGCAGACAGGGACTGTTTTTTGCCGTAATACTCTGGGCATTGTCGGCTGCCATTGGCTATAACGGGATTCTGGCGGCACAGGCAGTTTCCGACCTGCTCACGGCAATTCTGGCGGTGTGGCTGTTTAAGCGGAATATCGCAAGTGAGTGGAAGCATGAAGCGCTGAATTACGGAAGCGAGTGAGATGCAGGGATTTTCTGAATCGGGGATGGAAAGCCGAGAAAATGAGTATTGGATACAACAGTACGTAGTATCGGCTGAAATCAGGTGTGTGTTGATATGGATGTCGCTGAGGATTCGGCGGAGGGGAGAAAAGAATTATGAATGGAAGATCGCAGTCAAATAGTCTGGTCAATCTTATTTTACGCCTGCTGGTGACGGTGGTTCTTGGAGGTATTTATTTTTATGTCATGCTGCCGCCGATCAATTTGAAGGCGCTGGATTTCTGGTTATTCCTTTTCGTATTGCTGGTGATTTTTATTCTCGTTACGCTGGCTACATCCGGTCTGCGTGTGACACGTCGGGAGATTTTTCTTGAGCCAGGCGTATTCTGGGCGCGCTGTAAGGTACCATTTCTTCTGGCGCTGGCGCTTGTTGTGGCGGCTGCTGTGGCTCTGCTTTATTCGTCTGAAATTTTTCATGCGAGCTCTTATTACAATCTTCTGGATGTGCAGACGGGGGATTTTACGGAAGAGGTTGCGGAGATTTCCTATGACCGGATTCCGATGCTGGATAAGGATTCGAGTGTGCAGCTGGGCAGCCGCGCGTTGGGTTCTTTAAGCAGTACGGACAGCAGCCTGGTGTCGCAGTTTGAAGTCTCTGATGCGGAGTATTCGCAGATCAATTACCAGGACAATCCGGTGCGTGTGGCGCCGCTGCTTTACGGTAATCTCATCAAATGGTTTAACAACCGTGAAGAAGGTTTGCCAGGCTACATTATTGTAAACATGGTGACGCAGGAAGCGAGCCTGGTGAAGCTGGATGAAGGGATGAAATACTCGACAGGCGAACATTTCAGTCGGAATCTTTATCGTCTGCTGCGCTTCCGCTATCCGACGATGATGTTCGGCGATGTGAATTTTGAAATCGACGAGGATGGAACGCCCTGGTGGGTGTGCTCGCGTACCATTCATACGATAGGTCTGTTTGGCGGCCAGGATACGCAGGGCGCGGTTCTTGTAAATGCGATCACCGGAGAGAGCACGTACTATGAGGAGGTCCCGACCTGGGTGGATCGGGTGTATTCCGCGGACTTGCTGGTGGAGCAGTACAATTATCACGGGACGCTGGTCAATGGCTGGATCAATTCCTGGCTGGGGCAGAAGGGCGTCACGACAACCTCTGACGGGTATAATTATATCGCGATGAATGACGATGTCTACCTTTATACGGGTGTAACTTCGGCGGGAAATGACGAGTCGAATGTCGGCTTTATTCTCGTGAACCAGCGCACAAAGGAGTCGCGGTATTACAGCATTTCCGGCGCAACAGAGTATTCCGCGATGTCTTCCGCGGAGGGCGCGGTGCAGCATCTGGGCTACACGGCGACGTTCCCGATTCTGCTGAATATCTCAGACGAGCCGACGTATTTTATGTCTCTGAAGGATTCGGCGGATCTGGTCAAAATGTATGCAATGGTCAATGTGAAGGATTATCAGATCACGACGACCGGCAGCTCCGTGGCCGAGTGCCAGGCAAATTATGAGGAACTGCTGATTGAAAATGGGGTAAAGGTCTCAGATCCGATTGAGGCAGTGGAAGCAGAGACAGACACCGTAACGGGAACGATCACGGAGATTCGTTCCGTTGTAGTGGATGGAAATACGATTTTCTATTTCTCTCTTGACGAGAGTTATTTCGGGACAGGATACTACTATGCGGTTTCCGCCGCGGACGATCAGAACGCGGTGATTTTCGATGTGGGAGATGAGGTTACGATCACGTATTATGTGGATGAGGACGACGGAATGACGCGCACCGGTATTCTTGTTGAGTATGCGGAAGGCGATGTGGCCTGAAAACAAGATTTCGTTGGGAAGCAGTGACTGTTTGCAGAAAGTGAAATGGGGGTTCGAAGATGCCGGATATAAGAAAGCAGGGAGATTATTCTTTTCATATACTGATTTTTGGAGGCACGGCTGAGGGACGTCAGGTATCGGATTATCTCTGCGAAAAACACGTTGCGCATACCGTCAGTGTGGCAACGGAATACGGAGAAGAAGTGCTTCGACCGCAGCCGGAGCGTCACATTCATCAGGGCAGGCTGGACATGGAACAGATGCGGGATTTTTTGCGGGACGGGCAATATGCGCTGGTCGTGGATGCGACGCATCCGTACGCGGTAGAAGTCTCAAAAAATATTCAGGAGGCCTGCCGGAGAGAAAATGTGCAATATCTGCGGTATCTTCGCACACAGAATGAAAGATGTGATAATGAAGTTATCAGAGTAAAAAAAGGCGGTGGAAAGCAGGAAGCTTTGGATAGAGCTGATATGTGGGGAACATTCCAGGATTACGCAGGGAAGACAGAATCAGCTTGTGTTGAAAAAACGCAGCCTGCGCGAGAAAATACAGGAGAGATAGCAGGAGCCGTTTACGTAGATTCTGCCAGGGAAGCGGCTGATTATCTGGAAACGCAGCAGGGCGGGATTTTCCTGACTACGGGCAGCAAGGAACTGCACGTATTCACAGAAGCGATTTCAGACAAAAGCCGTATCTTCGCGCGGGTTCTTCCATCTGCGGAGGTGGTTTCTTCCTGCCGTGCGCTCGGCCTGGAAGGAAGGCAGATCTGCGCCATGCAGGGACCATTTTCTACGGATATGAATGCGGCGATGTTTCGCCAGGCAGGTTCGGCATTTCTGGTTACAAAAGAGACCGGAGCGACCGGCGGCGTCCCGGAAAAAATTGCGGCGGCCCGGCAGTGGCAGGTCACGCCGGTCATTAATCGCAGCCCAAAAGAGACGGGAAGCGGATGGGAAGAAGTGAAAGAGCGGCTGGATGCGCTGATTTCGGGGGAATATACTCTGTCGAAAGATATTTCGAGAAAATTAGATGCTGTTGCAGATAAACAGGAGGCTGAATGCCAGGATACGGTTACAGGGAAAGTGAAAGCAGATAAGCCGGAGTCGGGTGCAGGGAAATCTGCGGCAGGACAAGGGAGAATGCTTCCAGATGAATCAGGGGAAGAATCCCCGATAATGGAACGATCCGGACATGAAAATTCACGCTGCATCAGTTGTATTGGCATTGGCATGGGGACTCCGGAAACCCTGACACGCGAGGCTGCCCGTGAATGCCGCGAGGCGGAAGTGCTTTTTGGAGCAGCGCG
>JAJBUL010000172.1 GCA_020860365.1 Clostridiales bacterium | reverse complement strand
ATATTGATGAGCTTTATGATCCGCTGGCAGCTCTTGAAACGCTTGGAAATAAGAATCTGATCTTTGACTGCGGCGTGAATTCCGTCAAGGAAGCGTATAAGATCGCGGTTGAATTCCGTAAAGCGGCGATCAAAGATGGCAACCGTACCTGCGGCTACCCGTCGATCGTTCGTCTGGATCGCCTGAGCCAGGGAGATAAGCACCTGCAGGCAGCTCTGCTTTCTCTGTTCACGATGAAGTACGGTTCGATTATTGTACTTGATCAGATGACCTATGCGGAAGCGAACCCGGTATATGGTCTGAGACAGAACCTCTTTACTGACCCGCAGAAGCCAATGAAGGTGGAGCCGGGTATCTATCCGCTTAACGGCGCGGATGAGAATTCGGTATGTCTGACCACGGTAGACTTTGCACTGACCTACTTCCTGGTATCCGGTGAGCTGGAGCGTTCCGGTGTACCGTGCAACCTCATCATCAACGATGCAGGCGGACTTTCCGTACTGACTTCCTGGGCTGCAGGAAAATTCTCAGCGGGTACGATCGCGAAATTCTTTGCAGAGCAGGACATCGAAGGAAAAGTGAAGTCCAGGAAGCTGATTATTCCGGGCAAAGTTGCCGTATTAAAGGGCGAGCTTGAGGCGAAGCTTCCGGGCTGGGAGATCATCATTGCTCCGAGAGAGGCTGTTCAGCTTGTGAAGTTCATGAAAGAATTATAATTACAAAAAAAGTGACGGTTCAGAACAGCATATGTCTTTTTATTTCGATGCTGTTCTGAATTGTTAACCAAAATAATAAAAAAGGAGAACCATCATGGCAAAATTTGTAACGATTGGTGAGAGACTTTCCACCACAGCTCCTGCAGTCAACAAAGCGTTTACTGAGAGAGACCCGGAGCCGATTCTGAAAAGAGCAAAGCAGCAGCTTGATGCCGGCGCAGTTTACCTTGATGTAAACATCGGACCTGCTGAGGCTGATGGTGAGGATCTGATGAAGTGGGCAGTACAGCTCCTTCAGAGCAACTTTGACAATGTTCCTCTGGCGCTGGATACATCCAATAAGAAAGCAATCGAAGCAGGTATCTCTGTTTACAATCGCTCCAAAGGAAAACCGATTGTAAACTCTGCGGATGCTTCCGGAAGAATCGAGAATATTGATCTTGCGGCTGCGAACGATGCGATCGTTATCGCTCTTTGCAACGGCGAAGGCATTGCAAAAGACAATGATGAGCGTATGGGATATTGCCAGATGCTTCTTGAGAGAGGCATGGAGCTGGGCATGGAGCCGACCGATATGTGGTTCGATCCGCTCTTCCTGGTTGTAAAGGGTATGCAGGATAAGCAGATGGAGATCCTTGAGTTTATCAAGATGCTCTCTGATATGGGGCTGAATTCAACTGGCGGTCTTTCCAATAACTCCAATGGTATGCCGAAGCACATTCGCCCGATCATGGATTCTGCGCTCGTAGCAATGGCTATGATGCAGGGTCTTACTTCCGCGATTGTAAACCCGAATGACCTTCGTCTGATGGAGACCATTAAATCCTGCGACGTATTTAAGAGCAACACTCTGTATGCGGATTCCTATCTGGAAATCTGATGCTGAACAGCCGTTCAGAACAGCATTGAAAGGGCTACACGCATATAGCTTTCCTCCGCAAATGCAGCACAGGGATTTTGTGGCGGATAAAACACTGCAGAATCAATGCCGCCTGTCGCTGCGTGCGGATGGAATCATAATGAAACGGACCCATACCCAGGAAGTATTTGTTACCCCCTGGGTATGTTTTTTCAAGGCATTTTTGTTCAGATTCAGATCAGCAGGCGGTCTTTTCATTTTGACGCTGCTCTGAAGTGTTAATACATAATGGGAGAAACGATTATGTTTAAAGTGACTTTTAAGTTTGAACATGGCCAGGATGCCGAAGGCTTTGCTTTAGCGGGAGAAAGTCTTCTGGATGTGGCAAAGAAGATGAATGTTGCCATTGATGCGCCATGCAATGGAAATGCAGCTTGCGGAAAATGCAGAGTAAAGTTGATCGGAGGAGAACTGGATACCAAAAAGACCATGCATATCTCCGATGAGGAATTTGCGCAGGGATGGAGGTTAGCCTGTGTGAGCAAAATCAGTGCGGACGTGGAGGTACTTGTACCAGACATTGCGTCAGCGTATCGCAGTCGGATGAAAGTTGCGGATCTGAGTTCGGCGGAAGAATTGCAGATATTCGAAAAGACCAAAGCAGATATTGTGGATGCCGGAATCAAATTTGAAAATGACTTTAAAGTGATCAATCTGACAATGGAGGAGCCTTCGCTGGATGACACCATGCCGGATAATGAGCGTCTGATTTGGGCTGTTGAGGCAGCCTGTGGGGTGTCGAAGGCTAAGCTTTCTTTTGCTGTATTACAGAAGCTAGCAGAAATTCTGCGGAAATCTGCATTTGACGTGAAGTGTATCGTGACAGATGAAGAGGCAGATGAGGTGTATGTGCTTGATGTGCTTCCGGGAAATGAAGACGCAAAGGTTTGCGGGATGGCCATTGATATTGGAACGACAACCGTTTCAGCAGTGCTGATCGACATGCTTTCCGGTGAAATTCTTGCAAAAGGTTCTGCCGGAAACGGCCAGATCCGCTATGGGGCGGACGTGATTAACCGTATTGTCGAACAGCAAAAGGAAGGCGGGCGCAAAAAGCTTCAGAATGCGATTATCAAAGAGACTCTGAACCCGATGATAAAAGAAATGTGCGCTTCCATCGGAATTCTCCCTCAACAGATTTACCGTGCCTGCATCGCCGGAAATACGACCATGAATCATCTGCTTCTTGGTGTAGATGCGGATCCGGTTCGTATGGAGCCGTTCATTCCTACTTTCTTTGAGACAGATTCGGTTCAGGCGTGTGATCTGGGATTGAATCTTTACCCGCATGCATCTGTTTTAATTTCGCCAAACATCGGAAGCTATGTCGGTGGCGATATCACGGCCGGTACACTTGCAAGCACAATCTGGAATAAAGAAGAAATGTCTCTGTTTATTGACCTTGGTACAAATGGGGAGCTCGTTTTTGGAAATTCGGACTTCATGATGAGCTGTGCCTGTTCTGCGGGTCCTGCGTTCGAGGGCGGCGATATCAGCTGCGGAATGCGGGCGACAGACGGCGCGATCGAGGCCTGCGTGATCGATAAGGATACCATGGAACCCGCGTTTACCATTGTCGGAGATGAAGGACAAAAGCCGGTGGGACTTTGCGGCTCCGGCATTATTGATGTCATCAGTGAGCTGTATCGCTGCGGCATTATCAGTCCTAAAGGGAAATTTGTCCGTGAAGGGAAGCGCATTCGCCATGACCAGTACGGAATGGGAAGCTATGTGCTGGCTTATAAAGAAGATGCTGCGTCTGTGAAAGACATCGAAATCACGGAAGTGGACATTGACAGCTTCATCCGCGCAAAAGGTGCGATCTTCTCCGCAATCCGCGTGATGCTGCAGTCACTGGATTTTGACGTATCTATGATTGACCATGTGTATGTGGCGGGCGGAATCGGCAGCGGTATCAATATGCGCAACGCTGTGTCGATCGGTATGTTCCCGGATATCGAGATGGATAAATTCACTTATATCGGAAATTCATCTCTCTCCGGCGCGTACGCAATCCTGCTTTCCAAAGAAGCAGAGACAAAAGTATCAGAGGTAGCTCATAATATGACTTACCTGGAGCTTAGCAACGAGCCAACCTATATGGATGAATTTGTGGCAAGCTGTTTCCTTCCGCATACGGACGCGGGGCTGTTTCCATCTGTAGTTTTGAAATAAAACCGTTTTGTCTCTGGCTGTTTTTGTCTTAAAAGCAGAATTGTCATATTTTTTACTGTGCCAGGCCGCATAAGCTGTAAAATCCTTATGCGGCTTGAGTGTCTAAAATTGGATGGAAGGCAGACAGTATACCTGCGCATCCATTTTTATTACGAATTTTTTATGGAAATGAGCCTTTCAGCTACCGGACGAATGCCTTTTTCGTAAGCTGTTTCAAGCAACTGAATGTAAAAAGCTTTTTGAATCGATGGCATTACCGATAGATCATAAGCTGTCTCCGGGATATTTTCGATCATATCAATCACTTTTTTCATATCCAGATGCTCGACAAATCGCAGAACTGCAGCGTTACAATCCTCATTTTCCCCAGCTGCAATGTAGTCGAAAGGATGAATATGATGGTCATTGTCATCTGTAAAAAATGACAGTCCCTTTAGCGCATCTTGTTCGACAAGCGTGGGGGATTCCATCCGGCGTCCAGTGAGCGATGGATTACGTTTGTTGAAAAAAGAATTTCCATTATCAAATACAGGGGCGATCCTGACGGTATATCGATCCGCCAGTAATCCCCAATTCCCATTGTTTCGATCATTATTCAAGAGAAACGCATCTGTCACAAACATATCCCAGAAGCGTGCTTTCACGGCAGAACGAAGACCAGAAAAAGCGTCGGCATTGTCAATGACCCTTAGAACATCACTAAGTCTTTCTCCCTTTGCGGAAGAACCGAAGCTTCCGGAAATCAGTTCTTCATCTACAGTATTCTTGATACCATGAAATTCGAGCAGTTTTGCGTCAATGGCAAAATCCTTGCAACCTACAACAATTTTTCCCTGACACCGGCCCAAAACTGTCTCGTGTACTGGAATGTTAAGAGATGCGTAAATCTGAGAGCCAATATATTCACTTATTGGGCTTGACGTATAAGAGGGCAGATGTTTACCTTCCAGATTTCTTGTACTTTGAGGAAACTTTACCATCCAGACAATCCCATCGTGAAGATAAGCGCGTTTCATTCCTGCGTTTCCAAGATACACACGGTCATGAATTCGTTCGTTTTCAAGAAAATCTACAATTTTCACTGAATCACACCCATTCGTTTTTTATGTTTCTTTCTACATATTCTGCAAAAGCGGAGCTGTTACCGCCCCGCTTTCGTTTTATGCACACGGGCCGCGTAAGAAATTTTCCAGCTTACGCTGGACGCGGCTCGGCGCAGCGGATAGGGGAGAAGGGCGTTTCCCTATCCGATTTCCTCTTCATTTTTACTGTCTTTTAAGATGGTAAGGCTGTTAATTTTTTTCAGGGCTTCTTCTTTATCCGCTGATCCCTGTATGATCATTCGTACCATTTCCATGATCGTTTTAAATTCGTCTCTCGTCATTGTTTCCACCATATCCTTTCCTCCGGCTTCCTCCGCAGCATATGAACCACGGTATAAATTTCGATATCATCCTGTATACAGTGAATTTTGTCTGTTCATTATTTTGATAATAGCATAGAAGAAGGCGATAAACAATGGTTTTTAAAACAATTTTTTATAGCCCTCTGCTTTTCAATACCCGCCGCTCTAAAACAGAAAATACGCATCGGTCGATGAGAATGCCGATCACGATAATGACGAGCATCACGGCGGTTACCTGGTTGATATCCGCCATATCGCGTCCAGTCATCAGGGAATAGCCCAGGCCGACGTAAGAGGACATGACCTCGCCGGACATCAGTGCCCTCCAGGCAAAGGACCAGGACTGCCGCAGTCCCGCGAGGAAGCCGGGCAACGCTGCCGGAAAAATGATATCCTTATACATCTGAAGCGGTTTCGCGCCCATGGTCGCTGCCGCCCGCTTATAGATGGGCGGGATAGAAGCAATTGCGTTTTCGATCGCCAGTGCTACGCTAAAGGTAGAACCAATTACGACAACGAATAGTACCGCGGATTCTTTGAGGCCAAACCAGAGAATGGCAAACGGCACCCAGCAGACGCTGGGCAGTGACTGGAATCCATTCAGCAGTGGCTTCAGACAGCGGTTCAAAAAGGCAGAAGCGGAGATCAATAATCCCAGGATCGCACCGATCAGAAGAGAAATCAAAAAGCCAATCAATACTCTTCGCAGACTGTAAATTACGGCCTGAAAGAGGGTTCCATTGAGAATCAGCTTCCTCAGGCTCTGCAGTACGCCAAGTGGAGAGGGCATCGCGTAGGATTTCCACCAGCCAAGCGTCCCGGTGCCAACGGTATAAATCACCTGCCATAGAAGAATGAGCAGGAGATAGAAGCAGATACAGGAAATAATTTTCCCTGGCGTGTTCTTACTGGTCGTATTCTTCTTTTGCAAGCTTTTCCACCTCCCTCTCGACACTGGATAAAATCTTATGACGGGCTGCCAGAAATTCCGGAGAATCGATCTGGCGCGGACGCTGCAAGTCAACGGTATATACATCCTTGATACATCCGGGATTATCAGACAAAATGACAATCCGGTCAGCGAGAAACACGGCTTCCTCCACACTGTGCGTCACAAAGAGAATCGTCTTTTTTGTCTCCTCCCAGATCTGCTCCAGGTCTGCGCGCAGCTTATTCGTTGTCTGCTTATCAAGCGCCGAAAAAGGTTCATCCATCAAAAGAATCGGACTGTTCAGACACAAAGCCCGGGCAAGCGCAGTCCGCTGTTTCATTCCGCCCGAAATCTCATGGATCCGGTAGTCCCGGAATTCCCAGAGACGCACCATTTTCAGGTAACGCTCGGCGCGCCGGTTCTGCTCCTCCTTTGACACCCCGGCAAGCTTCATGCCGAATTTTACATTATCAATTACGTTGAGCCATGGATAAAGCGCGTGCTCCTGAAACATCATGACGCGGTCTGAGCCAGCTTGGGTAATTGCTTTTCCATTGATAAAGAGCTCCCCGGAAGAGGGCTGATCAAGTCCGGCGACAATATTCAGCAGGGTCGATTTTCCACAGCCGGACGGCCCTACAATACAGACAAATTCTCCGTCTTCTACCGTCAGAGAAATATCCTTCAGAGTTTCCCTTACGGAATTATCGAAAGAACGGCTGATATTTTTTAATTCTAACGACATTTTTATTTCCTCTTACATCTCTATATTTTTATCAGTGGCTCAGAATAACATTGAAATGAAACGAAGACGTCCATATTAACCACAGGCATATGACACTTTAGCGGCAGTTTGCCACTCCAAAAGTATCCCATATGGACTGTGAACAATGGCATTAGCTATTCTTCACTCAGAAGACTTTCCAGTATGGACAGATCGACAAGCGAATCACCCGGCATTTCATCAATGAACTCCTGTTCAAGAGAAATCTCTGCGAAATCCATGAGCGCGTCTTCATTTAACTCTACTGTGAGCGTCGTGCGGGAGAATGCGCTCAGAATCACGTCTTTTTCATAGGAAGTTCCGGTGATCTCGTTGATTTCTTCAATCATCGCGTCAACGGAGCTGTCCAGATCCGCATTGATGGCCTCAGTCGTATCGATATGTACCTGTAAAAAGGTCTCGACTACTTCCGGATATTCCTCCAGAAAATCCTTTCGCACCACAATGACGGCAACCGGATAATTGCCGGAATAATAAATATCCTCGTAATCCAGCAATAGATCAATATTATCGGATGAAGTCAGAATCGTTCCCCACGGTTCCGGTACAAGAGCGGCGTCAATGCTGCCCTGATCAAACATATTCTGCAGGTTTGAATTATCTACGGCTACCACCTCCACGGTACCGCCATCAGAAACCGGGGAGAGATCATTTTGCGAGAACAGATTCAGGAGACACAGATGCTGCGTATTCCCTGTCTGGGGAATGGCGACCGTCTTTCCATCCAGGTCTGCCACAGAGCTGATTCCGGAATCCGCGCTCACCACGAGCACCGCGCCGGCATCCGCCGCATTTGCGATCACAACCACATCCCCGTCAGATTTGACATTACCATTAATCGCCGGGACTGGACCAATATAGCCGATATCAATTTCCTGCGCGAACAGCGCTTCTACTTCGGAGGAACCGGCCGTAAAAGAAGTCCATGATACGTCGTATCCATCGCCAAGCGCCTCCTCCAGCGATCCTTCATATTTCATCACAAGCGCCTGCGCGTGGGTAATATTGGGAAAATATGCCATCCGCACTTCGACGGTTTCAGAACTCGTATCAGCGCCGGAGGAGGAGTCCGCATTTTGAGAAGAACAGCCGGTGAGACAAAGGATGCCTGTCATAAGAAGTGCAATCCATCCGAAGCGGAACGGCTTTCCGGGATTATTATGTTTCATCCGAAGACTTCTGCAAACGTTTTCAAGGAAATTATTCATGCTAATGTCACCTTTCTCCTTGTATTTTTTTGATTAATTCTTTATAATAGCTGTATCATACACGGTTGAATGTATTTTTTAAAGCAGTAATTACACAAACGTTTTCACAAAAAGGAGCTTTTTAATGTCACTGAAAAGAATTGCCGAAATGACTGGCGTGTCAATATCGACGGTATCCCGGGTATTAAATAACAGGGATTATAATTGTGCTTCAGAGGAAATAAAAAATAAAATCTGGGCAGCGGCAGAGGAAATCAGCTATGTGCCAAATGAAAGTGCGCGGAATCTAAAGCTTGGTCAGAACTGCCAAACTCCATCTCCGGCCAGAAGGCTGGCCGTAATCCTGGAGCGCTTTCATTCTCTGGATGATGATCCCTTCTTTCGGGAATTGTTTCGCAGCGTAGAACAGGAGGCATTCGCCAGCGGCTGCACAATCAGCAGACTTTTCTTTTCAGAACTGCATATGGAGGAGCTCTCCAGTGAAAAAGCAGATGGATATGTTATCCTGGGACGCCTCTCGCCGCAGACGCTTAGCGCTATGAAGAAATACAGCAAAAACATTGTCTCAGTCAGCCGGAACCCGACGCAGTTTGAGCTGGATGAAATCATCTGTGACGGACGTTCTGCCGCGGTGTGCGCGATGGAGTATCTGATCGGCAAAGGATACCGGCAGATCGGCTACATCGGCGACTGCTCTTACGAGGATCGCTATGTAGGATATTGTGATACGATGATCCGGCACAGCCTTCCAATGGACTATGCAAGTATTATTCCGACCGATCAGACCGAAAAAAGCGGCATCGATGCAATGAAAAAGCTGTTAGAGAGGAAAAGAGAGAACAGTGCCGTGGATGCGGTGTTCTGCGCCAATGATGCGACAGCCATCGGTGCCCTTAAGGGCTGGAAAGAATGGCGCGCTTCAGGTATACCGAATAAAAAAAACGCAAAAATGCCGGCGATCATATCTATCGATGATATTAAAGCCGCTTCTGAAGTCATGCCATCTCTGACGACCGTTCATATTCCACATGAAGACATGGGAAAGATGGCTGTGAAAGTGCTGCTTGACCGGATTCAAAAAGGTCATACTGAGAAAATACGTGTAGAGTTTCCGAGCCGTCTTGTCATTCGGGAAAGCTGTTGAAATAGAATTTTTCAAATATTTGCACTCTTTTTAAAGGCAGTTTTTTTTAACTGACAGATAATACAGTGATATTTTACACAATTACATCTGGCTGCGCTTCCAGGCGATTCCAGCTATCCAGCACCAGACCGGTCAGGAAACGCACAGCTTCTCTGGTATCATCCTTATGGCAGGCAATGGAATAATCGACAGTCTGCTTGAAGTCATAGGGAATCCATGCAAAGCCCTGAAAGGAAGAATAACAGAAGCCGGGGACAAGGGCAACACCCTCGCCAAGTGAAAGCCAGAAAAGTGCGACGTCCAGGTTGCCGCATGGTTGCACGTTGACAGGCACGGTTGAAATCAGCCGCTCCTGTGCCCTGGCGAGTTCCGCGATCGGTGTATTGGCATGGATGAAAACGCGCTGACCGGCCAGTTCCTCCGAATGGAGGTACTTTTTTTCTGCCAGAGGATTTTCAGAATCCACTACGCAATAGATATGGCTGCGCCGGCAGACCTCCGTAGTGACGCCGGAAGCTTTTTCCAGCGCCCGGGTCGGAAAAAATATGACGTCCAGCTCGCGGCGCAGAAATGCATCCAGCCGCCCGCTTCCTTTGATACACTGAATATCCAGCAAAATTTCCGGGTACTTTTTCATAAAAGCTTTGATGTTGTCAGCCAGTTCTTTTTTTCGAAAATGGTCGGGCAGGCCGATCCGCAATGTGTCAGAATATACCCCATTGCAGTTGCGAACGCGGGAAATCGTTTCATTGGCCCTGGAACAGACCAGCCGCATATCCTGGCAGAAGAGTGCTCCGGCTTTCGTGAGAAGAAGCCCCTGCCTGGTACGCTCAAAGAGAGTGACGCCAAGCTCCTGTTCCAGATTCTGTATTTGCCTGGAAAGGGCTGGCTGGCTGATGTAAAGAGCTTCCGCAGCTTTGCTGAAGCTCAGGGTTTTCGATAATTCCAGTGCGTATTCGATCTGTCTGAACGTCATCTTTGCTCCTTTATGCTTTTTTGTTATCCCAAATGCGTTATTTCGATTAGACCACAGAAGAATTATACCTTAGAATAAAGTATGATTCAAGCAATAATACAGCCTGAACAGGCGTAAGGAGTCAGAGGAGAAAAGGAGATTTTAACATGACTGAAACAATGAATCGCAGAGATTTTATCAAAAGCGCGGCCGGAGTAGCCGGGGCAGCTGTGCTCAGCGGCTTCACTGGCGTGGTGCATGCGGAGGAAAGCGCCGCCATTTACACACCCGGAACTTACACATCAACAGCGAATGGCGTCGGTATCGTCACCGTTACGATGACGTTTGACGAGACTAGTATCACGGATGTAGCAGTGGATGTGAGCGGAGAGTCCATCACTGTCGGGCAGCAGCTCGGCGCCAGCCTGAAGAGAATGCTTGAGGAAGCGCAGTCCAGCGACATTGACACGATTTCCGGCGCAACGATGACCGTGGATGCAGTCCGCATCGCGGCGGCAAACTGCATCGCCCAGGCCAAGGGCGAGCCGGTGATCGAGATTGAGACCATCAGCCAGGGAAGTGAAGAAGACTGGCTGGGGACGGAGCCGGTCGTAGAGGATTCGGATATCACGGAAGAGATTGACACGGACATCGTGATCGTCGGCGCAGGCAATGGCGGTCTGGCGGCGGCAGCTTACGCGGCGCAGAATGGCCTGAATTTCCGCCTGATTGAGCAGAACGCAACCGTTCAGGATACCCGCCACTGGTATGGAGCCATCGACAGCGAGACGGCTCTGGCAGCGGGGGCGGAACCGGTAAACCGCAAGAAGCTGCTCAGTGAGATCAGCCGTTATGCTTCCGGAAAATGTGACCAGAGAGTCGTGCGCACCTGGATCAATGAGTCGGCAGATATGCAGGCTTTTATTGCCGGGATTCTGGAAAGTGACCCTTACAATTACACCTGCAAAGTTACAGTAGGAGAGGCTGCACACTGGCCGGAAAGTGATGAAAACACACAGTATATGTTCCCGGAGCAGAAGCATACCTATAACGGGTCAGAAAAAGCCCGCAATATTGTATTCCAGGAATATATAGAGGGACAGGGCTATGAAATTGATTTTAATACCGGCCTTGTAAAACTGATTCACAATGAAGACGGCGAAGTAACCGGTTTGATTGCCATGAAGGCTTCAGACGGAAGCCTGGTCCGCTACAATGCGTCGCAGGGTGTCCTGCTGGCCTGCGGCGGCTATCCGGCCAACCCGTACATGATGCAGGCGCTTGACCCGCTGGCTGTAAAGGTGACGACCGCTTATAACTACAGCCCCCGCAACCGCGGCTATGGAATCCGGGCAGCGATCTGGGCCGGTGCATCCCTGGATAAGGAAGCCGCACCGATGCTGTTTGACCGCGGTATTGTCGCTCCGGGTGTAGATGCAGGCTACGTAGATAATCCTGCTGCCTTCGGCGGCAAGGAATTTCCGGGCACTGTAAAGCAGTATTTCCCCGGCACCCAGCCTTTCCTGAAAGTGAACCGCCGCGGTGAGCGCTTTGCCAATGAGTCCAGCCCCTACAATGACATCAACTATGCGGCAGGGAATCAGCCGGGCGGCGTCTACTGCCAGGTGCACGACGCCAATTATTACGAGGATGTCCTTCGCTTCCACACCATCGGCTGTTCGGCAGGCGTACAGAATGAAGGTATGATGGAGAGCAATCTGGCCTCGATGGAAGAACAGGGGCTTGTGTTCTCCGCTGATACCCTGGACGAACTGGCTGACAAGCTTGGTTTTGAGGGAGAGGATAAAGAGACGTTCCTTGCTACCGTTGAGCGGTATAACGAATTATATGATGCGCAGGAGGATACCGATTTCGGCAAAATGAAAGAACGTCTGAGCGCGATCCGTCAGGCTCCGTTCTATGGCTGCTGGCTGGGTGCCTCTCTGCTGACAACACTGCAGGGCATTGCGATCAATGAGAAAGCACAGGCTCTGACAGAAAGCCGTGATGTCATCCCCGGCCTGTATGTGACAGGTGATAATTCCGGCAGCTTCTTTGCCAACAATTATCCGTGTCTGATGCCGGGCCTTGCCTGCGGCCGTGCGATGACACTTGGCATAAAGGCGATCAAGACCATGGCGGGTCTGGAATAATGTAAATAATAGTGGCAAAAAACGGGCAGTTTCTTCTGTAACAAATCAGGAACTGCCCATTTGTTTTCTTTTTTTACACAGGTATTCTCGGTACAATATAGGAAAGTATGCCAAGTCTTTCACCATGACAAAGGAGCAGGTATGGCCTACAAATGGCCGGACACAACTGCGGATACGATGCTCGAATTGTATCGAAATATTGAAACTGCTTTCCAAGCACAGAAGTGTGTCCAATACGAAGACTGCCTCCGGTTTGTCAACCTAAATGCAACTGAGTCGAAGAAACTCGGCCACTCCGTCCCCCTCCGCCCTGATTTTTACCGCAAGGCTTTTTACGAGGAACTAGAAACTTTCATGGAAGCGTTCATCCAGAAACAGCAAATTTTTTCTCCGGATGCACCGTTTGTGGATGCAAAGAAGTTAACTGAAGAGAAGTTGCGGAGATACGAGAAGATAGCCGAGATGAAGGGAGCGATTGAGAAGAAAACGAGAACGAAGATGATAGAAAAGACGGATTAATGCAAACTTGCAAATGTCTTGTCTGTAAAAAAAGATTATGCTATAATTTGCGGCAGGTAATATGAATTGAGTTTGTTGAAAGGATAGCGGGAAAGATAAGACGATGAGCAAAGCGGAAAATAAAATGCCGTATGGCTATACAGACTTAGAACAGATAGATATCACTGAACCAGCGCCTACCGAAGAACCTGACAGACAGTACTTTTTTATGGCGAAGTGTCGTGAAATTATAAAAGAAAAATCCTTGGAATTGGGGCGTCCAATGTATTGTAACGTGGTTACCTTCGGGTGTCAAATGAACGCTAAAGATTCCGAGAAACTGCGCGGCATTCTGGAAGAAATCGGTTATCAGCAGACGGAGAGTGAGGAAGCGGATCTGGTTCTCTATAATACCTGCACGGTTCGTGAGAACGCGAATCTGAAGGTATACGGGCACCTGGGGCTTCTCTCTAATCTGAAAAAGAAAAATCCGCATATGATCATCGGTCTGTGCGGCTGCATGATGCAGGAGCCGGACGTGGTGGAGAAGCTGCGCAAGAGCTATCGTTTTGTGAATCTGGTCTTCGGCACACACAATATTTATAAGTTCGCGGAACTGCTCTATGAGGTGCTGGAACGGCAGCGACGAGCGGAACAGATGCAGCAATCGCCTGCGAAAACAGATATGGTGGTTGATATCTGGAAGGATACAGATCAGATCGTCGAGGATCTTCCCGCAGACCGCACGTATTCCTTTAAGTGTGGCGTGAATATCATGTATGGCTGCAACAATTTCTGTACTTACTGCATCGTGCCCTATGTGCGCGGACGGGAGCGCAGCCGCCGGCCGGAGGATATTCTCTGTGAGGTGGAACAGCTGGCAAAAGAGGGTGTGGTGGAAGTAATGCTGCTCGGACAGAATGTCAATTCCTACGGGAAGACTCTGAAAAAACAATTTTCTGCGGATGACAGTGCTCAAAATGCTGCTTTGGCTGGAACAGAGAAATCAGTTTCCTTCGCGGAGCTTCTGCGGATGGTAGAGCAGGTGCCCGGGATTGAACGCATCCGCTTTATGACCTCCCACCCGAAAGATTTATCGGATGAGCTGATTGATGTAATGAAGCATTCAAAGAAAATCTGTAATCATCTGCATCTGCCGCTGCAGTCCGGCAGCAGCCGCATTCTGAAAAAAATGAATCGCCGTTATACGAAGGAACAGTACCTGGAGTTGGCCGCAAAGCTGCGGCGGGAGATTCCGGAGCTTTCTATTACAACGGATATCATTGTCGGATTTCCGGGGGAGACGGAGGAAGATTTTCAGGAGACCCTTGATGTCGTGCGTCAGGTACGCTTCGACAGCGCGTTTACCTTTATTTACTCGAAACGAACCGGGACGCCTGCCGCCGCCATGGAGGATCAGGTGCCGGAGGATGTCGTGAAGGATCGCTTTAACCGCCTCCTTGCCCTGGTACAAACTATTTCACAGGAAATGGCGATGAAGGTGGAAGGCCAGATGCTTCCGGTACTTGTAGAATCTGTGAATGACCATGACGACACACTGGTTACCGGCCGTCTCTCGAACAATCTGCTTGTACATTTTCCGGGGACAGAGGAGCTGATCGGACAGATTGTCAACATACACCTGACCGAATGCAAGGGATTTTATTATATGGGGGAAATGGCTTCATGACAGAAGAGAAGATTCGGGAGCTGATGCCGCAGCTGACTCCGATGATGCAGCAGTATTTGCAGACGAAACTGCAATACCTGGACTGCATCCTTTTTTACCGACTCGGCGATTTTTATGAGATGTTCTTTGACGACGCGCAGATTGTTTTCAAAGAACTGGAACTGACGCTGACTGGGAAGGATTGCGGAATGGCGGAGCGAGCGCCCGTGGGTGGGGTGCCCTATCACGAGGTGGACGGCTATCTGAATAAGCTGGTCTCCAAAGGCTATAAAGTCGCGATTGGGGAACAGATGGAGGATCCAAAGCTGGCCAAGGGGCTTGTGAAGCGGGAAGTCATCCGGATTGTTACGCCAGGGACAAATCTGGACTCACAAGCGCTGGACGAGACGCGGAACAATTATCTGATGTGCGTCTTTTATATGGCGGACCGCTATGGGATCTCGATTGCGGACATCACGACCGGAGAATATCTGATGACAGAGCTGGACAGTGAGCGGAAGCTTTTTGATGAGATCATCAAATTTTCTCCCAAAGAGCTTATCTGCAACCAGGCATTTTATGCCAGCGGCATTGACCTGGAGGATATGCGAGAGCGGCTTGGCATCACGATTTTTTCCCTGGATGCCTGGTATTTTGACGATGAACTTTGCACTCAGGTACTGAAAGAGCATTTTCATGTATCTGCGCTGGAAGGGCTGGGCATTGCGGACTATAGCTGCGGCGTGATCGCGGCCGGTTCGCTTTTGAAATATCTGATGGAGACGCAAAAGACGTCCATTGCGAACCTGACGCGGCTGGTACCGTATTCCATCGGCAAATATATGGTGCTTGACAGCTCGACCAGACGAAATCTGGAGCTGTGCGAGACACTGCGGGAGAAGAAAAAGCGCGGTTCGCTTTTGTGGGTGCTTGATAAGACCCGGACGGCGATGGGCGCGCGCCTGCTGCGCAAATATGTGGAACAGCCGCTGATTGAGAAGGAAGAAATTACGGCGCGGCTGGACGCGGTGGAAGAGCTGAAAAATAACGCGATTACGCGGGAAAAGCTGCGGGAGTATCTGAACCCGATCTATGACCTGGAGCGTCTGATCAGCCGCATCAGCTACCAGACGGCCAATCCGCGGGATATGATCGCGTTTAAGACCTCGCTGTCGATGCTGCCGCACATCAAATACATCATGAAAAGCCTGCAGGCGCCCCTGCTCCACTCACTGGAGGAGCAGATTGATGAACTACAGGATGTTCATGACCTGATCGAGCGGGCGATCCTTGACGAGCCGCCGATCATTATCCGTGAGGGCGGAATCATAAAGGACGGCTACAATGAAGAGGTGGACCGGCTGCGCAGCGCTAAAAATGATGGAAAAAGCTGGCTGGCAAAGCTGGAGGCCGAGGAGCGGGAAAAAACCGGCATCAAAAATCTCAAAGTAAAATACAACAAAGTATTTGGCTATTATCTGGAGGTCACCAATTCCTATAAGGATATGGTGCCGGATTATTTTATGCGCAAGCAGACGCTGACCAATGCGGAGCGCTACATAACACCGGAGCTGAAGGAGCTGGAGGATACGATTCTCGGCGCGGAGGACCGGCTGGTTTCCCTGGAGTATGCGTTGTATGTCGAGGTGCGCAGCCAGGTGGCTGAGCAGATTGTGCGCATTCAGGAGACCGCGAAGGCCATTGCCGGGCTGGATGTGTTTGCTTCCCTTGCCCTGGTTGCGGAGCGCAATAATTACGTAAAGCCGCAGATCAATGAGCGCGGCACGATCGATATCAAAAACGGCCGCCATCCGGTGGTGGAACAGATGATTCCCAATGATATGTTTATCGCCAACGATACGCATCTGGACAATGGAAAGAATCTGGTTTCCATCATAACGGGGCCGAATATGGCCGGAAAGTCAACTTATATGCGGCAGAGCGCGCTGATCGTCCTGCTTGCACAGATTGGGAGCTTTGTCCCGGCGGACAGCGCCAAAATCGGGCTGGTTGACCGCATTTTCACGCGTGTCGGCGCCTCTGACGATCTGGCGAGCGGCCAGAGTACCTTTATGGTCGAGATGACTGAGGTGGCAAACATTCTGCGCAACGCAACAAAGAACAGTCTGCTGATTCTGGATGAGATCGGGCGCGGCACCAGCACCTTTGACGGCTTAAGCATTGCCTGGGCGGTGATCGAGCACATCAGTAATCCAAAGCTGCTTGGGGCGAAGACGCTGTTTGCGACACACTATCACGAGCTGACCGAGCTGGAAGGAAAGCTTCCCGGTGTGAACAATTACTGCATTGCGGTCAAAGAACAGGGTGACGACATTGTCTTTCTGCGAAAGATCATTCCTGGCGGCGCGGACAAAAGCTACGGCATCCAGGTCGCGCGCCTGGCCGGAGTACCCGCCAGTGTCACAGACCGCGCAAAGGAGCTCGCGGAGGAACTCTCAAATGCGGACATCACCGTTCATGTGCAGGAGAGCGCGAGTCAGACGCCAAAAAGCAAAAAGGCGCGCATTAAAAAACCGGATCCGGTCGAGCTGAACCAGATGACAATCTTTGATACCGTCAGCGACGCCGATGTACTCAAAGAGCTGCAGGAGCTCGACGTGCCGAACATGACGCCGATGGATGCGATGAATACGCTGTACCGGCTGCAAAGCAAGCTGAAAAACCGATGGGAGCAATAAATAGAAATAGTTAGAAAGGCTGCAAATATGAATACGATTTCCCTGCTCAGCCAGGACACCATAGATAAAATTGCTGCCGGTGAGGTAGTGGAGCGTCCGGCTTCGGTCGTAAAGGAGCTGGTCGAGAATGCGGTAGATGCGGGTGCGAATGCTGTCACGGTCGAGATTAAGGACGGCGGTATCTCCCTGATCCGCATTACGGACAATGGCTGCGGCATCCCTAAGGATCAGGTGCAGGCTGCGTTCCTTCGCCACGCGACCAGCAAAATCCGTACGGTGGAGGATCTTCTCACGTCTGGAACACTGGGGTTCCGGGGGGAGGCGCTCTCCAGTATCGCCGCCGTCTGCCAGGTGGAGATGATCACCAAGACGCCAGGCAGCCTGCTTGGTGTGCGGTATGTGATTGAGGGCGGTGTGGAGAAGTCTCTGGAAGAGATCGGCGCTCCTGAGGGTACGACGTTTCTGGTGCGGAATTTGTTTTATCACACACCCGCCCGCCGCAAATTTTTAAAGAGCGCCACAACGGAAGCCGGATATGTCAGTGATCTGATGGAACGGCTGGCGCTTTCGCATCCGAATATTGCCTTTAAGTTTATCAACAATCAGGATACGAAGCTGCACACCTCCGGCAACGGCAAGATGAAGGACATCATCTATGGCGTATATGGCCGGGAGATCACTTCAAATGTTGTGAAAATTGAGGAAGAAAACGGTCCTGTCCGCATCAGCGGTTATATTGGAAAACCGGTGATTTCGCGGGGGAACCGGAACTATGAAAATTATTTTGCCAACGGCAGATACGTCCGCAGCTCGATCATTGCCCGTGCGATTGAGGACGCCTATAAGCCCTTTATGATGAGCCATCGTTACCCGTTCACGGCATTGATGCTGGAGATTGACACGGATCAGGTGGATGTCAACGTCCATCCG
>JAJBUL010000016.1 GCA_020860365.1 Clostridiales bacterium | reverse complement strand
TGTCAGGTCTTCCTGGTGCTGCCGTTTTTCGAGGGCACGCACCAGCACGCTGGAATATTTTTCGATGCCAATATAGTTCCGATCGCTATGGCGAAGCGCCGTTTCGGTGATGAAACGGCCTTTTCCCATGCCGATCTCCAGATAAAGGGGCTGTGCGCGGTCAAAGGCAGCATCCCAGTGGCCTTTTTTTTCTCTCATAATGTTTTCCTGTATGACAAATGGGCTGGCTGCGATCTCTTCCCGCGCGCCAGGAATATTGCGAAGTCTCATTTTGATGTTCTCCTGTCGGTTTTTAGAATAACTGTTTTTGCTGTTTGCGTGAATGACCGTACCCTCTGCTGTCTGCGCGTTTGGTGAATGGCCGTTTTCATTGGCAAGGGCGGCTTCATGGGGAAAGCCGGACTCTTTCCATTTTCTCAAAAAAAATGGAAATGTCAAGAGGAGGAAAAAACTGTTTTTTCACGAAACCGTGTATTGACTTTGTGACGATTCCGGGTTAAAATCGTAAAGAAGATTTAAAGAAAATGTAATTTATTTAATAATACTTATTGTGAGTTGGCGGTTTTGCCCGGTTGCTGCGTGAGGATATCGGAATATGAGAGAATTTGAAAAGAGTGGGATGCATAAGAATGTTTTGCGGGATAGAGCTTTTGCTAAGAACGCTTCTGTGGAGGACGGTTCTGCCGAAGGAAACTTTACTGCATGTGTTTTTGTTCAGAGGGGTATAAACAGGATTTTTTCCCGGAGCAGGATTCTGGTGCTTACTGCTGTGACGGTATTGTTGTTGTTTGCTCCGGTATTGAATGTGGGAGCTGCCTGGGTGACAACGGACGCCGGGGTTATGTACACGATTTCAGAGTCTCCGGGTTATGCGACCGGTAAGGTGACAATCGGCTCAGATAAATATTATTTTGATGAAAACAGTATTATGCAGACTGGCGTTGTGACAATTAATGGGAAGCTTCTGTATTTTTCGGAGGAAGACGGTACGCTGCAGTACGGGTGGATTACGGCTGGTGATAAGACTTATTACGCGAAAAAAAGCGGCGTTCTTTATGTCTCTGCCTGGTATGGCAAGTATTATTTTCAGGCAGACGGGTCGATGGCTGTCAGCACCTGGATCGGCAATAAGTGGGTCGGTGAGGATGGCAAATATACCGGGACGACAAAGACCGGGTTTGTGACACTTGAAGGAAATACTTATTATTACACGAGCGCGTCGCAGTACGCGACCGGCTGGTTTAAGGTTGACGGCGATTATTATTACGCAGATTCAGATGGTATTGTATAGAAAAGCACCTGGGTCGGGAAAAAATATGTGGACAGCAGCGGTGTTATGGTGACCGGTATGCGGACGATCAGTTCTAAGACTTACATATTCAAATCCAGCGGCACCCGCTATTCCAGCTGCTGGGTGGAGTATAATGGCAACTATTATTACTGCAACAGCAAGGGTGTTGTGCAGAAGAGTACCTGGATCGATGGGACAAAGTATGTTGATGAAGATGGCGTGATGGTGACCGGTTTTTATACCATTGGTTCCGATACCTATTATTTTAATGCAAAGGGTACTCTGAAAAAGAGTTGCTGGATTCGGGTGGATGGCGTCCGCTATCGTCTGAATTCGGAAGGTGTGGTCCGTACTTCCTGCTGGATCAGTGGTACGTATTACGCAAGCAGCACAGGTGCGATTCTGACCGGACTGAATGCGGTGGATGGAGAAATTTATTATTTTGATACGACGACAGGCGCAAAGGTTACCAAAACGATGCTGACGGTTGGATCAGCGACGTACTATTTTAAAGTGAGCAGTGGTCAGGCAGTGCGTAATTCCTGGGTGAAGTATAACGGGGAGTATTATTATTTCCAGAATGATGGCAAGATGGCCACCAGTATGTGGATCGGGAAATATTATGTGAACAGCAGTGGTGTGCGTACCGACGCTGTCCGGTCGGCCGGATGGTGGACGAGCAATGGTTCGACGTATTATCTGGATTCAGAGGGAAATGAGATGACCGGTTTCCAGGAGATCAGCGGCAGTACCTATTATTTTAATTCGTCGGGAGAGATGGTGACTGGCGTTCAGACGATCGGTTCGAATACATACTACTTCTATTCAGATGGCACTATGGCGACTTCGATCACGATTATTGTCGGGTCGGTGCAGTATACGATTGATGACGAAGGCGTGGTCACGGACGCGACCAGCATTGAGATCAGCGGGAACACGCAGGGAGTACTGATTGCGAATTTTGCGATTCAATATGTCGGGAACCCATATGTGTATGGTGGGACGAGCCTGACGAATGGGGCGGACTGTTCCGGGTTTGTCTATGCGGTATTTGCAAGCTTTGATATTAAACTGCTTCGGACTGCGAATGAACAGATGAAGGGGCCAAGTACGTCACAGATTGCAGCAGGATACGCAGAGGCAGTGGAGGTAGATCTGGACAGCCTGCAGCCAGGTGACCTGATATTCTATGGTTCTTCGAGCTACGCATCTCATGTGGGAATCTACATTGGCGAAGGGAAGATTGTACATGCGAGCAATTCGCAGGCATATCCGGCGGGAGGTATTAAGATTTCCGATTATGATTACCGGACGCCGGTAAAGGCAGTGCGCTACTGGTCGTAGGATGGACGGTTCCCATCCCGGACTCGGGTAATGGATAAAAAACGGATGCCGTTATAGGTCACACCTGTAGAGGTAAAAATAAGGTAAATTTAGTCGGGGTGTGACCTGTAACGTGAGCGGAAAGGGCGTATGAGAATACGTCCTTTGTTGTCTTTACAAATGTGGAAAAATAGATTAGAATGAGAAAGGAACTAAGGACACGCACAGGAGGTGTGAGATGGCGAAAAAGGTGGAGACAATTGGAGTATTGACAAGCGGCGGCGATGCACCCGGCATGAATCCGGCCATTCGCGCGGTGGTGCGCAAGGCACTGTCACAGGGTATCAGGGTAAAGGGTATTTATCAGGGGTACAAAGGACTTTTAAACGAGGAGATCGAGGAATTGAACGCGCGCAGTGTTTCCGATACGATTTCCAAAGGCGGCACGATCCTTTATACGGCACGGTGTTCTGAGTTCCGTACAAAGGAAGGACAGGATGAAGGGGCCGAGATCTGCCGGAAGCATGGCATTGACGGCCTGGTAGTGATCGGGGGAGACGGCTCTTTTAAGGGCGCGCAGCAGCTGGCGGCCAGAGGGATTAATACGATTGGCGTGCCGGGGACGATTGACCTGGATATCGCATGTACGGACTATACGATTGGTTTTGATACTGCTGTAAATACGGCGATGGACGCGATTGATAAGGTCCGGGATACGTCTACCTCACATGAGCGGTGCAGTATTATTGAGGTGATGGGGAGAAATGCCGGTTATATTGCGTTGTGGTGCGGTATTGCAAATGGGGCTGAGGATATTCTTCTGCCGGAGCAGTATGACTACGATGAGCAGATGCTGATAAACAACATTATTAATAACCGTAAGCGCGGTAAGAAGCACCATATTATCATTAACGCAGAGGGGATCGGACATTCTACGAGTATGGCGCGCCGGATTGAGGCGGCGACAGGGCTGGAGACTCGTGCGACAATCCTTGGACATTTGCAGCGCGGCGGCAGCCCGACCTGCCGTGACCGGGTATATGGTTCCATGATGGGCGCGATGGCGGCGGATCTGCTGATTGCGGGCAAGACGAATCGTGTGGTGGCTTATAAAAATGGCGAGTATGTAGATTATGATATTGATGAGGCACTTGCGATGCAGAAGGAGCTTCCGGAGTACATGGTGCGTGTAGCGAAGGCGATGCAGATTTAGGAAGGAACTCAATATAACGTGATTACAAGTACATCAAATCTTCAGGTGAAGCAGCTGATCCAGCTTCAAAAGAAGGCGAAGGAACGGAACACGCAGGACGTTTTTGTTGTGGAAGGTCTGAAGATGGCCCTGGAAGTGCCAGACAGTCAGCTCGTGCAGACCTATGTTTCGGAACGTTTTTATGAAAAGAATCCGGCTTTTTTCGATGAGAGCAGGCCGGTGACTGTGTTGTCGGACCGGGTATTTGAGAGCGTATCGGATACGAGGACTCCGCAGGGAGTCCTCTGTGTTGTAAGGCAGTACCACTATGAAATAGAGGATTTGCTGGGAAATATCCCATGCGAAGCGTGGGATGCCCACACCCCACAATCGAAGATTGGGGGCATAATCCGGCGAGGAGCGAATGCCAGAGAACCTTTGATTATAGCATTGGAGAATCTTCAGGATCCGGGCAATCTTGGCACGATTGTGCGCACGGCAGAAGGTGCGGGAATAACGGGTGTTTTGCTGAGCCGGGATTGTGTAGATCTGTATAATCCGAAGGTCATACGATCTACGATGGGGGCGATTTACCGGATGCCTTTTTCTTATGCAGATGATTTCAGGCAGGCTTTGCGCACACTGAAGTGTAAGGGAGTGCGTCTGTTTGCGGCGCATCTGGAGGGGAGTATCCCCTACGATGAGGAAACCTATTGTGGGCCGTCCGGTTTCCTGATCGGAAATGAGAGCCAGGGACTGACCGGAGGGACGGCTGCCATCGCGGATGCACGGATCCGGATTCCGATGTGTGGGCAGGTGGAGTCGTTAAATGCAGCTGTTGCGGCGTCGGTGCTGATGTATGAAGCAAACCGGCAGAGGCGAAACGCTGGTGGAAAGAAATTCAGGAAAGAAGGCATAGTTTCATGAGAGAACAGTTGACAGAGGCAGATGTGAAATCCATTCAGGAGGAAATCGAGTATCGCAAGCTGGTGGTGCGCAAGGAAGCGATCGAGGCAGTAAAGGAGGCACGTGCGCACGGGGACCTGAGCGAGAATTTTGAATATCATGCGGCGAAGACGGATAAAAATAAAAATGAGAGCCGCATCCGATATCTGGAGAGGATGCTGAAGACAGCGGAAGTGATTTCCGATGATTCGAAGGAGGATGAGGTCGGAATTCACAATAAGGTAGAGGTATACGTGGAGGACGACGATGAGACGGAGACTTACCAGATCGTGACGTCTGTGCGGGGAAATTCACTGGATGGCAGAATCAGCATTGAATCTCCAATGGGGAAAGCGTTACTCGGACATAAGGTAGGAGACCGGGTTCTGGTGCAGGTGAATGAGAACTTTGGGTATTATGTGGAGATCCGCAGCATTGATAAGACATCGGACGGAGAAAACGAGGAGCTGCGGCAGTACTAGGGGCGTGTTTGTCTGAATGCACATCGGAGTTGCTGTTTGTGATGGGAATGTGTTCCTGCTTTAAGAGAAGCCGCAGCGCTGTGGGGCTGGTTGTCAGATGTGACGGATGCTTCTGAGAGGGGAGGATGCGTTTGGAGGACGAAAAGGGTGCCCTCAATTTTAACATAGAAGAAGAATTAAAGAAACTTCCCGGACGCCCGGGGGTTTACATTATGCATGATGTGCGGGATGAGATCATCTATGTCGGCAAGGCCATCAGTCTGAAAAATCGGGTGCGGCAGTATTTTCAGACGAGCCGGAACAAGGGACCTAAAATTGAACAGATGGTGCAGCGGATTTGCCGGTTTGAGTATATCGTAACAGATTCTGAGCTCGAGGCGCTGGTACTGGAGAGCAATCTGATTAAGGAATATCGACCGAAGTATAATACGATGCTGAAGGACGATAAAAGCTATCCGTTTATTAAGGTGACGGTGGGGGAGGCGTTCCCGCGTGTAGTTTTTTCGCGCAACATGAAAAAAGATAAGTCCCGTTATTTTGGCCCGTTTACGAGCGCGGGAGCGGTGAAGGATACGATTGAGCTGATCAATAAGATATATAAGCTCAGGAGCTGTACTCTTTCTCTGCCGCGGGACATCGGGAAAGACCGGGCATGTCTTTATTATCATATTGGACAGTGTCCGGCGCCCTGTCAGGGAAAAATCAGCAGTGAGGAATATCGCAAATCGGTGGATGGGGCGCTGGAGTTTCTGAATGGAAATTATGCGCCGGTGCTGGACATGCTTCAGGGGAAGATGGAACAGGCGTCTGAGGAGCTGGATTTTGAAAAAGCGATTGAATATCGGGATTTGTTAAGCAGTGTGCGGCAGGTCGCGCAGCGGCAGAAGATCACGCATGAGGATGGCGAGGACAAGGATGTGCTGGCGATGGCTGTGGACGGCGGTGACGCGGTGGTACAGGTGTTTTTTATCCGCGGCGGCAAGGTGATCGGGCGGGATCATTTTTATCTGCGGGTCGCGCCGCATGACACAAAGGCAGTGATTTTAAGCAGCTTTATTAAGCAGTATTATGCGGGTACGCCATTTGTACCGCGGGAGCTGATGCTGGAGACAGAGATTGAGGATCATGGGATTGTGGAGCGGTGGCTTTCCGAAAAACGCGGGCAAAAGGTCTATCTCCGGGTGCCGAAGAAAGGGACAAAGGAGAAGCTTGTGGAGATGGCTGCGGAGAACGCGGCGATTGCTCTGCGCCAGGACCGGGAGCGGATTAAGCGCGAGGAGGGCCGCACGATCGGAGCCGTCCATGAGATTGAGGATTTGCTGGGCATAGACCGGGCGATGCGTATGGAAGCTTATGATATTTCCAATATCAGCGGTTTTGAGTCGGTCGGTTCTATGATCGTCTATGAAAAAGGAAAGCCAAAGCGCAGTGATTATCGTAAGTTTAAGATCCGGACGGTGCAGGGGCCGGATGATTATGCGAGCATGGAAGAAGTGCTGACCCGGCGGTTTGGGCATGGGCTGGAAGAGCAGAAGGAGCTGGACGAAAAGGGGATGGGTTATGAAATGGGAAGCTTCAGCCGTTTCCCAGATTTGCTTTTGATGGATGGCGGTCGCGGGCAGGTCAATGTAGCACTCCGCGTGCTGGATCATCTTGGCATTTCTATTCCGGTTTGCGGTATGGTAAAGGATGATTTTCACCGGACGCGCGGCATTTACTTTGAGAATGTTGAGCTGCCGATTGATACGCATTCGGAAGCGTTTCATCTGGTGACCCGGATTCAGGATGAGGCGCACCGTTTTGCAATTGAGTATCATCGCAGCCTCCGCAGCAAAACACAGGTACGCTCACTGCTTGATGAGATTAAAGGCATTGGTCCAACCCGCCGCAAGGCACTGATGCGGACCTTTCAGTCGCTGGAGGCGATCCGCGACGCTTCGCTGGAAGAGCTGGCGAACGCACCGTCCATGAATGCGCGCAGCGCACAGAAGGTATACGATTACTTTCATGGAGAAGAGCAGAAAGGCTCGAAGATCGAGGAGGAGCAGGGATAAGGGTGAACCTGCCGTGTGGTAGGGGTGTGACCTGTAACAAGTGCCGCAGGTTTTCTGCAGAATCATGGGGTTTTATCTGGACAAATATACTGGAATCGGGTACAATCGAATATTATCTTCCCGGGAAAGCAGAAGCTGGATAACATTTCAGAATGCAGGCAGAGCAGGAAATATGGGAGTAATGGTGCTGCAGCGATGCGAAAGAAAAGAGCATTGTGAGCCGTAGAATTTTATACAGGAGGGATTTTGCAAATGCCAACAGCCAGTGTTTCGTTGGAAAAGATTGTTGAGAAAATGGATCTGAAAAATCTGACTCCGGAGATTGATATTTCGAAGAAAAGAGTGGTTACATCAGAGATTAACCGTCCAGCGCTGCAGCTGACCGGTTATTTTGACCATTTTTATGCGGAGCGGGTACAGATTATTGGATATGTGGAGTATACGTATCTGGAGCATCTTTCACGGGAGACGAAGGTTCCCGTGTATGAAAAGTTTCTATCTTATAATGTGCCGTGCATCATTTATACAACGATGACAGAGCCGGATGAGGACATGCTTCGGCTGGCGAAACAGTATCAGGTGCCTATTTTTATTACAGAGCAGACGACGTCCGGATTTATGGCGGAGATTATCCGCTGGCTGAACGTGGAGCTGGCGCCATGTATTTCCATTCATGGCGTATTGGTGGATGTGTATGGCGAAGGCATCCTGATTATGGGTGAGAGCGGTATTGGCAAAAGCGAGGCTGCGCTGGAGCTGATCAAGCGCGGACATCGCCTGGTCACGGACGACGTCGTGGAGATCCGCAAGGTCAGCGATGCGACACTGATTGGTGCTTCGCCGGACATCACGCGGCATTTTATCGAATTGCGCGGCATTGGTATTATTGATGTGAAAACGCTGTTCGGCGTAGAGAGTGTAAAAAATACGCAGCAGATTGACCTGGTGATCAAGCTGGAAGAGTGGAGCCGTGATAAGGAATACGATCGGCTGGGGCTGGAAGAGGAATACACGGAATTTTTGGGAAACAAGGTGGTGTGTCATTCCCTGCCGATCCGACCCGGCAGGAATCTGGCCGTGATCGTAGAAGCAGCGGCGGTTAACCACAGGCAGAAGAAGATGGGCTATAACGCAGCACAGGAGCTGTACAACCGTGTACAGATACAGAACAGCCTGATGAAAAATGCACAGAAGAAGGAGCAGTGAGATTATGGAAAAGTATTGTTTTGGAATTGATGTTGGCGGTACGACGATTAAATGTGGATTTTTCCAGACGGATGGCGAGATGCTGGATAAATGGGAGATCCGTACCCGGCTGGAGGAAGACGGCAGATACATTCTTCCGGATGTGGCGGAGACGATTCTGGCGAAAATGGCAGAGAAAAATGTCAATAAGGCGGATGTGGCCGGTGTGGGAATCGGCGTTCCCGGTCCTGTCAATGCGGCTGGGGAGGTGCCGGAAGCGGTGAACCTTCACTGGGGTTATGTGAATGTGGTGAAAGAACTTGGTGATCTGACCGGGATGACGGTAAAGGCGGCGAATGACGCGAACGTGGCGGCGCTTGGTGAGCTCTGGCAGGGCGGCGGCACGGGCTATCAGGATATGATTATGGTGACGCTGGGGACTGGCGTAGGCGGCGGGATTATCCTGGACGGTAAGATTGTGGCAGGCGCTCATGGCGCGGGCGGCGAGATTGGACATGCGCACGTGGATGACACGACGGAGGAGGCATGCAACTGTGGCAATCATGGCTGCCTGGAGCAGTTCGCTTCTGCTACCGGGATAGCGAAGCTTGCGAAAAAGCGCCTGGAAACGAGCGATGCTCCGTCCCTGATGCGTGGACACAATAATGTTTCCGCGAAAACCGTTTTTGACGCGGTAAAAGAGGGAGACGCGCTGGCAATTGAGGTGGCGGAACAGTTTGGGGATTATCTCGGAAAGGCGCTGGCAGTCTTTGCGGTTGTGGTAGATCCGCAGGTGATTGTGATCGGCGGCGGAGTGTCGAATGCGGGTTCGATTCTGCTGGATTATGTGACTGGTCCTTTCCGCAAACATACATTTCCACCGTGCCGGGATACGGAATTTGCGTTGGCAAAGCTGGGAAATGACGCCGGAATCTATGGCGCGGCGAAGATGGTGTTATAATGTGCACCACTTATATTGCGTTTGACCTGGAGACGACGGGACTGCGTCCTTCGGTTGACCGCATTCTGGAGATTGGCGCGGTGCGGGTGGAAGACGGAGAAGTGACTGGTACATATGAGACGCTAGTGGATCATGCGCTGCCAATTCCGGAAAAGATCACAGAGCTGACCGGCATCACGGAAGAAATGACGGCCGGGGCGCTGGATATCCGTACGGCAGTTGAAGGCTTTCTTAAGTTTTCGGGCGACGAGGTGCTGCTTGGACATAATATTTTGTTCGACTACGGTTTTATGAAGCGAAATGTATGGAATTTGCATGCTTTGCAGACAGCAGGGAAACGAACGGGGAGTGACACGGGCGATCCTTACGAACGAATGGGACTCGATACGCTTACGATTGCCCGTACTGTGCTTCCGCAACTGGAAAGTAAGTCACTTGATAAGCTGGCGGACTGGTATCAGATTCCTCTGGAGCATCATCACCGCGCAATGGATGACGCGCTGACAACAGCACGACTGTTTGAACGCCTCCGTGAGGATTATGGGGAGAAGTATCCGGCGCTTTTTGAACCAAAACCGCTGCAGTATCAGGTGCGCAGGGAAGGGCCTGCTACGAGTTCACAAAAAGTATACTTGCGTGAACTGATAAAATATCATAGAATAGATACTGGCGTGAAGATTGATTTGCTGACAAAGAACGAGGCTTCCCGGATGATTGACGGGATTATTTTGCGGTACGGGAAAATTGGCTCCAGATTGTGAATAAGATAAGAGGTGAGAAGGATGATGAATTTTAACAGTAAGAAAAAACAGCGGATTGCCGCGATTATTGTCATTGTAGTTATTGTGGCAATGGTACTTGGAACGGTTGTATCCGCTCTGTATTTGTCGTAGTGATACATAGTAAAACGACTTACGTCGATTACTATAAGAAGGGGATTTTTATGCGGAAGAATTTAATGAAGGGGATGCTTTTGCTTTTTGTGCTGCTTTCTGGCACACTCTGCGCGTCAGCAGAGGGATCGACTGTGATCAGCGACGGCGTTTTTATTGGGGATAAAGACGTCAGTGGCATGGCGGTTGATGAGGCAGAGGCTTATGTGGAGAGCGAGGTTCAGGCGCTGGCCACTTCGACGATTACCATACAGATGGGTGATGACTCAGTGAGCACGACCTGGGCGGATCTGGGACTTACCTGGACGAATACGGATCTGATCTATGAAATCAGTGAGCTTGGCACGACTGGGAACATTATCCAGCGCTACAAGGAACAGAAAGACCTGGAAAACCAGAGTACAAACTATGAGATAGAGTACGAATGGGACGATTCTGCGGTGGAAGCTTTCGTGGAATCTCTGGAGGCTTATAATTCGGATCCGGTGGAAGGTTCTGTGTACATGAATGACGATGGCTCGCTGGGCGTGGAAGGCGGCACGGATGGTATGACGCTGGATGTGGACGCGACGCTTGTGAGCCTGAAAGAGTATATGCAGACTCTGGAAGCCGGGGAGGCGGTCATTCAGGCGACGGCAGATGCGGTGTCGCCGACACTGACGGCGGAGCTGTTAAGCCAGATGACGGATGTTCTGGGGACAGCGACGACGAGCTATGCTTCCTCCACCTCGAACCGTGCGCAGAATGTGCAGAACGGTACTTCAAAGATCAATGGTACGCTTCTGATGCCGGGCGAAAGCTTTTCTGTGACGGATGCGGTAGCGCCGTTTACGGAAGATAATGGTTATGCGCTGGCTGCTTCCTATGAGGCGGGGCAGGTTGTGGAATCCTATGGCGGCGGTATCTGCCAGGTGTCTACGACTCTGTATAATGCAGTACTGAAAGCGGAGCTTCAGGTAGATAAGCGCTACAATCACACGATGCTGGTGTCTTATGTAGATCCGTCGAAGGACGCGGCGATCGCGGAAGGCCTGATGGACTTTGTCTTTACGAACAATCAGGATTATCCGGTTTATATTGCGGGAAGCGCATATGGAGGGACGCTGACCTTTTCCATCTATGGAGTGGAGACGAGGGATTCGAATCGCACCATTAAATTTGTCAGTGAGACATTAAGCCAGACGGACCCGGCGAGCAATATTACGCTGGTGGCAAATACCAGTCAGAATGTCGGTTATCTGTATCAGGTGCAAAGCGCACATCAGGGACTGAGCGCGGTGCTCTGGAAGGAGATTTACATCGACGGGGTGCTTACGGAGACGATACAGGTAAACAGCAGCACCTATACGGCCTCGCCCGCGATCTATGAGGTCGGGGTGGCTACAAGCAACAGCGCGCTTTCATCCGCACTGTATACGGCGATTGCGGCAAATGACCTCTCACAGGTGCAATACCTGATTACCTATGGCGTGTCATCATCGAGTGAGACGGAGAGCGGAACAACTACACAGAGCGAGACGACGTCCCAGAGTGAGACGACTTCTCAGAGCGAGACCACCGCGCAGAGTGAAACGACCGCACAGAGTGAAACAGCTGCGCAGAGTGAAACAGCCGCGCAGAGTGAGACTGCTTCCACGGGCACAGATACGACAACGGATACCTCGTCAGGTACTGATACGACAACGGATACCTCGGCAGGAGATACAGTGGTAGTAGAGTAAAGGCAGAAATATCTGTGTTTGAAAGGAAACAAAGGCCCGCGGAGATGAGGCAGGGGTGAATCAATGCAGGTGGGAGAGCTGACGGAGACGGTGCGGAACCGCTCTGTATACAGACAATTTCATTTGGATACTGCCGGTGGACGGAAATGCTGCCGTGGAAACTTATCAGGACTGATTTTTTCCACGGCCGGGCCGCTTCCCGGGTATGGGGATATGCCGTGGCGTCAGGTGACTGCCGCGGCTAATTCGCTTGCGTCGGATGGAGCGGAGGGAGCGGCAGTTTCCATCCAGGGGTGTCTACCGACCACATATGAGGAGACCAGGCTTCGGGAAGATATGCGACAGTTTGCCATAGAAATAAAAGCGAGCGGCATGGAGGCCGGTGAGGTCAATATAGAGGTATCGGCGCAGGTAAAAGCGGCACAGTACTTTGTGACAGCTGTGGGATACAGATTGTGGGCGACGGCACAGGAAGAGACTGGCAGAGAGTGGGAATCCACTGGAATGGAAAGCGATGATCTGCAGAATCTGGCGAATTCCGGGACAGGAGCGGGCAGATGGGAGAGAGGCCTGAGGCCGGGAGGGGAACTGGTCGTTACCCGTCAGATTGCGCTGAGCGGGACGGCTGCGCTTGCGCGGGCATATGAGAACGAACTGTGTGGGCGTTTTCCGTTTTGGCTGGTTGACCAGGCAAAGGATTTTGATCGCTTCATGTCAGTTGCCGAGACTGCGCGGGCGGCGTATCAATTTGGTGCGGACACGGTATACGACGTCGCACAGGGCGGTATTTTTAATGCGCTATGGGAGCTGGCGGAGCAAGCGGGCGTCGGGCTGGATGTGGATCTTCGAAGGATTCCAGTTAATCAGGAGACGATAGAGATTTGTGAGTATTTTGATCTTAACCCATATTATCTGTATTCGGCAGGATGCCTCCTGATCGGAACAGAGCATGCGGAAGCTCTGGTTGGCGCGCTTCATGAGACGGGGGTTCCGGCTGCTGTAATAGGCCGGACGACAAATCAGAATGAGCGGATTCTCTGGAATGGAGAGAACCGGCGGTTTCTGGAGCGGCCGAAGCAGGATGAACTATGGAAGCTGGCAGACGGCATTGCCGGGGAAGGACAGGCAGGAAGGCTGCGGGAATGAAAAATCAGGAAACAGGAGAAATGATATTATGAGAGAGCAAATTTTAACATTTCTGGAAAAGAACAGTAAAATGGATCTGGGTGAATTGGCTGTTTTGCTGGGATCAAGCGAAGAAGTAATCCGAAAAGAAGTAGAAGCGATGGAGCAGGAGCAGGTGATCTGTGGCTACCATACACTGATTGACTGGGAAAAGACCAATTCAGAAAAGGTGACAGCGCTGATTGAGGTGCGGGTGACCCCGCAGAGAGGGCAGGGCTTTGATACGATTGCCGAGCGTATTTATAATTATCCGGAAGTGCAGTCGGTCTACCTGATTTCCGGGGCGTACGACCTTCTGGTTATCCTGCAGGGCAAGACACTTCGCGAAGTGTCCAGCTTTGTCAGTGACAAGCTGTCTACTTTGGATTCTGTTCTGAGCACCGCGACGCACTTTATTTTGAAAAAATATAAGGATTACGGAACAATACTCGGAAAAAAAGAAAAGGATGAAAGGATGCTGATGACCCCGTGAGAAACCCTTTATCAAAAAAAGTAACGACAATCGAGCCGTCCGGTATCCGCCGTTTTTTTGACATCGCAAATGAGATGGAGGATGTCATTTCTCTCGGCGTGGGCGAACCGGATTTTGACACTCCCTGGCATATCCGGGACGAGGGTATTTATTCCCTGGAAAAAGGGAGAACCTTTTACACATCGAATTCTGGCCTGATGGAGCTGCGTCGGGAGATCTGCCGCTATCTGAAGCGGCGCTGCGATCTGACCTATGATCCGGTGCACGAGACGCTGGTGACGGTCGGCGGCAGTGAAGGCATTGATATCGCATTGCGCGCGATGATTGACGAGGGGGATGAGGTGCTGATTCCGCAGCCCTGTTATGTCTCCTATCTGCCCTGTGTGCAGCTGACGGGAGGCGTCCCGGTCATCATTGAATTGCAGGAGAAGGATGAATTTCGGCTGACGAAAGAGGAGCTTCTGGAGAGTATTACGGACAAGACTAAGGTGCTGATTATGCCATTCCCGAACAATCCGACTGGTGCGGTGATGCGCCGCGAAGATCTGGAAGCTGTCGCGGAGGTGGTGATTGAAAAGGATCTCTTTGTTATTTCAGATGAGATTTATTCGGAACTGACCTATCAGGGCGACCACGTGTCGATCGCGAGTCTGCCTGGTATGTGGGAGCGGACGCTGACCATCAATGGTTTTTCCAAGTCATACGCGATGACTGGCTGGCGGCTGGGGTATGTGTGCGGTCCCAGGCAGATCATTGATCAGATGATGAAAATCCATCAGTTTGCGATCATGTGTGCGCCGACAACCAGTCAGTATGCGGCAGTTGAGGCTCTGCGCAATGGCGATCATGATGTCGCGCAGATGCGCGAATCCTACAATCAGCGCAGGCGTTTCCTGATGCATGAGTTTGAGCGCATGGGTCTTCCCTGCTTTGAGCCATTTGGGGCTTTTTATGTTTTCCCGTGTATCAAAGAGTTCGGAATGACTTCGGATGATTTCGCGATGCGGCTTTTGGATGAGGAACACGTTGCGGTTGTCCCTGGTACAGCCTTCGGCGCATGTGGGGAAGGTTTTTTGCGGATTTCCTATGCTTACTCTATTGACGCACTGAAGGTTGCCCTTGGAAGACTGGATCGATTTATTATGAAACTGCGGGTAGAGACTCGCTGAAGACTGTATACATATAAGTAACGATTCGTACTTTGCATTTGCTGCCAGGTACGTATAAAAAACGCAGCTGTGAAGGTATGGAACAGTTGCAGAGATAAGAGAGAAGCGTATATGAATATCGTACTTTATGAGCCGGAGATTCCATCGAATACAGGAAATATTGGGCGCACCTGTGTTGCGACCGGTACCAGGCTGCATCTGATTGAGCCGCTGGGCTTTCGCCTGACAGAAAAGGCCTTGCGCCGTGCCGGGATGGACTATTGGCCGCAGCTGGATGTGATCCGTTATATAAATTACGAAGATTTTCTGGAGCGGAACCCCGGAGCGAAGATTTATTTTGCTTCGACAAAAGCGCGGAGACTTTACACGGAAGTAACTTATGAGTCCGATTGCTTTCTCATGTTTGGAAAAGAGAGCGCAGGAATTCCCGAAGAGATCCTGCGCGACCATCCGGACACGGCGGTGCGCATTCCGATGATCGGTGAGACGCGTTCCCTGAACCTTGGCAATTCTGCTGCGATTGTGCTCTATGAAGCCTTACGGCAGAATGGGTTCGCGCAGATGAAGCTGCAGGGAGAGCTGACGCGGTACCGGTGGGACGATTCGGAGTGAGAGATAACATAAATATAGTGGGATGGACCTGCAACGAAATATAGGAAACGACGTAAGCCGTTTCACGACAGACCCTGAGAAAGGTGTGGAAGGATGGAGCGTATGGATTTGCCGCAGGATTTTCTGGCGCGTATGGAAGCGCTTCTGGGAGAGGAGTATCCTTCTTTTCTGAACTCTTACGGGGAAACGCGGTGCTATGGACTTCGTGTCAATACATTGAAAATCAGTGTGGAGGAATTCCGCAGGATTGCACCCTTTCATCTGACGCCGATTCCATGGATTGAAAATGGTTTTTTTTATGTAAAGGAGGATGTTCCGTCGCGGCATCCCTTTTATTATGCCGGTCTGTATTATCTTCAGGAGCCAAGTGCCATGACGCCTGCGCAGGTGCTTCCGGTAGCACCGGGAGACAGGGTACTGGATCTCTGTGCAGCTCCCGGCGGCAAGGCGACTGCTCTTGCGGCAAAGCTTGCGGGAAAGGGAATGCTTGTCGCCAATGACATCAGCGCTTCCCGTGCAAAAGCTCTGCTGAAAAATCTGGAGCTTTTTGGCGTGGCAAATTCTTTTGTGACAAATGAGATACCGGCAAAGCTTGCGGTGCAGTATCCGGAATTCTTTGATAAAATTCTCGTAGACGCGCCGTGCTCCGGAGAGGGCATGTTTCGCAAGGACATTGCCAATGCCCGTGCGTGGAGTATGGCAAAGGTCCGGGATTGTGCAAAAACACAGAAAGAGATAGCTCTGCAGGCGGTATCTATGCTGCGCCCGGGAGGAATGATGCTGTATTCCACCTGCACCTTTTCCCCTGAAGAGGACGAGCAGGTAATTGCGTATATCCTGGAAAACTGCCCGGATATGGAGCTCTTGCCTATTCCGATGGCAGAGGGATTTGAGATGGGGCGCCCTGAGCTGGCGGATGAGGACTGGATGAACAGGAAGTATGACAAAACGGAGGGTCAGGGACGGATTCGGGATCGAGGCATGAAGCAAATTCGTACAGAACTGACGAAGTGTGTCCGTATTTTCCCACATAAAATGCCGGGGGAGGGACATTTTATGGCACTGCTTGGAAAAAGCCAGGCTGGGGAAGGCCGCCGGGAAAGTGTGTATGCGAAAACCAGCAGGGAAGAAAAGGATCTATTTTCTGGCGTGGTGAGAGAGAAAGAAAGGGGAAACAAAAAAAATAAGAAAGACAGATCGCGGCTACGAACTGGTTCACAGCGAGGCACAGTGTTGAAGCAAAAAATGGCTGAAAGGGTGGGAACAGAATTTGTCGCGGCATTTTTAGAGGAGCAGAATCTGACAGAATACCTGGGAAGCCTGGACCTGCGTGGAGACCGGGTATTTTATGTACCGGAATGCATGAAAGCTTCAGAAGAGACAGGAGGAGTCCGGTTTCTGCGGAATGGGCTTTATCTGGGTGAGATAAAAAAAGACCGCTTTGAGCCTTCGCAGGCATTTGCGATGGCGATTCGACCAGAAAAGAGCGCAGCGATTTTGAATTTTGGCTTCCGGGATGAACGCGTGATGCGATATCTTCGCGGGGAGACGCTGGATGTAGAGGATCTGCTGGCTGAAGGGCAGTTTGGCGGGATTTGTGAGGTTTCGAAAGAGAAGGATTTTGCATCAGGCGGACAGGAACGGTTATTTTCGGGTGTGCCAAATGGCTGGAGGCTCGTCTGCGTCAACGGCTTCCCTCTGGGCTGGGGGCGTCTGACTGGCAGTATGCTGAAAAATAAATACCATCCGGGCTGGCGGATCCAGTAAGTGTATGGGGTGTGGGACAAAGATATTTTTGCAGGGGATGGGTTTACCATCCCCTTTCAGAATTATGAGATATGGATTCTTTGCAATGAACCGATTCACTTACCCTGCTTAGGAAAATGTTTCCTGCGTTTTTAGCGGAAACTGGTGTAAACTGTACCATTCGTCATTCCGCCGCGGCTTTCCGCGAGTTCACTGACAGTTACAAGCTGGTAGCCCCTGTTGATCAGCGTCGGGATGATGGTTTTGGAGGCCTCGGCAGTCGAGGAGTAGAGGTCATGCATGAGCACAATATCGCCGTCCTTTACATGATTCAGCACCGCAGCAATGGTGCTGGATGCGTTGCGTGTCGCCCAGTCTCGTGTGTCGATCGACCAGTTAATGATTGGCATATTTACCGCGCTTTTGACGGTTGAATTATAGTTACCGCCGGGCGGGCGCATCACAACCGGAGAGACGCCGGTCACAGCCCTGACGGCCTCGCTTGTCCGTGTGATCTGGCTCTGGATGGTGCTTGCAGGGTATCGTGTCAGGATGAGGTGCTCCCAGGTGTGGTTGCCGATCTCACAGCCCAGGTCGTAGGCGGCTTTTACGGTGGAGGCGTAGGTAGAGACGCGGTTTCCTACCACGAAAAAGGTTGCTACGGCGTTGTATTGCTGCAATGTCTTCAGGATCGTAGAGGTATTGGCGGAAGGCCCGTCATCATAGGTGAGAGCGATCATTTTGCCATCCATATCCACGGTTCTGTACAGGACGCCGTTGGAATCAAAATAGCGGATGTAGTGAGAAATAATCTGTTTTCCGGTCACGCGGATGCCGTTTGTTTCATCAAAATAATACTGATTCCCGTTTTCGTCTGTCAGCCAGCCGGTCTTCCGCTTCCCACTGGAGCTGAAATAATAGTAATTTCCGTCAATCTTCTGGAGACCGGTGACCATTTTTCCTTTGGAATTAAAGTAATAGTAATAGCCGTCGATTTTTTTGAAGCCAGTGACCATTTTGCCATTGGTGTTGAAATAATAATAAGAACCGTTGATCTTTACCTTTTTGGAAGTAACCATTTTACCACTGGCGTTGAAGTAATAACATTTACCATTGATGTTCACCTTTTTGGAGGTAACCATTTTGCCATTGGTGTTGAAATAGCATTTATGACAAGCTTGTCATAATTGATATTATGGAAAGCAAGTAATTATGGTAAGTAAATCTTGAAAACTGTAGAG
>JAJBUL010000207.1 GCA_020860365.1 Clostridiales bacterium | reverse complement strand
ATACAGTATATAATATGTGCATAAATATTGAAAAACAGAATGAAAAATTCGGAGTTGTAAATCTATGGAAGAAAATGTAAATGTAAAGGAAGTCTATGCGAATTCGCTGACAGTTGTAAATACTTTTTTTGATTTTTGCCTGTCATTTAAAAAAGATAATATTATTAGTGAGGATGAAGAACAGAAAACAATAACGGAGGAAGTAGCACGGATACGGATGAGTCCACAAATGGCCAAAGCTTTTTCTCTGCTTTTGCAGAATAATATTCAGAATTACGAACAACAGTTTGGAGAAATTCCAGAAATCAGGAGATGATTATCCATGAAGAATAAGACATTAAACCGCCCGGATTTAGCAGACAAATCTCCTTGTTCAGCCAGCACACCGACTTCATCTTTTCATGTAAATGAACTGGCGGAAGTGTATGCTGGTATTGCAGATAGATGTGAACCATTGTGTTCACCGATGGTATTTACGGATCCTTCTTTTTCATCAGTTGGGGATAGTTATAATCTTGATATTAGCATAGTTGAATTATCTCATAAAGGCGAAAAGCAGCTTTCAGATCAGGCACAAAACAGGAATTGCTCTAAATTATATAAACTCAGTATGCTTCCTGACAACTGGAATGAAAATGGTGCGGCCCGATTTTCCGGGGAACACATAAAAAAATGTGTTGCTATCATACGAAAACTGCCTTTTCAGCCTGAGATTTTTCCAACCGCAGCAGGAAGTATTCAGATGGAATACGAGAAAAACAGCGGAGAATATCTGGAGTTTAATGTTTACCCAGATCATATTGATGTCTACTCAACGAATAGCAACGATGAGGAGTTCGAGGAATCCATTTATGGAGCCAGGCAGGAATATCAGGTTATGGAAAAATTGGTGAGGAATTTTTATGATGAAGATAAATGACTTATATCGCAGAATGCGAAATAAGCCTTTGCTATATGTGAAAGAAGATGGAACAATTTCCTCGGCTATTTACAAAGACAGTCAGGGGGGTTCAGTAGATATAGACGATGGTCGGGATCTCGACACTATTATCCAAATAGAAGAGGAACTTCATAATATGTCATAAGGGGGACCGGCTTGCCGGTGGATACCTTATGACGCAGGCCGCGCCATTGCCGCAGGCAATATTGCATGGCGCGGCTCTCCAGAGTATTATAATCAGGAGATGTTACTGCAGAATCCTGATGGCGAGTATAAATTGGTTGCGTTACTTTCGGTTTCTGCAAAAACGTGTCAAGATAAGGAAGTGGTGATTGAACCAACCCCCGTCGAGAATATCAATCCTTACCACGCATTGCTTAAGGGCTCAGAGAATAAAATCCTTTTGACAAACGGCCAAAGTAAATATTTAGCAAAAAAAACACGAATTGTGAAATCTTATGATACAGATTTGGTTCAGGAAACGTAAGAGGTAAGCCATGCAGCATCTGCCAAGAATTATGCTTGCCGCACTTTCCAGCGGCAGCGGAAAAACGATGATCACCTGCGGAATTCTGGAGGCGTTCTGCAGGCGCGGGCTAAATCCGGCTTCCTTTAAGTGCGGACCGGATTACATTGACCCGATGTTTCATTCACGGGTGATCGGTACGCCATCGAGAAATCTGGATACCTTTTTTACAGAACCGCCACTCACACGCTATCTGTTCGCCAAGACAGCGAAAAATGCGGGAATTTCGGTTCTGGAGGGCGTCATGGGATTCTATGACGGGCTTGGCGGGATTTCCGAAAAAGCATCCTCCTATGACCTGGCAGCGGTGACGGATACGCCGGTGATTCTGATTGTGAATGCGCGCGGCATGAGCCTGTCGGTGATTCCGTTGATTCAGGGTTATCTGAATTATCAGAAGCAATATGGCCGCGAGGTAATCCGGGGTGTGATCCTCAACCAGACAACGAAAATGACCTGTCTTTTATTAAAGGATGAAATCGAAAAACAGACCGGCGTGCGGGTGTATGGCTATGTGCCGCGTCTGGATGACGCCGCGGTGGAGAGCCGGCATCTCGGTCTGGTGACGCCTGGAGAGATTGCGGATCTGAAAGTCCGCCTGGCGAGACTGGGAGAGGAACTGGAGCAGTGTCTGGATCTGGATGGGATCATTGCGCTTGCGCAGGAGGCGTCAGACTTTGCGGATGAAGAGCTTGTGTTGCCAGAGCGTGTACGTGTGTGTGTGGAAAACCAGAAACAAATCGGATCTGTTGCGGATGGAAAGACCACTTTCTGCAAGGAAGGGATTGATCTCCGGACAGAACAGGATGCGGGATCAGAGGGTCCAGTATCCCGTATTGCGGTGGCGCAGGATGAAGCGTTTTGCTTTTATTATCAGGATAATCTGGAGCTTTTGGGACTGCTCGGAGCCACGCTTGTTCCATTCTCTCCATTAAAAGACACAGAACTTCCGGAACAGATCGGCGGCTTTATTATGGGTGGAGGTTATCCGGAGCTTTATGCCAGACAACTCTCAGAAAACAGATCCATGCTGCAGTCTATCCGCGCGGCGATTGCGGATGGGTTGCCGTATTTAGCGGAATGCGGCGGATTCATGTATCTGCATGAGACGATGGAGGATATGGAAGGTACGGCGTGGCCGATGTGCGGATGCATTCAGGGGAAATCGTATCGAACGAAAAAACTGGGGCGTTTCGGTTATATCAGCCTCAGTCTCAGCGCGACAAAGTGCGGAGAAAAACAAGAACAGATGGATTCAAATGAGGATATGAGAATTAAAACACAGTCAGTGCCAGGATTCCTTTATTCAGGTGAGACGATCCGTGCCCATGAATTTCACTATTTCGACAGCACAGATCCCGGCGGCGCTTATGTGGCAGAAAAACCGAATGGAAAGCGTACATGGAATTGCATGCACGTTACAGATCACAGTGTGGCGGGATATCCGCATTTGTATTACTGGTCGAATCCGGAATTTACGGCGCGGTTTTTGCAGAGTGTTCGGGCGTACTTTGAAAGACTGCTATAACGAATTCCATTGGTCTTGTTAATAGCGGATGACAAAAGATAAAGCAGATGGTAACTATTCAGAACAGCAGATGAATGAAGGAGAACTATGAAGTGGCCGAGACAGAGAAAAATCTGAATTTTATATTTACGGAAAACGATTTCTACCCGGATATCCAGGGCGGGACAGAGAACGAGTCGCTCTCCTGGCGCAGTGGATTTGAGGAGAACCGTTATCTTGCGCTGCATCAGATGGGATTTGAGCAGCGAGGCACACTGACTGCGACGGGTGGTTTTCTGTATCAGGTCTCAAATGCCTTTTTGAAATGTCTGACACGTCTTCCGGAGCTTGAGCTGGCGCGTGAAAAAGCAGAGCCGAAGCTGCTGGATGAGGAAATGAATGGCCTTCTGTTTTCCGCACCCTTTGCGATAGGCGCGGAATATGTGACAGAAAAATGGATTCAGACGGTTTTTGGACGGCTCAGGGATGTTTTTGCCGGGGAGATTCGCTCATATGAGGGAACGGTCGCAATGTATCTGGCGGAGAAAACGCAGGGGCTGCATGTTCCGGAGCGGATCTTTTTTCACCTGGTGGAGCAAAGGGATGAGGAGTATCCGTTTGCGTTTCTGGCCACTTATGCGACCAAAGAGGACAATGGAAGAATTCGCCATATGCCGCTGAAATTCGCTTTAACGGAATATAAGGGAAAGCGGGAGAAGCTTCTGGATCTGCTCTCCTGTCTGAACCGTGCGGCGGAGGTATCTGCTCTGATTGCAGGGTTCGTGGAGAGCGGGGAGATGTTTCATCCGCTTCGCCTGACTGTGCGGGAGGGTTATACGTTTTTAAAGGACGTGGAGGCGATTGAAAGGACGGGGATTTTGTGCAGGATTCCGAATTGGTGGAAAAAGAAATCCTGCGAATGTTCCATGTCTGTAAAGCTTGGGGAGAAAAAGCCGTCTATGCTGGGATTTGATTCGCTTGTCTCTGTGCAGCCTCAGCTTGTCGTGGATGGAGTGCCGCTGACAGCAGAGGATATCCGTGCACTGCTGGAACAGACGGAGGGCCTTGCTTTTCTGAAAGGGAAATGGGTCGAGGTGAATCATGCCAGGCTGCGGGAGCTGCTGGAGCGAATGGAAGAGCTGCCAGAGGAGATTACGCTGCGGCAGGCTATGCAGATGGAACTGGGAGAGAAGGGAACAGCCGCGGATGCGGACGTAGGACCACGCGTGACAAATGGGGAATGGCTGGCGGAGCTCTTTATGAACCTGCGCAAGCCGGAGCGCATGCGTAAGGCCACGTTGCCGAAGTCGCTCCATGCCACGCTTCGTCCGTATCAGAGGAATGGCTATACCTGGCTGAATTATATGGACGAGCTGGGATTCGGCGCCTGTCTGGCAGATGACATGGGACTCGGGAAGACGGTTCAGGTGCTCGCTTATCTGGAGAAGCTGCGCAGAAAAGACATGAATGCAAAAGTATTGCTTGTTGTTCCGGCCTCTTTGCTGGATAACTGGCAGAAGGAAGCGGAAAAATTCGTGCCGGAGATGGAACTGCTGCTTTTGCATGGCAAAACTGCGCCGCTGCTTGAGGAGCAGCTGAGGCAAGGGCAGGCATTCCTGACGATTACAACCTATGGTATGGCCGCGCGGATAGAAGCTCTGCGGAAGATGTCCTGGGACTGTCCGATTCTGGACGAGGCGCAGGCCATCAAAAACCCGACGACAAAACAGACGCGGGCAGTAAAGCAAATTCCGGCGCGGATGCGGATTGCCATGACCGGTACGCCGATTGAAAACGATCTGACAAATCTGTGGTCCCTGTTTGATTTTCTGAACAGAGGACTGCTGGGTTCTTCCACGGAATTTCGCGATTATTGCAAAAAACTTGATGCCAATCCGGAGGGGTATCAGAAGCTGAAAGCTATGGTATCGCCTTTCATGCTGCGGCGGGTAAAGACGGATAAGAAGATTATCGCCGACCTTCCGGAGAAGGTAGAAAGCATTGGTTACGTATCCCTGTCGAAGAAACAGGTTGTGCTTTACCGCAAGGTTGTTGCGGATATGCAGAAAAAGGTCGAAGAATCGGAAGGGATGGAGCGCAGGGGTATTGTCCTTGCTACGATTACAAAATTAAAGCAGATCTGTAATCATCCGGATCAGTACCTTGGGCAGACGGCGTACGCGGAAAAAGACAGTGGGAAGCTTGCAATGCTGCGCGAGATCTGTAACACGATTTATGAAAAACGTGAGCGCGTGATTGTATTTACCCAGTTTAAGGAAATCACAGAGTATCTTGCGGAGTTTCTGGAAGACGTATTCGGCACCAAAGGCTATGTGCTGCATGGAGGTACGCCGGTGAAACAGCGCGGGAAAATTGTTGAAGCATTCCAGGGAGAGAAATATGTTCCTTTTCTTGTTATTTCTGTCAAGGCAGGCGGCACCGGATTAAATCTGGCCAAAGCGAACCATGTGATACATTTCGACCGCTGGTGGAATCCAGCTGTCGAGAACCAGGCCACAGACCGCGCTTTCCGCATTGGTCAGAAGAAGAATGTCATCGTACATAAGCTTGTTTGCAAAGGAACAGTGGAGGAGAAAATCGACGCAATGATCCAGTCCAAGACGGAGCTGGCGGAGAATGTGATTGGATCCGGCACAGAAAAATGGATTACAGAGCTTAGCAACGAGGAACTGATGAAAATGCTGCGGCTGGATACAGGAAAGTAGTGAAGACAGGGAATCGTTGTGAATTTCGGAAACTGCGAAAGTAAGGAACAGTTCTGAATCGCGGAAACTGTGAAGATACGAAACAGTTGCAAATGGCGGGGGTAATATAGAAATGAGCAGATACTGGGAGACTGGAAACTACAGCCAGCCGGATGCGAAGCAGCTTAGGAAAAACGCAGAGGCGACGAAGAAAAAAGAAGCAAAAAAGGGAAATGTCCTGGAACCGGTGGCCGTGAAGGGGCGCAATATCGCGACAAGCTGGTGGGGCAAGGCCTGGTGTGCGAATCTGGAACAATACGCAGACTACGAAAGCCGACTTGATCGGGGGAAGAGATATGTTCGCAATGGCTCTGTGCTGGATTTGAAAATACAAAAGGGCAAGATCCTTGCGAGGGTGCAGGGAACCCGGAAGGTTCCTTACAAAGTGGAAATACGCATCAGTCCGCTTTCCGAAGAAAAATGTCAGAACATAATCAATCGATGCGGACGTCGGCTGGAGAATATTGAAAAGTTATTGAATGGCGATTTTCCGGTTGAGATGCAGGAACTGTTCCAGGGAGAGGATGGCCTCTTCCCGGCACCCCGTGAAATCAGTTTCAATTGCAGCTGCCCGGACTGGGCGCTGATGTGCAAACATGTCGCAGCTGCTCTTTATGGCGTAGGCGTTCGTCTGGATGAACAGCCCCTTCTGTTTTTTGAACTGAGGGGGATTGATGTGGGACGGTTTATTGACGTTACGCTGGCAAATAAAGTCGAAGCAATGCTGGCAAATGAAAACAAACCCAGCAGCAGAATTATGGATGATATGGATACGGCGGCAATATTTGGAATATAAAGAGGATGGGGGAAATGTTTTCAGGCTTGCGCTGGATCTTTGCAGATGGTGTTGTAGTATACTACTTTTCAGAGGGAATATCATATGAAGAATTTGCCGGATATCGAGATGGCTGTAAAGCCAGCACGAAAGAATGCATGTAAGGAAGAACCGAAAACGTTGCTTGCGGTTTTGAAAAATGAGAAGCAGAGCAGGGCGAAGGGCGGTATTTATCATAAGGTTCAGATTGAACTGACCTATAATTCCAATCACATGGAAGGAAGCAGGCTTACGCATGATCAGACACGATATATTTACGAGACAAACACGATCTGCACGGATTCGGATGGAGTGAATGTGGACGATATTCTGGAAACGACAAACCATTTTCGCTGTATAGATTTGATTATCGATCAGGCTCATGTACAGGTATCAGAGAAGCTGATCAGGCAACTGCATTTGATTCTCAAAACCGGAACCAGCGACAGCCGTAAGGACTGGTTTGCTGTCGGTAATTACAAGAAACTGCCTAATGAGGTGGGAGGAAAGGAAACGGCTGCTCCGGAAGAGGTTCCTGTAAAAATGAAGAGGCTGCTGAACGATTATAATTCATCCACAGCCCGAAGCTTTGAAGAAATACTGGATTTTCATTACAGGTTTGAAAGCATTCATCCTTTTCAGGATGGAAATGGCCGTGTTGGACGGTTAATTCTATTCAAAGAATGCCTGCGGAATAACATTGTTCCTTTCATTATTGAGGATGATCTGAAGATGTTTTATTACCGTGGCTTGTCTGCCTGGCAGACGGAAAAAGGGTTTCTCAGAGATACCTGTCTGACGGCGCAGGACCGCTTTAAACGATATCTTGATTATTTTCGGATAGAGTATGAAGAGTGAATGGAAACGGATGTGGAGGCGGGAGTGATATGAAAAAATGCAGGATAACAGCCATTCGTGTTGCCTGTTATAAAGATTTGATGGAGCAATATGAGAATTCGATTTCGGATGCCTGTAATATAAAAGAGGGACAGGTTTTTATCACGAACGGCTGGAAGAAACCGGATGGCTTTTGTGAAAGTGCATGGGAAAGCATCTCACCGTTTGTTATGACTCTTGCCTGTGGCGGAGAAGATATATACAGCGGGTGGATGAAGGACAAAAAATCAGCGCTGATCTCCTGTAACGATGGATTTCGCCCTGTAAGCTTTCTGATTGAAGCATTGAAAGAGGAGGCTGACTAAGCAGGCGAGTCCGGATATGCAACGAGCAGGAAAATACGCAAGATAATACTTGTCCTGAACAGATTATATAAAGCATATTGTATCATAATTAGCAGTGCAACGGATGAGGAATATGGCTGGTTACTGGCCACACCTGTAGTGGTTAAGATAACGTAAATTTGATCATAGTGTGGCCTGTAACTCTGTAGTGTGGTTGGGAAGAACTATAGATTTCTCTTGCGAAAACAAGGGATATGAGTGTACAATAAGAAAGATACAGCCTGATCAATTGCTTCTGGTGGGAACACAGGGGAAGATGTTGCTAATCCAGGTAAGAATAGTGGAAGGAACGAGAGGATTATGATGGATACGTATACAAATTTTGAATATTTCACACCTACAAAAGTGGTTTTTGGGAGAAGATCAGAAGATAGAACCGGAGAACTGGTGAAAGAACAGGGAGGGCATAAAGTCCTGATTCATTATGGCGGCGGCAGTGTTGTAAGGTCGGGACTGCTGGATGGGATTTGCCATTCACTGGAAGAAGCTGGTATTTCGTATGTCTTGCTTGGCGGTGTGGTGCCGAACCCAAGGCTGTCCAAGGTGAGGGAAGGTATCTGCCTGTGCCAGAAAGAAAGTGTGGATTTTCTGCTGGCAGTGGGAGGAGGCAGCGTGATTGATTCTACGAAGGCGATTGGATACGGACTTGCGAATGAGGGCGATGTCTGGGATTTTTATGACAGAAAAAGACAGGCTGCGGGCTGTATGCCGCTTGGGGTAGTGCTGACAATTGCGGCTGCTGGCAGTGAGATGAGTGATTCTTCTGTAATTACCAATGAAGATGGCTGGATCAAGCGTGGTTATAATAGTAACTATTGCCGGTGCCGATTTGCGGTCATGGATCCGGAGCTGACCTATACGCTCCCGGATTATCAGACGCAGAGCGGCTGTGTCGATATTATGATGCATACGATGGAGCGGTATTTTAATCTGAATGATAATATGGAACTGACGGATGGCATCAGTGCGGCACTGATCCGAACTGTGATGAAAAATGCGATCATTCTCAAACAGAATCCGTCCGATTATAATGCCCGCGCAGAGGTAATGTGGGCGAGCAGCCTTTCACACAATGGCCTGACTGGCTGCGGAACAGGCGGCGGGGACTGGGCGTCTCACCAGATTGAACATGAACTGGGTGGAATGTTCGATGTGGCGCACGGAGCAGGGCTTGCAGCCATCTGGGGAAGCTGGGCGCGCTATGTTTATCCGGAACATCCGGAACGATTCGCCAGATTTGCAAGACAGATTTTTGATTTAGAGGAAGACGCGGACATCCATGCACTTGCCCTTGCGGGAATCGAGAAAATGGAAGATTGTTACCGGAGTATGGGGATGCCGACGAACCTGAAAGAACTGGGCATCGAACCGACGGAAGCACAGATTCAGGAGATGGCGGAAAAATGCTGTTTCTTTGGTCAGCGGACGGTAGGAGCGATAAAGAAGCTTGATGCGAAGGATGTAGAAGAAATTTATCGGATGGCACGCTGACTGCGTTGCAAAAAAAACGGAGGATATTATTATGGAAGAAACACAGTTTTATCAGATTCTGCAAAACATCACTCCCGGCGATGCAGACGCTGCTGCCGTCTGCCGGGAACGCTGGAGCAGCATCGCGAAGCCGCTTCACAGCCTTGGGTGGATGGAGGATGCGATCGCGCGTATCGCGGCGGCGCAGCATAGTCCGGAGATTCGTACTGGGAAAAAGATTCTTGTGCCGATGTGCGCGGATAACGGCGTTGTAGAAGAGTGTGTGACACAGACCGGGCAGGAGGTGACGGCGATTGTCGCGGAAAACTTTCTCGATGAGCAGTCCTGTGCGGCGATCATGTGCCGCCTTGCCGGAGCGGACATCCGCCCGATTGACATTGGAATGGCGGTGGATACGCCGCGTGTAGAAAAACGCAAGATTGCTTATGGAACAAAAAATTTTGCGAAGGAACCGGCCATGAGCCGCGAGGAGGCAGTGAAAGCATTGATGGTCGGCGTGTCTCTGGCAGGAGAATTGATGGGGCAGGGGTATGACCTGATCGCGACCGGAGAGATGGGGATTGGCAATACGACGACCTCCAGCGCGGTGGCGAGTGCGCTGCTTCATGTTCTGGCGGAGGAGATGACCGGACGCGGCGCAGGGCTTTCTACGGAAGGACTGAATAAAAAAATACAGGTCATCCAGGAGGCGGTTGACCGCTGGAATCTGTTCGAGGCGGATCCCCTCACGGTGCTTTCCTGCGTCGGCGGATTTGACCTGGCCGGGATCGCCGGGCTTTTCCTGGGCGGGGCCTGTTATCATATCCCGGTGCTGATTGATGGATTTATCTCTTCTGTGGGAGCGCTTCTGGCGGTGAAGCTGTGCCCAGCGGCGAGAGACTATATGCTGGCGACGCACGTGTCAAAGGAGCCTGCCGCACGCAGGATTCTGAAAGAACTTGCTTTGGAACCGGCGCTGGATGCAGGAATGTGCCTTGGGGAAGGCAGCGGCGCGGTCGCCGCATTCCCGCTGATTGATATGGGTGCGGAGATTTACCACAGGATGAGTACGTTTGAACAGATTCAGGTGGAGGCTTATCAGGAACTGAACTGAGGGGGAAAGGGAAAAGCAGCTTTTGAATCGGCTCTGTATAGGAGCATGAAATTCGAAAGCTGCTTTTTATGCGCAGGGCCGAGGAGGGAGTTTTGCGGCGGAAGCCGCACCCGTCTACGCTTCTACACTTCGTTTCGGTCCGCGCTAAACGGACGTCCACTGGACGTCCAGCGCCGCTTCGGTCGTTGCTGAACGCGTGCCACTTGCACGCAGCAACCGCGCGGGCGAGTAGGAGCCGACAAAAAGTCTCCTACTCGATTTACTCCAGATTCCGCACGGCTTCCCGCACCGGCAGGATGAAGGACGGGGAGACGGACAGCTCGTCGATGCCCATTTGGACAAATGTCTCGGTCAGGGTGGTGTCCGCGCCGAGCTCGCCGCAGATGCCGACCCAGGCGCCGCCTTTGTGGCCGTTTTCGATGACCGTCTGGATGGAACGGAGGACAGCCGGATGGTGGGAATCGTAGATGTTGTCCAGCTTCGGGTTCTGCCGGTCGATCGCCAGCGTATACTGGGTCAGGTCATTGGTGCCGATGCTGAAGAAATCGACTTCTTTTGCCAGCTCTTCGCTGATCCACACGGCGGCCGGTGTCTCGATCATGATTCCGACTTCCACGTCTTTGTAAGGAATATTCTGCTCGCGAAGCTCTGTCTTTACTTCTTCCAGAATCCGTTTGCTCTCCAATACTTCCTGCATGGAAATAATCATCGGGAACATGATGGAAATGTTGCCGAAGGCGCTTGCCCGCAGCAGCGCACGCAGCTGTGTGCGGAAGATTTCCTGCTGATCCAGGCAGATGCGGATCGCGCGGTAGCCCATGGCGGGGTTGTCTTCTTTTTCGAGGTTAAAATAACCGACCTGCTTGTCAGCGCCGATGTCCAGTGTGCGGACGACTACCTTTTTGCCGGCCATATTCTGAGCAGCCATTTTGTAGGCTTTGAACTGTTCTTCCTCTGTCGGGAAAGTTTCCGATTCCAGATAAAGAAATTCGCTCCGGAACAGACCGATTCCCTCGCCGTCATTTTTCAGCACCTGAGCGACATCGGAGACACTGCCGATGTTGGCGTACAGGTGTATTTTTTTGCCGCTTTTTGTGATGGTTTCCTTGCCGCGCAGTTCTCTCAAAAGCTGCTGCTTTCGCTCGTCCTCGCGCATTTTTTCACTCATCTGCTCCAGAGTCGCCGCATCTGGGTCGATGATCACGGTTCCGGTATAGCCGTCCACGATGGCTGTTTTGCCGGCCCAGTCATCCTGGATATCAATGCCGATTACAGCGGGAATGTTCATCGTGCGGGCCAGGATGGCTGTGTGGGAATTGGAAGAGCCATGACGGGTAACGAAGGACAGAATCTTTGACTTGTCCATCTGCACCGTTTCGCTTGGCGCCAGGTCGTCCGCCATCAGGATGACCGGTTCGTTCAGAGCATGCATATCTGTACTGCTGCCGCAAAGCACCGCGACCAGACGCTCGGAAATGTCCCTTACATCCGCCGCGCGCCTGCATATAGGCATCGTCCATCTGCGCGAACATTTCGGCAAAATTGTCCCCGGTTGTCGCGACCGCGTATTCCGCGTTGATAAGCTCCCCGCGGATCATATTGTAGATGGAATCCAGATAATCCTCGTCCTCCATCATCATCTTGTGCACCTCAAAAACGGCCGCATTGTCCGCGCCTACTTCCTTCAGCGCTTTTGCGTAAATCTGATCCAGCTGGGTGAGCGCCGTCTCTTTTGCCGCGTCGAAGCGGGCGATTTCCGCTTCGGCGTCCTCGATGTGTTTTCTTTTTACCAATGTTTCTTTTTTCTGATAAAGAAACACCTTCCCAATCGCGATTTTATTATAAATCGTTTTGCCCTGGTATTGCTCCATGAGAGAATTCCCCCTTCCGCGCCTGCCGCATCGCATGGGGACAATGCGGCTTGCTGTTCTGAACTGTTACGAAATATTACAGATTCTCCGAGAAAAATGTCTGCATTCCTGCGATTGCCGCATCTTCGTCCTCGCCGTCGGCTTCGATCGTTACGGTCACGCCTTTCTTCACGCCTAGGCTCATGATCATCATCAGTTTGGTAGCGTTTACTTTTCTGCCATTTGCGTTGATGGAGATCGTGGAGGTGTATTTCTTCGCCTCTTTTACCAGTTCTCCTGCCGGGCGTGCGTTGATACCGAGTTCGTCTGTGATGGTGTAGTCAAATGTTTTCATAGTGGTTTTCTTCCTTTCTTTTTTGATTGATTGTCTGTTCATTTTCAGAATGATCATTTGTCTTGCAAAAAACTGTTTTTTATTATGCTGACCGGGAATAACAATCGGTCTTTTGTTTTGCTGTAATATCTGTTAGTATGTGAAGCTTTTTGGTATATTATTCTGGCGTTGTCTTAACCCGCTTCCTGTGATGGCTCCCAGGAAGCGAGGTAAGGCAGAATACAATTCGCGATTTACGAGAGCTGCGCGAGCACCCAGTCGACATCCTTTGTTGTCTTCAGGATTTCCATGCGTTCCTCGTCCTCAAGCATGGTGCAGAGCTTCGCGAGCAGGTCGAGGTGCTCGTCGCCGATTCCGGCGATGCCAAAAATCAGCTGCGCTTTTTCGTCTCCGAAATCAACACCCTCCGGATACTGGAGGAAAACGATGCCAGTCTTTTTAACGGTTCCCTTGGCCTGCGTGGTGCCGTGCGGGATGGCTACGCCCATACCCATGTAGGTAGTGGTCAGCTTTTCACGCTCCTGCATCGCTTCCACATAATTGTGTCCGACGTAGCCCAGCTTTTCGAGAAGTTCACCGGCCGCCTGGATCGCTTCTTCCTTGCTCACTGGTTTTAATCCAAGCTGAATGCCGTCCGCAATGATGACCTGCTTCTTTTCAAAGGGGATGTCTTCTTCTGTGTCGGAAGTCATTTTTTCGGCAGAACTGCTTGCTGCCTCCATCTGAGAAGGCATGTTCACAGACGAGTCTGTTTTTGTCGCTGCGGCTTCTTTTACTGCGGCTGTATCCGGTTTTGCGACTGTATCTGCCGTTTTTGCGTCAGCAGCACTCTTTCCTGCTGTCTTTACGTCGTCAGCTGCGGTCAGCTGCGCGTAGAGCTCATCCAGCGCCGGGTCTGCGAGAAAGTTTCCGATGGTGATTAACTGTGCCTGCGGCGCAGATTTCTGCGCGCGGGCGGCCAGTGTCGTCTGCACAACCGCGATGTCGCAGTCGCCGGGAATGTTGTCTACTGAAGTATTTGTTACCTTAATATCCGGGCGGACATCTTTGATGCGGCTGCGGAATTTGGTGGCGCCCATCGCGGAGGAGCCCATGCCAGCGTCACAGGCAAAGATGATTTTCTTCACTGCGGAGGAGTCTGCGATTTTTTCCGTTGCCGGTATCGCTGCGGTCTGCCCCTTGGATTCCGCTTTCATCGCGGCTACCTGTCCCTGTGCGGCTTCCAGGCTCTTGTCGCCCACCATGCGTACAATCGGGGCGGCGATGACAAAGGAAACACCGGTCGCTAACAGCACGCCAATGATGACCTTGAGCATATCCGAGCCGGGCGTCATCATCAGGAAAGCGAGGATCGAACCCGGGGAAGCCGGACCCACCAGGCCACAGCCGGAGATGCTGTACCAGAAGATAGCGACCATATTGCCGACGATCGGAGCGATGATGACAATCGGGTTCATAAGGATGTACGGGAAATAAATCTCGTGGATACCTCCGAACAGATGAATGATCACGGCGCCCGGAGCGGAATCCTTTGTCGCTTTATCCTTGCAGAAGAACATATAGGCCAGCAGTACGCCAAGTCCCGGTCCGGGGTTGGTCTCCAGCATATACATGATGGATTTTCCGGCTTCCGCGGCCTGCGCCGTCGCGATTGGTGTGAATACGCCGTGATTGATGGCGTTGTTCAGGAAAAGCACCTTCGCCGGTTCAAGCAGGATTGAGACAAGTGGGAGCAGATTGTTGTTGACCAGAACGTTGACGCCTGCGGTCAGGACGGACAGGATTGCGCTCATGACCGGTCCAATCAATATGTAACCGATCATCGCCAGCAGCATGCCGATGATGCCGACAGAAAAATTGTTGATCAGCATCTCAAAGCCCGCGGGCATATGGCTGTCCATTGCCTCATCAAACTTTTTGATGCAAAAGCCTGCGAGTGGTCCCATAATCATGGCTGCCATCAGCATCGTGACATCTGTGTTGCTCATGATGGCGCCGATGACTGCAATCGCGCCAGCCACGCGGCCGCGTTCTCCGCCGACCATATAGCCGCCGGTGGAAGCGATCAGGATGGGGATCAGATAGGTGAGCATGGGACTGACCATGCTGTTAAAGCCTTCATTTGGAATCCATCCGGTGTCAATAAACAGAGCGGCAAGAAAACCAAACGCGATCAGAGCACCAATATTTGGCATCACCATCGCCGATAAAAATTTGCCGAAGCTTTGTACCTTTGCTTTCATTTCTTTCTCCTTAAAAATAGGTTGATCGGCTCTGGTCTGCTGTCAACATCGGAGATAACCTTTCAGAACAATGGATTGCCGCCTGGCAGGGTTTTGCTCCGGGAAAGATTGCTTCGAATACAATCGTTTATGTAAATCCTACAGAACCGTGATCTGTTGCTCCCTGCATACTGCAAGGAATTCTTCCGGCAGATTCCCGTCGGATACGATGATGTCCACATCGGAGAGCCGACTGAAGCGGAAGCTGCATTTTACGTTGATTTTGGAGGAATCCATCAGAACAATGACCTGATCCGCCTGGCGGATCGCCGTCTGCTTTAAAATGGCTTCCTCGCTGATTCCGCAGGTAAAGCCCGCGGAAAAATCAAAGCCTGTGGTTCCCAGAAATGCCTGGTCGAAATTGACACGCTCGAGCTCGTGAACCGCGAGACTGCCGAATACACTCTGGCTGAAGCGGTTCAGCTGACCGCCTGGAATCATGACGGTGGGACGGGAGAGCTCTTTGAGCTCCGCCGCGCAGCTTAAGCCTGTGGTGTAGATCAGGTCTGCCTGATCGGGGATCAGCTTCGCGAACGCGGTCGTGGTGCTCCCGGAATCCAGAAAGAGGCTTGTTCCCTCATGGAGCAGAGAGAGCGCCTTTTGGGCGATGAGCTGCTTCTCGGCGATGTTCTGGTAGGCCTTGCTGCTTAACAGACCGTCGGTGCCGAAGATCGTTTGCACGGATTTGGCGCCTCCGTGGATGCGCAGAATCTTTTTTGCCTCATCCAGTGTCTTTAAATCCGTGCGCAGCGTCATCTCGGATACGTCAGGGAATGCATCTCTGATCTGCGCGAAGCTAACCGTGCCATTTTTGTTTACAAGTTCGACAATTGCATTTCTGCGTGTTTCCATTGCTTCCATAATTTCCTCCTGTCGGTTCATACACATTTTATAAAGTGTACTTTGTGACAGCAGTGTAAAACTGGAAAACATTTAAGCACACTTTATTCGGTTATAAAATTCGCCAGCAGATATTCCTCCGCGTCCGGGCACCAGAGCCCGTTGTTCGCGTCGACGATATCCGCCAGGGCGGTAAATCTGGCGTCATGCTCCGCTTCCCCTTTGGCGCGCAGGTCCGTCAGCGCAGTCAGCGGCATGGTCAGGTGGGTGTAGATCAGCTTCTTGCCGCCCGGAATCTTCGGCAGATTCAGCGTTGTCTCCGCCGCCGCGTCCAGTCCGCCGATGTGTGTCACCATAACGGCCGGGTTGATGCGGCCTTCTGCGGTCAGGCGCAGGGATTCGATCATGTCGTCGGTATTGCCGCCAGTGGTTCCCATGACATGGGTTGAGTTGTAATGTACATCATAAAAATTCATTGGGGCGGAAAACTGGGGATCTGTCGGCCCCGCAAAGAAATTCAGACAGCCGTCGCGTCCAAGAATCGCACTGCACTGCGTGACCACAGAAGCGACCGGCGCGTAGCAGAGCACATCGTCAAAGCCAGTGCCGCCGGAAATGCTGCGAAGCTCTGCAACCGGATCCTCACAGTTTCCTGTGTTTACAAAACGCAGATCAATACCGTCCTTTGCAGCCTCTGCGGGCGGGAAGAGGGAAGCGGCGCGGTCCAGGCGCTCCTGGTTCAGGTCCGTGACTACGATTATAGACGGGCGAACGTCGCGATGAAGCGCGTAGGTCAGCGCGCCCAGTCCCATCGGACCGGCTCCGGCCATGATGGCCAGCTTCCCGCCTTCTTTGATGCCCATAAAATGCGTGTAAACGCCCATCTGTGTGTGGTAAGCGGCGTTGAATGCGCCGATGCTGCAGGACATTGGCTCTGCGAGGGACGCCTCATAATACGCACACCCTTTGTATTCCAGCAGGCAGCCAAGCTCCATGACCTCCGCAGGAATCACGCAGTAGGTGGTATCTCCGCCGAAAAATTCATAGGAATATCCCGGGCTCCACATGGTGCCCTTGTAGTTCAGTGCCGGCTGCAGGGTAAATTTCATACCTGGCTGAAACTGATCCTGATGATTTTTGCCAACCTTAACGATATCTCCGGCGAATTCATGTCCCATGATCGCCGGATGCTCCGCCACATCCTCATGGACACGCTTATGCGCGGTACCCAAAATCGCGCATTTGTAGGTCGACATGCAGATGCTGTCTGAAACAACCCGAACCAGAATTTCGTCATCGGTGATCTCCGGAAGCTCGAACTCCTCCAGTCTCAGATCGTTTGCCGCGTGAAGTCTTACGCCTCTTGCTTTCATAACAAAAACTCCTTTCTTATAATAATGAAAATGAATGGGTATTGCAACTGTTATAATAACAATTCACGTTACTGTTTTTTCGACAGAGAAGATTCCATGTCGTATGGTTATAGCGGGTCGCGAAATGAGGTACTATAGACTGTAATAGATCACTTTCGGAATCAGTTCCTCAATGACGCTGTACTCTGCCGCCTGCGTTCCGCTGCACATCACATTCGCGGCTCCGGTTGCAGTGGAAAGACACACGGAATCCGCCAGGCGCAGCCCGCGCTCCTCCGCCACGGCGAGTGCGGCGACTACGCTGTCTCCGGCGCCGACTGTGCTGCCGACCGGTACACGCAGGCCTTCCGCGTAGATGGTTTCATCCGCGGTTACATATAGTGCTCCCGCGCCGCCCATGGAGACGATCACTTTCTGTATCCCGTACTGCGCCATCAGTTCCCGCGCCGCTTTGGTAAGCTCTTCCGGGCCAGAGAGAGGAACGCCCATCAGCTCCGAGAGCTCGCGGTCATTGGGCTTGATCAGATATGGGGATGCATTCAATCCCGCTTTCAGCAGGTCGCCGTCCGCGTCGAGGAAGACCTTCGCACCTTTTTCTGAGATGGCTTTTGTCCAGGTAAAATAGGTATCCGCGGGAGACCCCTTTGGCATACTCCCTGAGATCACGACAATCGCATCCGGCGTGATCCGCTCAAGCAGCCGCTGCAGCATTTCCTCCAGAACTTCCTTTGAGACGATCACACCGGGTTCATTGATGTCGGTGTTCGTGTGTTCCACTGGATCAATAATCTTCAGATTCGTGCGCGTCTCTCCATCCACGAAAGTGAAATCCGTCTCAAGTCCCATCTGGGCGAGTGAACTCTGGATCGACTGTCCGGTGTGCCCGCCGAGGATCCCTGTGGCGACGCTTGTTCCGCCGAGCTTCTGGATCACCTTCGAGACATTGATGCCCTTCCCGCCGGGATCCGTGCGCATCTTCGCGATGCGGTTCACCGTATCCAGCTTCAGAGAGGGGATCTCGACCGTCTTGTCCAGCGCAGGGTTTAAGGTAACCGTGTAAATCATGACAACCCTCCTTACTTTTAAAACAACAACTTGAAAACTTTTGTTTCAAAAATCTTGATATGAAAATAACACATTATTTTCTGGAATGCAAGTACTTTTTTATAAAAATATCAAAAAATGATTGATAAATAATTGTCAAAACGACAACGTATATCAAACGTAGAATTGTTGAAACAATAATCTGGTGTCCGGGAAGCGGAGAAGGATACTTTACGGCTTAACATACGATTCGGTTTATCATATACTTCTGCCATCCATTTATGCCTGCGATTGGACAGCGTCCCATAAAAGCCGGAATGCGAACGGGGATTACCGTTTAACGTTACTATTCACAGTAAATTAAAAATATAACCTAATCGTTTAGAAAGCTTCAAA
>JAJBUL010000334.1 GCA_020860365.1 Clostridiales bacterium | reverse complement strand
AGATGAGGAACCAAACACCTTAGATATCATCCCCACCCCGTGAATAGTAACCGTTACTATTCACAGCTACGCTGTGAAAGTAACGATTTCGTCCCATTCTAAATGCGTCTGCAACGCATGGGGACGAAATCGCATATGCGAAACGTGTTTTAGCGCAGCCTGACAGCGAGTGTCAGGCTCGCCGTAAATAGTAACTACAGGCCGCACCCAGACCACGCAGCAAGTGCGCAAGCCGGGGCGTGACCTGTAACCGAGGCAGAAAAGCTTCTCCGCTCATTTCGATATCGTCACCCCATTGATCTGAACAAAGGAATTTCTGGCATAGACCTCAATGGGCAGACAGGACATATCGCGGAGAGTAGTGCCCGAAAACTTCTGCAAACCGGTTTTTCTGGTGTACCGGTCCACCACATCCCGGACCTGTCTTCCATACTCGCCATATACATGCATCGCATTCCAGAGATCACTCATCTTTTCGTAAGCCAGAATCGATACATGCAGCTCGCCATCCAGCGTAACTGCCGCTTCCCCGTCAGCCTGCTTTCGCGCTTCCTCTTTCAGCTTCTCAATTTCCAGGCACAGCTCGTTGTTTTCCATTCGCACTCCCTCCTTTCCGTTTCCTGTTTCATCATTCCGCAGCCAGAATCACGGAAATCCGGATGGTGCCTTCTTCCCCGTCCTGGTCGAGATCACTCTGATCCTGAACAGTCACGTGTATCTCATACAACGTATCTGCATCCATTTCTTCCTCTGAATCCACGACTGTGCCATCCTCTGTCCGGATCTCCCAGCAGCTTTCATCTGCGTGAAGCAGCCTGCCATCCCCATCCATCACAAAGAGACAAAGCTCTCCAGCCCTGATCTCACCGATCCCATTCATACGGAACGCGATCACGTTGTCCTCCTCCAGTGCGTCAATCTCCGCCGTATGCAGATAAGATACCGGCGTCTCTTCCGTACCGGAAGCCTCCGCGAATTCCTCATCGGAAAGAAGAGCCCGCTCCGTCCGATCCAAATCGACCTCTACATCTGTAAAATCCGGAAGGTAGACAAACCGGTCCTGAAGCCGCAGAAGTATTTTCGCGTTGGTCGGCGCGTAAAGCGCATTTCCGCTTACATCCGCAATCATGCCCACTGCCATGTTGTTGAACGTCGCCTCATCGGATACTGGGACCTCAAGGACGGTCTCGCCTGTCTCAAAGTCCAGCACATAATAGCACCAGTAGCCGGTTTCCAGGTTCTGCCAGTAGCCGTACAGGTAGCCGGTCGCCGTGGAAAGCTTCAGCATCGAGGTATCCCGGATGTCCTCACGAGTCCAGATGACTTCCATATGGTAGGAATCGCCGTCTTTGACCACGTCAATCCGCTCCACTCCGGGAGAGATATATTTATTTCCCTCCGCCATCCAGTTCGCGTCATAGATATTTTCATAGGTCTGAATCGATGAATCAGCGTCCGGATCGTTCAATCCGGAATTTCCCGCGCCAAACCAGTTGCAGACCACCACGGAAGTCAGCTCCTCGGATGAGGAATAAGCGATCATCGAATTTTCTACGGACACCTGCTCCGTCCCGGTCAGAGAATCCAGCACCGCAGTCTGTGCTACGATCTCACCAGTCTCCATCGAGACAGCGATCAGATTCACCGGATAGCAGTTATCGGTAAACAAAACAAGGTCGTTTGTCAGCGTTGGTGAAGAGCCGCCGCCCCACGCCAGCCCGATTCCGGTCACCTCTGACCCTTCGAGCGGCGCTTTGTCTTCCGACTCGTAGTCCACTTTCCAGTTTGTCTCTACTCCGCCGTTCTCGTTTGCCGTGAAAAGATAGCAGGACTTGTTCGTCAGAATTACCACGCCGGACGGGCAGGACGCGATCCCATTCTCAGCGTTTTCTCCTTCTGTCAGGCGCAGGAAAAAAGTGTTTTCCGTAAGATCTGCATCCTCTCCGGCCAGAACCGCGTCAATGTAGGCCCGGCTCAGATATCCGACAAATCCATCGACAGAAAGCTCCGGATTCTTCCGGAAGCCGCCGCTCACAAACCAGAGGTTCCCGTCATAATCGTAGATAATACTCAGCAGATTTGTATCAATGTCCTCTCCCAGCACCGTCACCGCTTCCGAGACAATATCCACATCCAGAAGCTTCTCAAAGACCTCCAGGACATTGCCTTCCTCATCCTTCGTCTGCATAATCATCACGTGGCCGTGGCTGGTCGGGCATACGACATTGCCTTCGTTGTCACAAAATGAATATGGGGTCTGAATGTTATAGGCTTCCTCATCGTGCTGAGCGGGGACAAAACTGCCCAGGATCTCCACCGTATCCATGGACAGGTCTTTGATCGCAAACCCGCTTAAGTATGTGCAGACCGCAAGTCCGTCATCGTCAAAAACAGCGTTCGGCGTCGCGTTGTAGGAGGTCGGCTCCTCCCCGTAATTCACTTCCGGATAAATGCCCAGCGACTGCACCGAAGTAATGACGTCCGTGCCATACGGGTCATTATGAATCGCAGTATCTTTCCTTCCCATATAGGGGTTGGCTTCCACCGCCTTCTCCTCCAGAACCGTCGGTGTCAAAGCCGTCTGTTCCTCCGCCAGCACCGTACACGCACTGCCGGCCATGCAGGCTCCGGCAAGCAATAGTGATAAAACTACATTGGATCCCGTCTTTTTCATAAACTGTCTCCCTCTTTGTTCAATATAGATTCCCGGCGAAGCCAGCACTTACTGCTATCCTCCTGCGACCGGTTGCAGCCAGTAACTCCTATGGCTCAATAATGTTGAAGCTTCCATTATTCTCCGCCACCAGCCCTATAATCGTCTCAAGAATCGTTTCATCCCCGTCCACCTGGATTGCCTGCGCGGCTGTTTCCAGATTTTTCGAAATAAGAGCATAGATAGCCACCTTGTTGCACGTCAGACTTGCCACCGCAGCGTCATCCGACTGGTCTTTATAATACAACAGCGCTCCGTGGTAGAAATGCAGCAGATACTGCTCTCCGACATCCTGCAGATACAGGTTTACCCTGAAATCAGCATCCGCGGACAACTCCGTGCTGGTCATAATCCCAAGATAATCCAGAAGAAGCTCACCGGTCAGGCTCTGCCGGAGCATCTGGCTCCTGGTCGCCTCCTTTTCCGGTGCGCTGTATCCATGGCGCAGCTCCCAGGCTCCGGAGAGATAAGCATTTCTCCACGCGCCGGACTCTGCCTGATAGCCCAGCTGCTCCATTGCGTCCGCACACAGATAGCGAGCCATCTGATTTTCCGGATCCGCGTACACGAGCACGTTTGTTACCTCCGCTACCCAGCGGTATTCCCCGTTTTCATAATCTTCCATGGCAAGTGCAAGTACCCGGTCCGTATCTCCGAGGTATTTCACCCATTTTTTCGCACTCTCTTCTGGAGGAAGCGGGTCAAGATGCGCCGGGTTTGCGTCATACCACCCCATATATCTCTGGTATACCGCTTTGGAGTTGTGCGACAGGGTTCCATAGTACTGCCTGGTATACCAGACTTTCGAGAGCGCCTCCGGCAGTTCAATCATTTCCGCGATCTCATCGGCGGTATAGCCGTCATTGATATACATCAGGGTCCGGTCATTGATATACTTGTAGACCGCGGCTGTATTTGTCAGGTATTCGCTGATCGCCTCCTGACCAAAATGCGGCCAGTTGTGTGACTGGAAAATCACATCGGTCTGCTCTCCATAGAGCGCCTTCGTCTCATTGAGATATTTTGCCCAGGCGTTGCCATCCCGCACCTGCGCGCCGCGGATTGTGTAGAGATTGTGCATAGTGCCTGTCGCGTTTTCCGCAATCCAGAGCGCCCGCATCTGCGGAAAGTACATATTCATTTCCGCAGGAGCCTCGGTTCCCGGCGTGAGCTGAAACTGTATTTCCAGCCCGTCAACGGTAATTGTCTCACCCGTGTACGTGATCTCGTGCGTTGGTGCTATAAATGTAATCGACCCGACAGACTGGCCGGTCCCGATTCCGACGGATACGGGTCCCTGAGCACCCGGCGTCAGAAAGGTCCCATACTGGTAGGCTGCTCTCCTCGACATGGCAGTACCGGCATAGACATTTTCCGAGACCACCTCTTCCATAAAACCTTCCGGGACAATCACCGGAGCCTTGCCGGACGCCAGCTGCTCCTCCAGAGACAGACTCGCGTCAGCGACCTCTTCCTCACTGATCACACCAGTCATTCCACCGTAATGGTCTACATGCGTATGGCTGATCACCAGCGCCTTTACCGGACGTTCCCCCAGATTCTTCTCGATCAGCTGCATGGCGGCCGCAGCAGCCTCCGATGACATCGTCGTATCAATAACCAGCCAGCCGGAATCCGTCGCCACAACTGTCAGGTTCGCCATATCATAGCCGCGCACCTGATAAATTCCCTCCATCACCTCATACAGGCCGTAAAAATGGTTCAACGCGGCATTCCGCCAGAGCCCCGGATGCACGGAATCCGGCGCTTCCTCCTCATAATCCAGAAAGTCGTACGCGTCCTGCGACCAGACGACATTTCCGTCCTCATCCGTCAGCTCCAGCGTCTCCGGTGCATCGATCAGCCCTTTCGTCGCACACTCATATTCCGTCTGATCCTCAAAATCCATAAGGTCATAGTGCGCGCGATTTGCCTCGGAAGTATATTCCGTCGCGCCCTTCTGTTCCCCATCCAGCATGACCAGCGCCTCTGCCGTCTCCGCTGAAATCTCCGCGGTCTCGTCCAGAACCGTCTCGCTAAGCGCCTCGGTCGATTCCTCCGCGCACACGATTGTCCCCAGCGTCCCCGACGCCGCCAGCGCCGCCACTCCTGCCGCGCTGCTCTTTATAAAATCCCGTCTTGAAATAATTTTTTTCATTTCACTTTCCTCCTAATCTTCATCTTCCACAGCCCTGACCTTCGCGTAGCGAACTTTTATGGGCAGGGCGACCTGCCGCCGAACGCCCCGTCGTTTTTTCTTCTCCAATTATGTGAAATCCAATCGGCAGAAGAAAATCTCACCAGAAAAACTTCTGACGCAGCCTGGCAGAAAATGTCAGACCCGCCGTGAATGGTTGCCAGCTCCTGTCTGTTATAACAGAATAAAAATGAAAAAGGAACTGTACGAAAGTATAGTCTTGTTACTGGTCACAACCTGACCACGCACTTGCTGCATAGTCAGGTTGAAAACGCAGTGGAAGCAGCATCCGGCCACAGACCTTTTCTGTCCATGGCAAAAAAATCTTGCGTCTATTCTGCGATAATGCTATATTGAACAATAAATCAAATCTACTTATTGTTCAGGCGAACCAATGGAGCCTGAACCATGCGACAACAGGAGGCAGAAAATCATGGCTACTGTACATTCACTGAAAAAAGTCATTCAGACATCTCTTGGCAAAGCGGACGCAGATCTCATAATCCGGAACGCCGCTGTCCTGAACGTATTTACGGAACAGTTTGAGCAAAAAGACATTGCCATAAAAGATGGTCTCATCGCAGCCGTCTGTGCAAGCGCCTCTGCCAGCGTTTCCGGCGAAAACGATGCATTTGACTGTTGCTGTGCCAACCGGAGCCCTGCCCTTCGCGTAGCGAACTCTCATGGGCAGGGCGACCTGCCGCCGAACGCAGTGAGGGGGCGCTTCCACGGCGTCGAAGAGATTGACGCCTCCGGGAAAGCGGTTGTGCCTGGATTTATCGATGGACATATGCACCTGGAGAGTTCTCTTGTCTCTCCAAAGCAATATTGCAAGTCCGTCGTCCCCCACGGAACCACCGCGATTATTGCTGACCCGCATGAAATTTCCAATGTCCTGGGCAAAATCGGCTTTTCCTATATCCTCGAGGCGACAAGAGGACTGCCGCTGGATATTTATCTGATGGTACCCTCCTGTGTACCCGCGACCCCGTTCGATGAATCCGGCGCGACGATCGCTCCCGAAGACATCGCGCAGCTGCTCGCGTTGCCAAATGTCCTGGGGCTTGCGGAGATGATGGATTTCCCCGGCGTCCTTGGCTGCCACCACAGCGTACTGGAAAAGCTCGCGCTCGCGCAGAATGCGGGAAAAATCATTGATGGACACGCCCCCGGCCTTTCCGGAAAAGACCTGAACGCCTACATTGCCGCCGGTGTGCGCTCCGACCATGAGTGTTCCACTGCGGAAGAAGCGATGGAAAAAATCAGCCTCGGCCAATGGGTTATGATCCGGGAAGGTACCGCGTGCAAAAACCTGCTGAACCTCCTGTCGCTGTTTGAGAAGCCCTGGAGCGACCGCTGTATGCTGGTGACAGACGACAAGCATCCCGGCGATCTGATGCGGGAAGGACACATTGATCACATCATCCGCAAGGCAATCGCGCACGGTGCGGATCCAGTTCGCGCATACAAAATGGCTTCCTATAACGCCTCCCTTTATTTCGGTCTGTCGCAGAACGGAGCCATCAGTCCCGGCTATCAGGCAGATTTCGTCATTCTGGATGATATCCGCTCCGTAAAAATTCATTCGGTTTACAAAAAAGGAAAGCGGATTGACGCTGCCATTGATGACTGTATCGACGCTCTGAACGGTACCAACCCGTACGCCCTTCAGGTATGTGATACGATACACATTCCTGAGATCACAGAAGAAGACTTTACGCTAAAAAAGACACAGGAAAAAATCATTGGGCTTGTACCCGGAGAGATTCTTACTACAGACGAGGGCTTTGCATCCGAAATTGATGTTGCAAACGGCATCTGCAAAGTTGCAGTAATCGAGCGCCATCATAACACCGGGCATATGGGCGTCGCGTTTTTAAAGGGATATGGGCTGAAAAAAGGCGCGGTCGCTACCAGCGTCGCGCATGATTCACACAATGTAATTGTCGCCGGGGCCAGTGAGCGGGATATGGCGTTTGCCGTCTCCCAGATCAAACGGATGCAGGGCGGCATGGTCGTCGTGGCCGATGGAACGGTAAAAGCAGAGCTTGCGTTGCCGATCGCCGGTCTGATGTGCGATCTGGACGCCGAAAGCGCCGAATGGCAGCTGACAAAAGCAAAAGCCGCGGCCCGCGAGCTGGGCGTAAGCACAGACATCGACCCCTTTATGACTCTGTCCTTTTCCAGCCTCGCCGTGATCCCCAGGCTGCGCCTGACTACAAAGGGCGTCGTGGAGGTCGGAGACTCCCACGCCACCCTGCTGTAATTCCGTCTCAGCCAGCAGGCCTGTATCGCCATACCCTGTGCATCCGGTTCCTCAGGTGCAAGGTCTTCCGATACAGGCTGCCGTTCATCCTGTTTTGCCTGTTCCTCAGCAGGATTCCGAAAAGCCTTAGCAACCGTATGTATCCATTCCACTTATGTCAGCCCTGCCCTTCGCGAAGCGAACTGTCATGGGCAGGGCGACCTGCCGCCGAGCGCAGCGAGGGGGCACTTCCATTAAGGCTTTCGGAGTACCTCCTCATCCAGCATACCGAGCTTTGACGACACGAATGTCGTCTCCACCTGCAGACAGGTAAGATTCGCGGCCGTCGCGGGAAATTCTAGAATCGCGTCCACCGCAACTGCCAGCGCGACCGCCTCGACCGGAATTCCCAGCTGGGCGAATACGACAGTGTAGCAGGCGACAGCTCCGCCCGGGACCGGCGGCGCTGCAATTGCGACCAGTACAGACACCAGTACACTCATCACCAACCAGACTGGCGTAATGTCAACGCCATAGTTTTCCGCCATACAAAGGGAAATCACCAGAAAAGACAGCAATGCGCCCGGCATAAACAAAACCTGCCCCAGCGGCACCGCAAAATTCGCTGTTTTCGCGGGAATCCCCAGCTTTTTTTCACAGGTCTCCAGATTGGTCGCGAATGCCGCCGCCGAAGAGGAGGTCGACAAGCCAATCAGGAAAGTCGGGAAAAGCTTCTTCGCCAGCGTCACGATGCTGATGCGATACCGCAGGGACATCGCAAGCAGATATAGAAATGCGCACAGCAGGCACGCCGGAATGCCCAGCAAAAACATTTTCACAATACCAGTAGACTGGCTCAGCTCGTCCGACGTCACGAGGGAAAAAATACTTAAAAACACAAAGACTGGAATTGTTTTCCCCAGTGCTCCCATCAGGAAGCTTACCACATCATTGAGCTGCTCAACCAGAGTCCGCACTGCACCAGCACGGTCTCCCAGAATCAGAAGCGCCAGCCCCACACACACGCCCATAAAAATGACCTGCATGATATTCCCTTCCTGAAAGGGCGTAATGATATCCGATGGAACGATATCCAGGATCATCTGGTACACGGCCAGCAATCCGGACAGACCGCCGCCCTCTCCTCCCAGAGAGACCGGAAAGAACCACATCAAAAGCAGAACAGCCAGGATTCCAATCCCAAACATGGAAAGAAGCATACCGGAAATCAGCTTTTTCCCAACCTTGCCGATCGTGCTCAGATCGCCAATGTTAAAAATACTCCAGCAGATCGCAAGAAAAATCATTGGAGAAGCGACCGTCCCCATCGCGCCGAGAATCATCTGAAACAGGGGATCGGTCAGGGAAAGAATCCCCGTCCGTGCACTCTTGGGCAGCAGGGAAACCAGCAATCCGGCCACACCCCCGCAGAGAATCGACAGTAACAGCAGCGTTGCCTGTCCGATCTGCCGCTTCTTCGGCGGCCATGTGGTCAGACAGTTCTCGCCATTTTTGTAAGAATATTCCAGCGACAGTCCCGCCTGAGAGAGCAGACGGTTATACAAAAACGCTTCCTCGTCGTTTTCCGAGGCCACATCCATGCGTTTCCCGGCCACCCGCACCTGAAAATACTGTTTGCCAAACCGCTTTCCCGTGCGCAGAGTCGTCCTCGCACTCTCCCCCAGCTCTTTGAGCCAGAGCTCCAGAATTTCCTCCAGCGACAGCCGGAGCCGAAGGATGTCCTTTTTATCCACCTCCGCCTCCGAGAGCGCTTCCGCACAGGAAATTGACAGCTGATCAATTGTACTGGCAGAGAACAGCAGCTTCTCCGCGCGTGATTTTATCTCGCTCATAGGTCTTACGTTCCTTATCTGTTCGGTCCTTTTTATGTCTTCGTTCCATTCCTTTCGGATGAAACTGCAGCTTTTCCCATACTCTGTTACTCAATTGTCAGAATATCTGAAAATCCAGTCACATCAAAAATATCCTGAATCGTCTCATTCACCCCGCGAATAACCATACTTCCCTGCCGGTTCATCACCTTCTGTGCCGCAAGCAGCACACGCAGCCCCGCCGATGAAAGATATTCAAGACTGCTAAAATCCAGCGTCAGCTCCTCCACCCCATCCATCTGTTTGTGCAGCTCTGCTTCCAGGGATGGAGCCGTCGTCGTATCAAGCCTTCCCTCCAGCTTCACCGTCATTGTCTTGCCGTCTTTTACCGTATCAATCTTCATTCTGATCTCTCCTCTCATTTTCAGATGACTCCGTATCCTTGTGCGGACTGCCTGCATTTATCAAGGCGTCTGGCAGCCACCGCTTTTCTATTATACAGGATAATCCACCAAAAATCATCAGGAAATTTAGGCAGATCAGAAGAATCGTCATCGCGGACGGAATCCTGCTCTCCGTTTGGTTTTATCGTTCGGGGAGTTGCTTCGCGGGAATAAATTCCTGCCCGGCGTTTTTCAATTCGTCCTTGCCTTTTTACAGATTCCCGTTTATACTACTATAAAAGTACATACGTTCGTATCGATTCAGAAAAATAGGAAGGAGGCAGTATGGACGATTTCCTGACAAAATCCAACAAACGATATGGTAACCTGTCGTCTTTTGATGCTTCCAACCCTGGAGAAGACCGTTTTGACTATACACAGGATGGATTTTCTTACGAGGATGAGCTCATCCGCCTTTCCCCGGAACGAACAAAGAATCTGCCGCCGAAGGAATACCGCCAGATGCGTTCTCTGGCTTTCGGTTCTCCTTTTTCCCGGAATTACGAAGCGAAGATTTTTTACCTTCAGGCCAGATTTATGGAAGTGTTTGAGGACGACTATCCTTATGACCGGGAGGTGCGCCATTATTTTCCGACCTACCAGAGCCTGTCTACAGAAGAGCTGAGGGGATATTTTACCTGGCGCACCCGGCTGCGCCACGGGCAGCTTGAAAAGACGTCTCTGACCTACGCTTACCTCTATATTTATGAGCTTTTGCATCAGATTGGCGCAGCCACCGCAGAAGAAGGACTGGAAAACCTGATCTGGTTCTATGAACAGTACCGCAGCCTGGATCCGGATATCCGGGGATATACCGAGCAGTGGATTGTGGATTATGCCGTCTATTACAATCAGCCTGCGGTGACGATTCGGACATATACTCTCCTTGACTCAGACGAGGATTTGTATGCCCTGCTCCACTATGATCTGGTCAGCGATGAGGAATTATTTCCAGCAATCCAGAAGCTTTCGAAATACCATCTGGAAAGTTCCAAAGCATTCCGAAAGTACCCGGAAGAACTGAAACAGGTCATCACCAACGCATACCGAAGGCTGAACGAATATTACCAAAAGCGCTATCAGAAAAGCTGGGTGGAAAAATTATACGGTGCTGGTTCGGTGGAAATCCGCTATACCCCTTTTCAACATGCCGTATTCTATGACCGCGGACAGCGGGAGCATTACGAGTACCACCTCGGTCCGCTGCAATGCTATCGCTGTGAACAAAATCACTGGAGTAGCTGGCGGTACTGTATGCCTTCTCTGCGGAGTCAGGAATTGGGGGTATTTGTCCGCGCGGCTGACCGCCTGTTCCGGGAAGATCGCGGGATTCATCCTTCACTGAAATTCGGGGATGAGACCAAAACTATGGTGAAATTCCTCAATGAATCAATCGCCGGGCAGAAGAAAACCGCCCGGCCTAAAATCGAGTTTGACCTGAGCCTGCTGGGTGACATCCGCAAAAGCTCCGATGCTATCGGACAAAAACTGATGACGGAGGAGGAGCGGTATATGGATCCTCCATCTTATACAAGAGGAGAACCGTCTAAAATAGCCAGGGAATATGGCAAAAGAGAGTCGCATATAGAATCCTGGTTTGAAGAAAGGACACAATACCACGCTGAATTTGAGCATAAAGTAGTAGCTTCCCTTTGCTCAAACAATGAGAGCACCGGCCGCAGCGACAGCAGAAACGGCAGTGAAGGAGCGCTTCCATCTGCAGAGCACTATGAGGGAGCGTTCCCTCTCTCCGGCGACGAACTGCGCTTTATGCATCTTCTGCTCTATGGCGGAGATCTGCCGGGCTTTCTGTCTGAAACACACCGTATGGCTTCGATTCTTGCGGAATCTGTGAACGAGAAGCTATACGATACATTTGCGGATACTGTGATTGATTTTGACGGCGATACGCCGGTTATTGTAGAAGATTATCTTGACGATCTGAAAGGAATGATACCAAGTTGAAGATACCAAAACGAATTGCGAATACACTCATCAACGCCCTGAAGGGCGGGGTGGTACCACGCATCGGCTTACCTTACATTACGGTTGGACGGGAAGCGGAAATCAATGCCCTGCTCCACGATGTGGAAATCATTGCCGATGGCGGGGCTGCTTTTCGCTTTATCTCCGGCAAGTACGGAAGTGGCAAAAGCTTTCTGCTGCAGACCATCCGCAACTATTGTATGGATCGGAATTTTGTGGTGATGGACGCCGACCTCTCCCCGGAACGCCGCCTGCAGGGCACCAGGGGACAGGGGCTCGCCACCTATAAAGAACTGGTACAGAATATGTCGGTCAAGACCCGTCCGGAAGGCGGTGCACTGCCGCTGGTGCTGGATCGCTGGATCAGCGGCGTGGAAAGCGCTGTGGCCGCGGACACCGGGCTGTCTTATGATAATCTGGAATTCTCTGCTCTGGTGCGCCAGAAAATATTCACTGTCATTAACGACCTGAACGGCATGGTGTATGGATATGACTTTGCGCGGCTGCTGACCCTCTACTATCAGGCATACGTAACGGTGAGGATGATACCAAAGCCAAAGTCATCCGCTGGTTCCGCGGAGAGTACGCGACCAAAACAGAAGCCCGGCGGGATCTGGGCGTCAACGTCATTATTACCGACGACGACTGGTACGAATATATCAAGATTTTCGCAGCTTTCCTGAAAGGAGCGGGCTATGCAGGAATGCTGGTGCTCATTGACGAGCTGGTGAATATCTATAAAATTCCCAACAGCATCACCCGGCAGTACAATTATGAAAAAATACTCACTATGTACAACGACACCCTGCAGGGAAAGGCCCGCTATCTCGGCATCATTCTCTGCGGGACGCCGCAGTGTATTGAGGATACCCGAAGGGGCGTCTACAGCTACGAGGCTCTACGCTCCCGGCTGACCGAGGGGCGTTTTGCCAGTGAGGATACCCGCGACCTTTTGGCGCCGGTGATTAAGCTTTCCCCTCTGACCAATGAGGAAATGCTGATCCTGGTGGAAAAGCTCGCCGCGATCCACGCGCAGCTCTTTGAATACGAGCAGCGGCTGACGCAGCGGGATCTCATTACCTTTATTCAGATCGAATACAGCCGTGTAGGCGCAGATAGCCATATTACCCCCAGAGAAATCATCCGGGACTTCATTGAACTGATGGATCTCCTCTATCAGAATCCAACCCTGGATGTCGCCGCCCTTATGGGGTCAGATGAATTCTCCTATGCAAAAACGCCGCTAGAAGAGCAGGCTGCGGACGATCTGGGTGAATTTGCGGAGTTTGAACTGTAACGCTCCAACCGGCTAATAAAAGCAATTGACCAGACGAAAGCACCAGCTGAATCTGACAGATATTTATAATTGTTCCCGTAGAGGCAGGGCTTACCCTGCCCAAAAATAACGCAATTTTTAACGAAACAGAAGGTATAAAAATATGGACACCTTTGACCGTTACGCCCCTTTTATTCAGGATTATATCTACCAGAATGGCTGGGAGTCTCTCCGCGCGGTTCAGGCAGCCGCGGCCGATGTGATTTTCAACACAGATGAGAACCTGCTGCTGTCCGCTTCTACCGCCTCCGGTAAGACGGAAGCGGCTTTTTTTCCGATTCTGACGCTGTTTACAGAGGACATGCCTTCTTCCGTAGGCGCGATCTACATCGGACCGCTGAAAGCGCTGATTAACGATCAGTTTTCGCGCCTGAACGACTTATGTCAGGAAGCCAATATCCCTGTCTGGCACTGGCACGGAGATGTGTCACAGTCTCACAAAAATAAGATGATGAAGCATCCCTCCGGCATTCTGCAGATCACACCGGAAAGTCTGGAAGCGATGCTGTTGCACAAGCATTCCGCCATCACAAAGCTCTTTGGCGACCTGCGATTCATCGTAATCGATGAAATCCATTCCCTGATGCGCGGCGACCGCGGCGGCCAGACGCTGTGCCTGATCGAGCGTCTCTGCCGGCAGGCTGGTGTAAATCCCCGGCGAATCGGCCTCTCCGCCACCATCGGCGACCCCAAAGAGGCGGGCGCCTTTCTGTCTGCAGGTACTGGACGAAAAACCATCATTCCAAAGCTTCCCCAGGGCGGTATCAAATGGCGGCTGTCCATGGAGCATTTTTATACTTTTCCGCCGACCAACCCCGGAGCACCCACGAAAATTCATGGCCAGGTGCCCCAGGAGGCTTCCTCGGACGAAGAGGCTCTTTTGTCTGCTTCTGAAATGCCAGACAAACCCAAAAGCACAACAGCACCTGCTACGACTGGCAACCTAAGCGATTCGCGGAACATCCCAGCGAAAGCCCGCTTCAAAAGGGGACCGTCATCTACAGAAAGCATTGTAACAAACGACGCTCTGTCTCCCGAAAACGGTTTCGAACCCGAAGACGCTCTCTCCCCCAGAACGGACATCGCGCCAAAAGAAGCCGATCCGGGTATCGGTTACATTTTCGAGCATACCAGAGGAAAAAAATGCCTGGTATTCGTCAATTCCAGAGAAGAATGCGAGGCCGTCACCACGACGCTCCGCCAGTACTGCGAAGCGAAAAACGAGCCAGATCGGTTTCTCATTCACCATGGCAACCTTTCAGAGGCTTTCCGGCAAACGGCAGAGGCTGTCATGAAAGACGAAGAACAGTTCCAGACCACAGTGACTACGGCTACGCTGGAGCTGGGCATCGACATCGGCAGATTGGAGCGGGCGTTTCAGATTGACGCGCCATATACCGTATCCTCCTTCCTGCAGCGCATGGGACGAACCGGACGGCGGGATCTGCCCCCGGAGATGTGGTTTGTCATGCGGGAAGAGCCGCCGGAAGCGCGGGCGCTCCTGCCAGCCACCATTCCCTGGAAGCTGATCCAGGGAATCGCCCTGGTACAGCTCTACCTGGAAGAGCGCTGGGTGGAACCGCCGAAAATGGACGCCCTGCCCTACAGCCTGCTCTACCACCAGACCATGAGTATCCTCGCCTCCTGCGGCGAAATGACGCCAGCCGAGCTGGCCTCCCGCGTCCTGACGCTTCGCTACTTCCGTAAAATCACGCAGGAGGACTTTCGAATCCTTCTGCGGCACCTGCTGGAAACCGGACACATCGAGCGAACCGAAGCGGGCGGCCTGATCGTCGGTCTGGCCGGAGAGCGCGTCGTCAACAATTACAAGTTTTATGCGGTCTTTCAGGAAAACGAGGAGTACACCGTCCGCGCCGGTTCAGAGGAGCTCGGCACCATCGTAAAGCCGCCTCCCGCGGGAGAAAAAATCGCCATTGCCGGTCACGTCTGGCTGGTAGACGAGGTCGATCATAAACGCCACATGGTCTACTGCGAGCTGATCAAAGGCAAAGTCCCTGCCTACTTCGGCGAGGTGCCCGGAGACATTCACACCCGGATTCTGGAGCGGATGCTGGGCGTCCTCTGTGAAGAAAAATCCTACCCTTACCTGATGAAAAACGCCAGGATACGGCTCGCCGCTGCCCGGACTTCCGTCAGAAACGCCGGGCTTGACAAACGATCGCTGATCTGCCTCGGCGGCAGTATGTACGCCCTGTTTCCTTGGCTTGGCACCTATGCTTTCCTGGCTCTGGAGCGTTTCCTGAAACTTACCTGTGGCAAGCGCCTGGGTATCAAAGGAGTGGATTCCTCCCGCCCTTACTTCATCCAGTTTGTCATGACGGTTTCCGAGCTGGAATTCTGGACGATTCTCCGGGAAGAACTGAATCAGCCTATTGACCCGATAAGCCTGGTCTATCCCAGGGAAGTGCCTATTTTTGACAAATATGATGAATATCTGCCAGAAGCGCTGGTGAAAAAAGGATTTGCTTACGGTGTTCTGGATATTGAAGAAATGAAAGCGAAAATGCTGCGGCTGTGTGAGAGAGAGTTGCACTGATGTGCGAATAAAAGGATTCTTTCCCCTATCCGCTGCATCGAGCCGCGTCCAGCATAAGCTGGAAAATTCCTTACGCGGCCCGTGTGCATCAAAACCGCCCAGGGGCTGTACTCACGCCCCATGGCCACTGCTGCCTGGCTCGTTGCTCCGCGGAAATGAATTACCCCTGAATCTGCTTCAGATCCGCAAAGGTTTTCAGCGGCCAGGTCACCTTCTCATGTGTGGCGGCCTCACCCAGTCCGGCACCGTCAAATCCACCGGCGACAGCGGCGTCAATGCCTGCCAGCGCGTCTTCCACGACAAGACAGTCCTTCGGCTCCAGGCCAAGGAATTCGGCGCCCTTTAAGAACACCTCCGGATGCGGCTTGGAGTGTGTGATATTGGTACCGTCGCTGATTGCGTCAAAGTAATCACCCAGCCCGATCCGGTTCAAAATCAGCTTCGCATTTTTGCTGGAGGAACCGATCGCCAGCTTTGCGCCAGTCGCTCGCAGCGCGTCCAGCGTCTCCTTTACTTCCGCGCTTAAGTCCGCAGGCGACATCTGCTCCAGCAGACCGCGGTACATCTCATTCTTCTTCGCCGCCATCTGCTCTTTCTCTTCCTGCGTATATTCCTTCTCGCTTCTTTCGAGAATAATATCCAGGCTCGCCATACGGCTCACACCACGGAGACGATTGTTGATCGTCTCGTCAAAATACACGCCGATCTCATCCGCCAGCGCTTTCCATGCCTGGTAATGATACTTGTCCGTGAAGCAGATCACACCGTCAAGATCAAAGATAATGCCCTGATACTTCATCTTCATAATCCTCCTGTATTTTTCGGAAACGGCCTCTGCCGTTGTCCTTTTCCTCGAGTATACCATCAAATGCGCCCGTCCGCAATTGCAACTTTTCACCTGTTTCCGAGGGGAAAAATCCATTTAAATTTTGTAAGCTTCAAAGTATCTTTCAAAAGTTTCCTCACTGTAGGCTTCCTTTCGTTCCATTCTTTCAAAAGCTTCCTGATCAAAATTTCCTTTCACGCATCTCTCATAAGCAGGCTTTAGCAGATATTCTGCTCTGGCTTCGAGGATTTTCTTATAAAAGCACTTACGAATATCCGCAAGAAAAACCTGTGCTTCGATAAAGGATTCAATTTCTGGCATTTTTTCGAGTATCACGGGGACAACAGTAATCACAGCTTCTGTGATTCTCTCATTATATCCGGAATGCAGCAAATCATAATAGCTTAATTTTACCTGCTTCATTGCAAGTGCTGCCTTGGGGAAAAGAAAGACCTGCTTCATGATTTCCTTTTCATCTGAAAGAACCTGCTCCATTCCATGCGCCGCCAGAGCCGGGAACAGGGTGCTGCCATTATCATAGATTGGAGATGCTTTTATTCCTCCATTCCTGCTAACCAGGTAGCCCCAGTTACCCATATGCCTGTCAAAATTTCCGATTAGAGCGTCGCCAATAAATCTCTGCCAATAAGTATCCAGAAATTCCTCTTTTTTCTGCTTCAACATGGTATCCTTTGAAATAACATACTCCAGCTGAGAATACTCTGGCACTCGCCCAACATCATCGCTGTCGTAATATTTTCTCAAATATCGTCCGAACTCAATCAAACGCTCCGAATCACTTGTGAAATTTTTGCAGGCAACTAAAAGCTCCTGGTTCCTGGTAGCCAGAAACGTTTCATGTGTATCAAATCCAACAATAGCAAGAATATGACTGGATAAATACTCAGACAAAACATTATTTACATAGCTTGTATCTAAATCATTCATCCGGGTATGCTGCTCGGAGTACTTCACAAGATACCTCTCTCCGTTTGGACTGATCAAGCCTTCCTTCCTGTCGGAGCCACTATAATCTGCAAAAATATCTTCCTCCCAATCATCCAGGGACGGAAACACGAGCTTATCAAAAGATTCCAAAGAAACCCCGTGCATCCGGCAACCTCCTTTCACTTCCTTATGCACCTGTATATCTCATTCGAGCATCGGCGATATCGACGTTGTTCGCGCGCCAAGCGCAGACAGCTTCAGCTGTCAGATTTTCTTATGCGCCTGTGCGCATATTATATCATTTCCTGCCGTTCTTGTCTCCCTGTTTTCATACCCATTTCCAAACAAAAAACCATTTGTCAGCAGACAGACTGGGAGTCCTGACAAATGGCTTTTTTTATATTCTTACATTCTGAAGTACTTATATACCGATGAGCACGAGTTTTTTACGCCGGCTGTTTCTTTTCTGACTTCTTATCCTTCTCCGGCTTAAACACCAGGAAATCGTTAAACACACCGGTCCGCTGCAGCGCTTTCGCGAGCACGTAATAGATGATGGATTCAATCGGCCACATAATCACGTTCTTCAAAACTCTGGCCGGAAGCAACGCCATGAATCCCTGTCCGTACAGCACGGAAAGCCAGTAGGTAGCAAGGCCAATATTCACGATCAGCGAAACAAGCCCATCCGCGGCAAACACTCTCCAGAGCTCCAACGGTCTCTTGTAATAAAAACAGCCATAAATAAAGGCCGCCAGCATCGCATCAAAGGTAAAGCCAAAGAAAAATGCCCCATCCGGCTTGATCAGGTATTTGAGGATATCGAGAATCGCCCCGAACAGCGCACCGGTCGTCGGGCCAAAGAAAAGATCCACCAGCTGGTTGGGGATATTGGAAAACCCAATCCTGATATAGGGACCAATGTTGATGGACGACACGTAGCTCAAGACAACCGCGAGAGCCGCCAACATCGCGCAGAAAGTCATAACCTTGACTTTTTTCAGTTCCCTGCCGGACTCTGCCAGCATACCCAGAAACTTTTTCATAAGAAAAACACCTCCATAATGTGTAGATAATGGGACTTTCACCACAGGCTGCAGCCTTGCCGAAAAGGGCATTTCCTTTCCATCTGGCAAAGCCATCTATAAATAATACGCCATCCACATTATGAGATGTCTCATAACTGTAGCAACGGGTGTGGAAAATATATCGTAAATCTCTGTCCTTTCAGATACGTCTGTCATAAGGCACTCTTCATGCTTTATCCCGGCGCATCAAAGGCTGGATTTTTCGTTTCACGGCGACTCCCCATCCAATGAACACTTCACGCATAGATTCCTACTTCGCTATTATTTATATTGATTTGGATTATAGCACGTATTTCCGGATATGCAAGTACGGGTCTTCGACAGTTGAATTGAATTGAAAATGCCTCAAAGCCTTGATTTAGGC
>JAJBUL010000173.1:2396-18544 GCA_020860365.1 Clostridiales bacterium | reverse complement strand
CACAATATGAGATGATTGTAAAGTGTTTTTACCAAATATTTATATCTACACCCATAAACAAGAAAAGAATTGAATTTACTCGAAAAAAAGTTTACAATATAAGAACGTTTTTGAAGGGGAGCATTTCACATGGACGATCGAAGGAGGGAACGAGCATCCGGCGTGAAAGAACAGGAAACAGGGTTTCTTGTATTGAAAACGGGAAAAGGGGTAAATGAAATGGCAGTACGGAAAAAGAGGCTGAGCCCGGGGAACCGGCGCGGCATGTACGCGATTGCCGCGATTGTTATGGTGCTGCTTCTGGGGCTGCTGGTACAGAGCCAGTCCTTGAGAGCACAGAATGCGGAGTATGCGGAGCAGATTGCGGATCTGGAGGAGCAGATTCAGGACGAGGAAGTTCGTGCGGATGAAATTGATGAGCTTAGTGAATATCTGAATTCGGATGAGTACGTAGAGAAGCTGGCGCGGGAAAAGCTGGGACTGGTCTATGGGGACGAAGTGATTTACCGTGCCGCCAAGTAAAGAGCTGTCAGCAGCGGACCGGGCATGTCCGGTATCCGTACAGGCATGGCGGCCGGGCTTGTTGCTTCGCGGGAATAAACTGGCAGGATGGATGAGAGGATATTGCAGTGTGCGATATCCTTTTCTTTTTTTGATTCCTTTCGCGATTCCGACAGATCTTGCATATGCCAGATGCTATGATAATGGAACGTGGCACATTTCCCGGAAGCCCGATTCACAACGGGAATCCGTGCTGGCCTGGTAGGGACAGCGCGGACAGTGGAAAGCGGCGCGGAGGGGAGGAATGGATATGGACGGATGGATGCACCCGGAACAGGAGCAGATGGCTCAATATGCAGAGGCATTTTACGGCCTTGCCGGGTTGTTTCAGAAATTACCCTGCCAGAAGGAGCGGCTGGGTGAAGAAGAACTGCGTATGCTGTTTGAGGATGTGAGAGAAAGGGCCTGTGTCAAATGCCGAAAGGAAAAAGAGTGCTGGGGAGATGCGTATTTTTCAAATTGTCAGGTGCTGTATGAGTGCCTGCGGGAGATGGAGCATCGTGGAACCGTTTCTCTGGAACAGGAGCAGTATCTGCGGAAAAACTGCAGCAGGCCTGGACAGCTGTCTCTGGCGCTGCGGGCGGGCTATGAGGAGGCGCGGAATAATCTGCTCTGGAGCAATCGGATGCTGGAGCAGCGCCAGGCCGCAGGGGAGCAGATTTATCAGACGGCGGAGCTTTTGCGGCAGACGGCGCAGAGCTTTGCCGGTGCGTCCGGGGCAGAACAGCGGGTAGCGAAAAAGCTGCGCAGGGAATTGCAATATTTGAATGTAGAACTGGATGATATCCGTGCATTTGCGCGGGAGGCGGACAGAATCGAATATTATCTGACGATGCATGCGGGAAACCGAAGTCCTTTGCCGGGCGGAGTGATCTGGAAGGAGTATCTGGCGCCGCGTTTGGGCAGGCAGGTACAGGTGGTGTCTGCCCGTTCTGTCGCAGAAGCCCTGTCGGATTCCTGCGGGGAAAAAATGTGCCCGGCGCCTGATTGCCGCGCGGGCGTGACGGATGTGCCGACGATTTTTCATTTTGTGCCAGATACAAATTATCAGCTTTTCTGCGGCGTCGCGCGTGTTACAAAAACTGGCGAGATGATATCCGGGGATAATTATACACTCTTGCAGAAAGACAGTGGGAAGGTTGTAATGAGCCTGGCGGATGGGATGGGATCCGGCGCAGAAGCAAACCGGGAGAGTGAAAAGGTTATTGAACTGTTGGAGCAGTTTCTGGCGGCGGGGTTTCCGCAGGAGACGGCGGTGCGGCTGATCAATTCATGTATGCTGCTGCAGAACGGCAGTCAGATATTTTCCACGATTGACTTATGCATGATTGACTTATATAATGCAAAATGTGATATGATCAAATTTGGTGCTGCTGCGACTTTTCTGATTGATGAAAGGGAGATTGAAGTGATTCGCTCCGGCGCGCTTCCGCCGGGGGTGATGCAGCAGTCGGATTATGAGAGCCTGCATCGGACACTGCGCTCCGGCGCGAGTATTGTAATGATGACCGATGGGGTGTCGGATGCGCTGCCTGGGGAAAATCGTGAACAGGCTATGGCGGAGCTGATTATCCGGACGAAGACGCGCAACGCGCAGGAGTACGCCAGGAGACTGCTGGAGCGGGTTTATTTATCGCAGGAGCGGCAGGCACGAGACGATATGACGATTCTGATCGGGACGATTTTTGAAAAAAAGTAGTGGAGATAGGACGAATGATAGAACGTATTTTTCATGTGATAAAGGAATATCACATGATAGAGCCGGGAATGCGTGTGATTGCCGGGGTTTCCGGCGGCGCCGACTCGGTCTGCCTGCTGTGTCTACTCGAGCGGTACCGTCGGGAAATGGCGTTTGATTTGCTGGCGGTGCATGTGGAGCATGGGCTGCGCGGGCAGGAAAGCCTGAAGGATGCGGATTTTGTGGAGGATTTGTGCGAGAAGCTTTCGGTTCCCTGCCGGGTCATTCACGCGCAGGTGCGCCAGCGTGCCGAGAAGGAGAAGCTCTCCTGCGAGGAGGCTGGCCGGGCGGAACGGTACCGGATTTTTCATGAGGAGGCCCTCAGGTGGGGAGCGGATCGCATTGCTGTCGCCCACAATCAGAACGATCAGGCGGAAACCGTGCTGTGGAACCTGGCGCGCGGCAGCGGCCTGCAGGGATTGGGGGGAATCCGGCCGGTGCAGGGCAGCATCATCCGTCCACTCCTCTTTACGGAGCGTAAGGATATAGAGGCCTGGCTGCGCGGGGAGGGGATTTCCTGGCGGATGGACCGCACGAATCTGGAAGCAGATTTTACAAGGAATCGGATTCGCCTGCATTTGCTGCCCCAGATGGAAGAGGAACTGAACGCTCAGGCCGGGCGCCACATCGCGGAGGCAGCCGGGCGGCTGCGGGAAATACAGGATTATATTGATAAAAAAACGGATGAGGCCGCGGCAAGATGCCTGAGGGAGGCTGACCCCGCGGATACCTCTGTCTGGATTCTGCTGGATTATTATAATAAGGAAGAAACTCTGATTCGCGAAGAGCTTTTAAAGCGGGCGCTGCGAAAATGCAGTGGCATGAAGGATGTGGGTGCTGCGCATTTGAAGATGCTGGAACAGCTGGCGGATATGGACTGCGGAAAAGGCTGTGATTTGCCCGGCGGGATTCGGGTCGTTCGCGAGGAAGGGGTACTTCACTTTTTGAAAAACGGAAGGCAAAACACAGCCAGAGAGGGCGACAGGAACGAAATTATTCTCCCTGTGCCTGGCTGCGTTTCATACGGTGAATTTTGCGTGAGTGCGGAGCTGACCGGGAACACGCCCGGTCTGAAAAAATTTATTTTAGAAGAAAAAAAGTATACGAAATGGCTTTCCTATGATACAATAACAGATAGTTTGCTGTTGCGGACGAGAAAAACCGGAGATTATCTGGTCATAAACGCCCAGGGCGGTACCAGGAAGCTGAAGGACTACTTTATCGATCAGAAAATCCCCCGGGACAAGCGGGATCAGGTGCTTTTGCTGGCGGATGGTTCTCATATCCTGTGGGTGGTTGGCTGGCGGATCAGTGAGGCGGCCAAAGTCACGGACGCGACAGAGCATGTGATGAAAATTCAGATAGCTGCTGGGCATACCCCTGATTCCTTCGCGCGACAGGAAATGGAACAGGGAAGCTGGCAGCTTCCGAGAACAAAGGAGAGACAAAATGAAAGAAAAAGTCAGAATCCTGTTGTCCGAGCAGGAAGTAGACCAGCGGATCGAAGAGATTGCGAAGCAGATCAGCGATGATTACGCGGGGAAGAGCGTTCACCTGATCTGTGTGCTCAAGGGTGCGGTTTTTTTCATGTGTGAGCTGGCAAAGCGGATTACTGTTCCGGTCACAATGGATTTTATGTCTGTCAGCAGTTATGGAAATGATACAAAGTCGAGTGGAGTGGTTCGGATCGTGAAAGATCTGGATGAGCCGCTGGATGGGAAAAATGTGCTGATTGTGGAGGATATCATCGATTCCGGGCGCACCCTGAGTTATCTGCTTCATATTCTGGACGAACGGAACCCGGCTTCTCTGCGTCTGTGTACGCTCCTTGATAAGCCTGAACGCCGGATCTCACAGGTAGTGGTAGACTACACCTGCTTTAATATCCCGGATGAGTTTGTGGTTGGATACGGGCTGGATTACGCGCAGAAATACCGGAACCTCCCCTTCATCGGTGTTGTCGAATTTTCGGAATAATATAGTGAACGACAAAATTCTTTTGTCATTCACTATAAATGATGCACACGGACGCGCGGAGAATGGCTGCTTAAGCAGCCCCGCGTCCGCGCAAAGTAAAACGACTTACGTCGTTTACTATTTCTGAACGGCAGAAAAATGCAGAATTTATTATGAAGCTGGGTGGCCTGCTGTTTACACAGAATACAATACTTAGACAGGAGATGTACAAAGGTGACGAAAAATGTAAAAGGCCTGGGCCTTTACCTCGCGGGTGTGCTGATTATCCTGATTCTGCTCGTTTCATTCCGAGGTGGAGTGGAGGAGTCACAGACTTGGAATTACAGTGAGCTGGAAGAAGCACTGGAAAATGAGGAAGTTGTGAAAATCAGTATCACCCCGAATCAGGAGACGCCGACCGGCTCTCTGAAGGTTGTGCTGACATCCGGCGATATCCGTTATGTGAATGTGCTGAATGTCGAGACGACAGAAGCTGATCTGGAGGAGTATGAGGATGTCACTCTTGAGGTGCTGGAGGTGGAGCGCGAAAATGAGATTTTGTCGTGGATTCTGCCGACCGTGATTATTGTGGTGGTCATGATGATGATGTTTACCATGATGAACCGGCAGGCGGGCGGTAGCAATTCCAGAATGATGAATTTCGGGAAGAGCCGGGCAAAAATGATTTCGCCGGACGCGAAACGTGTGACATTTGAGAATGTGGCTGGGCTGAAAGAGGAAAAAGAGGATCTGGAAGAGATCATTTCTTTTTTAAAGGAGCCGTCTAAATTCATTCAGATCGGTGCGCGGATTCCGAAGGGCGTGATTCTGGTGGGGCCTCCGGGTACCGGTAAGACGTTGCTGGCGAAAGCAGTAGCAGGTGAGGCGGGAGTGCCGTTTTTCTCCATCTCAGGCTCTGATTTTGTGGAGATGTTTGTCGGCGTGGGCGCGTCGAGGGTGCGTGATCTTTTTGAGGAAGCGAAAAAGCATCAGCCCTGTATCGTGTTTATTGATGAGATTGACGCAGTCGCGAGACGCCGCGGCACCGGTATGGGCGGCGGCCATGATGAGCGTGAACAGACGCTGAACCAGCTTCTGGTCGAGATGGATGGTTTTGGCGTCAATGAGGGCATTATTGTTATGGCGGCAACGAACCGTGTCGATATCCTTGACCCGGCGATTCTTCGCCCGGGACGCTTTGACCGCCAGGTGGCGGTAGGGCGGCCGGATATCAAGGGCAGAGAAGAGATCCTGCAGGTACACACAAAAGGAAAACCGCTGGCAGACGACGTCAGCCTCTCTGAGGTGGCGCGGACGACAGCAGGCTTTACCGGAGCAGATCTGGAAAATCTGATGAATGAGGCTGCGATTATGGCGGCGAAGGAAGATCGGGCTTATATCTGTCAGGCGGATATCAATCGCGCGTTTATTAAGGTCGGTATTGGCGCGGAGAAAAAGAGCCGCGTGATTTCTGAAAAGGAAAAACGCATCACGGCTTACCATGAATCCGGGCATGCGATCCTGTTTCACCTGTTGCCGGACGTCGGACCGGTTTATACGGTTTCTATCATTCCTACGGGGCGCGGAGCTGCGGGCTATACCATGCCGCTGCCGGAAAAGGATGAGATGTTCCAGACGAAAGGACAGATGGAGCAGAATATTATCGTCAGCCTGGGCGGCCGCGTCGCGGAGGAATTGATCATCGGCGATGTGACGACGGGTGCTTCGCAGGACATCAAACAGGCGACGGCGATTGCCCGCGCGATGGTGACCAGGTATGGGATGTCTGATCGCGTTGGCCTGATCAATTATGATAACGATGACGAGCAGGTTTTCATCGGAAGAGACCTTGCGCATACACGCGCTTATGGGGAAGAGATCGCGTCCCTGATTGATGAGGAGGTAAAACGTATTGTCGACGAATCCCATGAGAAGGCGCGTGAGATGATTATGGAACATCTGGATGTACTTCACGCCAGCGCGAAGCTCCTGATCGAAAAAGAAAAGATCGGGCGCGAGGAATTTGAAGCGCTCTTTTCCTGAACGCAGAGATCATGTGCCAGGCGTCAGCTATTAACAATTTGCACAAAAAGACAAAGACAATTTTGTGAAGTTTGTGCACACTTATTTGGAAACCGATGCTATAATGATCATCGTAAAACCCCCCAATACATTATATAGTTTTTGCTACACCCCATTTGAGAGATACCTTCTCCGGAAAAGGCAGCCGTAAGGCTGCTTTTTTCTGTCCAAAAAGCGGTTGCGAAGAGAAGGAATCTTGATTATAATGGTAGTTATTGCAAAGTAAAATGACTTAGGATAGAATAGCTGACTAAAAAATAGAAATAAGGATGACTGTGGTATGGATCAGAAAAAGAAGAAATTGATGAAGAGGCTGGATTATTTTATCCATATGCGGCCGGTCTTTGATATTCAGTCTCTGTTCAGTGACGGAACGGAGAATTATGTGACGCCGATGGAGCCGGAGCCTGGCGATACGGTTCGGATTCGCTTCCGCACAAAGAGGGATAATGTCGATTTTGTTTTTTTTATCAGTGGGGCAACGAAAAAATCCATGGAGGTCGAGTCGAGTGATTCGCGATTTGACTATTACGCGACGGAAATTAAGGTGGATGAGACGCCGGTTTACTATTATTTTGAGGTGCAGGCCGGGAAGGCGCGCTGTTTTTATACGAGGCTCGGCGTGTCGCGGGATCTGAACCAGAGCCGTCTGTTTTGCCTCGTCCCGGGTTTTTCGACGCCGGACTGGGCGAAGGGCGCGGTCATGTACCAGATTTTTACAGAACGCTTTTGCAACGGCGATCGGTCCAATGACGTGCTGGACAATGAATACTTGTATCTGGGGAAGCCGGCGACCCGGATCAGTGCCTGGGAGCAGCTGCCGGCCGCAGATGACACGCGGGAATTCTACGGCGGCGATCTTCAGGGGATCTGGGATAAGCTGGATTATCTGCAGGATCTGGGCGTGGAAGTTTTGTATCTGAATCCGGTCTTTGTCTCTCCGTCGAATCATAAGTATGATACGCAGGACTATGACTACATTGACCCGCATATCGGGGTAATTGTAGCGGAGAGGGGATCCTTGCTGCCAGATAACTGCGGCGGCGCGGTGGAAAATTCCTCTGCGGAGCGTTCGCTGCGGAAGATGAATCTGAGCAACCGTGACGCGACGCGTTATATCAGCCGGGTTACGGATTTGCGCAATCTAGAGGCGAGCAACGTCTTTTTTGCGAAATTTACAGAGGAAATTCACCGGCGGGGGATGCGGGTGATTCTGGACGGGGTGTTTAACCACTGTGGTTCCTTTAATAAATGGATGGACCGGGAACGGATCTATGAGAGACAGCCCGGTTATGAGAAAGGCGCTTATGTCTCGGCAGACAGCCCATATCGCTCTTTTTTCAAGTTTAATAACGAGCATGAGTGGCCGTATAATTCCTATTACGAAGGCTGGTGGGATTATGAGACCCTGCCGAAGCTGAATTATGAGGCTTCGCAAGAGCTGGAGGATTACATTTTACGGATCGCGGCAAAATGGGTGTCCCCTCCCTATAATGTGGATGGCTGGCGGCTTGACGTAGCGGCGGATCTTGGCTTTACTGCAGAATACAACCACCAGTTCTGGAAAAAATTCCGCAGTGTGGTGAAGGAGGCAAACCCGGACGCTATCATTCTGGCAGAGCATTACGAGGACGCTTCGACCTGGCTGGGCGGTGATGAGTGGGATACGGTGATGAATTACCGCGCGTTTATGGAGCCGCTGACCTGGTTTTTTACCGGGATGGAAAAACACAGTGATGAATATAAGGAGGAATTGCGCGGGGATACGCAGGCGTTTGTTCGGTCGATGACGCTGAATATGACGGAATTTCTTACCCCTTCGCTGCAGGTGGCGATGAATGAGCTTTCGAACCATGACCATTTCCGCTTCCTGACGCGCACCAGCAGCCGCCCCGGACGGGTGGAAAAGCTGGGTGGTGCGGCTGCGTCCGAGGGGATCCGCCCGGAGATTATGCGTGAAGCAGTGGTCATGCAGATGACCTGGCCGGGTGCGCCAACGCTGTATTATGGCGACGAGGCGGGAGTCTGCGGTTTCACTGACCCGGATAACCGACGTACGTATCCCTGGGGACATGAGGATAAGCAGATGCTGGAATTCCACCGTCGTGTGATCGCGATGCATCGGCGTTATCCGGTATTCGCGCATGGCTCTCTGCGCTTTCTGGGCAGCGGAAGTGGTGATTCGACTTCCGAAGCGGCAGACCACGCCGCCTGTTCTGACGCGCTTCGTGGGGAGTGTTACCGCAGGCAAAACTGGCTGGCTTACGGAAGGTTCAGCCGCAAATGCCAGATGGTGGTGATTTTCAACAACAGCGAAGAACGGCTGGAGCTGACGCTTCCGGTGTGGCCGGCGGGCATTACCAATGACTGTGTACTGGAGCGGGTATTTGAGACTACAAAGGAAGGGTTTACGGAAGAGTGCGCTGCGTATCCGCTGATTGGCGGAGAATTGAAAATTGTGCTTTCTGCAACGTCAGCCGTCGTGCTGGAGGCAAAGCCGCGGCTGGTGCCGGTGATTATCTGAGAAGCGGTAAGCCACAGTTTTTATGAAAAGAGGGAACCATATGAGAAAACGGACGGCCATCCTGCTGGCAATTGTTTTGCTCTTACTGGCTTGTGTGATTGGCACATACGGTGCAATCGGGCTGTATTACACGACGCATTTTCTGAAAAATACATCGATCAATGGCATCGACGTCTCAGGACTGACTGCGGCGGAGGCAGAGGAGCTGATCGCGGCGGAGGCGGAGGACTACCGCCTCGTTGTGACGGGAAGAGACGAGGAACAGGAGACGATTCTGGGCGCGGACTTTGATTATTGTTTTGTGCCAAATGGGGAAACGGAGGTTCTTCTGGGAGAGCAGAACGTGTTTGCCTGGATTTTTGCCTGCTTTTCGGAAGGACAATCGTATTCGATGGATACGTCGGTGACCTATGACGCGGAGAAGCTGGCTGCGGCGGTGATGGAGTTCTCCATGATGCAGGCAGATCAGATGGAGGCTCCGGAAAACGCGTATGTGACGCTTCTGGAGGACGGTACCTACGGGATTGTTGCAGAGACGGAAGGGACACAGCTTGACACGGAGAAGGTGCTGGCTGCGGTGGAGACGGCTGTGGAATCAGGGAAAAAAGCCTGAATCTGGAAATGGCTGAGTGTTACGTGACGGCGGACATTACATCCGGGGATGAAAGTCTGGTGGAAGCGGTGAGCCTTTACAACCAGTATGCATCTATGTATATTAATTATTATATGAGCGGAGATGTGGTGGTGACCCTGGATTCTTCCACTTTTATGGACTGGTTTTCCCTGGACGTAGAAAATCAGCCGTCTTTTGATTATGCTTCGGTAGCTGCATGGGTCGAGGCGCTGGCGGATACCTACGATACGATTGGGACTTACGAGCCGTTTGTTACTTCAAATGGCGAGACTGTTTACGTGGAATCCGTTACTTATGGCTGGAAAATGGATCGTGAGGCTGAGACAGAGGAGCTTTACAGCCTGCTTCTGGCCGGACAGACCGAGGGACGCTCCCCCGTGTGGACGAACAGTGTCCTGACGCGCGGAACCAACGACGTCGGTGATACATATGTAGAAATCGATTACACAAACCAGAGAATGTGGTATTATAAAGATGGTGAACTGTTGGTAGAGACGCCGGTCGTGACAGGAGACGTCAGTGATGGGAACGCCTCTCCCGAAGGGATGTTTTATATTGTTTACAAGAAACAGGACGCGGTTCTGACGGGGGAGACCTACGAGACGCCAGTGGATTACTGGATGCCGTTTTACGGAAATGTTGGGATCCATGATGCGGATTCCTGGAGAAGCAGCTACGGCGGCACGATTTATATGACCAACGGTTCGCATGGCTGCATCAATACGCCTACCGCGCAGGCACAGACGATTTTTGAGAACATCGAAGCCGGGACGCCAGTCATCTGCTACAGCAGCAGTATCAATTACGGCTATAGTACCGCGAGCAGCGGCACCTCCTATGTGGCGAACAGCTCGTCGGGATCGTCCGACAGCAGCTCTTCAGGCACAGACAACGATGACGATAATATTGTCATTATCGATGGAAACAGCTCCGATTCCACCGGGACGTCTTCTTCGGGTACCAATACCACTGGGGGAGGTTCGACGGAAACGAACCGGATCGACGACGATGACGATAGCACGTCGTCAGGCGGCACGAGCAACAGTGACGCGGAGTTTGAGATCACGATCTCGGATGAGACCGTCTGGACAGATGGTTCTGCGTCGGGAAGCGCGTCGGATGGCTCTTCTGGCGGGACGTCAGGTAGTGAGGACGGGGTGATTATTATTGAGTGAACTTTAGCTATATGAAACGTATAGTTATGGATAGCAGAGGATCAATCAGGGAGGAAGGCTTATGTGTCAGATTGCAATTAATATACCGGAAGAGGTTCTTTACGATACGAAAAAGAATCGGAATGAAGCAATTCAATTCGCCAGACTGGCCGTAGCGTATGGATATTATACGCAAAGCGGTGTATCAATCGGGTATTGCGCTCAGATTGCAGGCGTTACAGAGGAAGAATTTATTCGGTATCTCGGGCAAAACCATGTATCAATATTTCACTATGATGATACACGGGAATTTATGGAGGAGTTAAATAATGCGAGATCTATGTGAGCGATAATGTAGAACGTATGGTTCTGGAACAGGCGGGGGAATGAGAGGACGGGAGTGTTAAAATGAAACATATGACCTTAGCCCGCATGGCAGAGGCCTGCGGCGGCATTTATTATGGAAGAGAGGAAGACCGGGAACGGGAAATCTATTCCGTGACAACAGACAGCCGGAAAGCAGAACCCGGCTGCCTGTTTGCGGCGATTAGGGGAGAGCGTGTGGACGGGCATGCGTTTATCGCATCCGTCTTTGAAAAAGGGGCGCTTTGTGCTCTGGTGGAAGTAATGCCCCCTCACATACGTTCGGGAAATTACATAAAGGTGGATTCCACAATTCAGGCGCTCGGCGCACTTGCGGCGTATTATCTGGAACAGCTGGCGATCCCGGTGGTCGGCGTGACAGGCAGCGTTGGTAAGACCAGCACGAAAGAGATCATCGCGGCGGTTCTCTCGCAGAAATACCGCACATTGAAAACGGCAGGGAACTTTAATAACGAGCTTGGTCTTCCGCTGACGATTTTCCGGCTGCGCGATGAGGATGAGATCGCAGTGCTTGAAATGGGCATTAATCACTTTGGGGAGATGCATCGGCTCGCACGGATTGCGAAGCCAGATACCTGTGTGATTACGAATATCGGGCAGTGCCATCTGGAATTTCTGGGGGATCGTGATGGTGTGCTGCGCGCGAAGACGGAAATTTTTGATTATCTGCGCCCGGATGGGCATATTATATTAAATGGGGATGATGACAAGCTTGCGACGGTGCGGGAAGTGAAGACTGCAGGAAGCACGGAGGAAAAGGGAAATGCTGCACATTTGGCCGGTGCTGTGCTTCGGCCGACGTTCTTTGGGCTTGGATCGGAAAATGATATTTATGCGGATCAGATTGTGAAAAAGGGCCTGGATGGAATTGAATGCCGGATTCACATAACCACAGGGGATAGCTTCACCGTTCTGATTCCGATTCCGGGCATCCATATGGTGCGGAATGCGCTCGCTGCTACGGCCGTCGGGGGGCATTACGGCCTGACGATGGATGAAATCCGGGCGGGAATTGAGAGCCTGCAGCCGGTCAGCGGACGATTCCATATTATTCACACGAAGAATTTTACGATCATTGATGATTGTTATAACGCGAATCCGATGTCGATGAAAGCTTCTCTGGAGGTTTTGGAGGAAGCGCCCCCTCGCCACAAAGTTGCGATTCATGGCGCTATGGGCGAGCTTCGAGTCCGGGAAGAACAGATGCACCGAGAGGTTGGTGAATTTGCGGGCAGGCTGGATATTGATTTGTGCGTCTGTGTGGGTGCTTTGAGCACATATATTGCAGCAGGAATAAATGCGGTGAATTCGGAGATAAAGACGATTATCCTGCCGGATCTTTCAGCTCTGCTGGCACAGCTCCCATCTCTTGTAAAAAAGAACGACACAATTCTTGTAAAAGCGTCACATTTCATGCATTTTGAGAAGATTGTTGCGGCGTTGGAAGAGATGAATCCGTCCGATCAGGCTTTGTAATTGTGTGAATACTGCTAATAGGGAAAAGAGAGTACGATGTTTCGGGGATGGATAAAAGCTCTATTTGGAAAAAAGGAGGAAGCGCCGACGAACGTGAGTGAGGAGGGCGCTGAGGAAACAATCATGTATATTATTGCGGGTCTGGGCAATCCCGGACGAAAATATGCGCATACGCGGCATAACGCCGGTTACGAGGCAATTGACCGTCTTGCGGATAAATATGGAATTCGGATTGAGACGGAAAGGTTTCGGGCACTCACCGGAACCGGTGTGATCAATGGACAGAAGGTTCTTCTTCTGAAGCCGCTGACTTATATGAATGCAAGTGGGGAGAGTATTCGCGCCGCCTGTGATTTTTACAAACTTAATCCGGAGGAGGCTTTCATCGTTTTATATGATGATATCAGCTTACCGCCAGGGCAGCTGCGTGTGCGGGCAAAAGGCAGTGCAGGCGGACATAATGGAATTAAAAATATTATTCAGCATCTTGGCACACAGGTCTTTGCGCGGGTTAAGATTGGCGTTGGCGAAAAACCACAGGAGTATGACCTGGTCGATTATGTGCTGGGGCATTTTCCGGAGGAAGAATGGCCGACTATGACGGATGCCTTTTCACGCGCCGGGGACGCTGCGGCCATGCTGCTGACCGAGGATGTGCAGGCAGTGATGAATGCGTATAATTCGCATCTGGTGAAAGAAACAGACAGGAGTATTGTATGAAAGCATTTCTGACTCCCATGCGAGAGCTTGGGGAATTTGAGGAAATCAGTCAAAAGGCCGTGGGAAACCGCGGCCTGCTTCAGGTAACAGGATGCATTGATTCTCAGAAATCTCATTTTGTGCATTGTATGGCAGAGGAGTTTCATGAGAAAAGAGGTGGTGGTAAGCAGGCAGGGGCATTGCTGACGAGACCGTCACGACAACCGGCTGTTTTGCCGGACGGCAAAGCCGGGGAATGTCTGGCGGCACGGGGAGCTTCCGCGCGTCCGGTTACGCTCATCATTACTTACAATGACCTTCGCGCGAAGGAAATGCTCGAGAATTATAGTTTTTTTGACCGGAATGTCCTGTACTTTCCGGCGAAGGATCTGATATTTTTTCAGGCGGACATTCACAGCAATCTGCTCGAGCAACAGCAGATTCAGGTGTTGAAAGCATTGACAGAGGGAAGTCCTGCCGGTGATGCCGGTCAGAGGCCTCTTGCCATTATCACGACGATTGCCGCCTGTATGAACCGTATGGTACCGTTTGGAGAGTGGCAGGAGCATATTCTTGCAATTGACGGTGATGCGGAAATTAATATCGAAAAGCTGAAAAAGGAGCTGATTCGGATTGGCTATGAGCGAACCGGCCAGGTCGAAGGCCCAGGGCAGTTTGCAATTCGGGGCGGAATTATTGATATTTATCCGCTGACGGAGGAAAATCCGGTTCGCATTGAACTTTGGGGGGAAGAGGTGGACTCTATCCGCAGCTTTGATGTGGATAGCCAGCGTTCCATTGAAAATCTGGACAATGTGCGCATTTTTCCGGCCGCAGAGCTGATTCCGGATCAGGCAGCGAGAAAGCGGGCGCTTGCACGGATTGAGAAAGAGGCGAAAGCGGCTGAAGCGGAGTTTCGAAAGCAAGCGTCGAGAAATGCTTCGCATTTAGCCGACGCTATGGAAGCGCCTGGAAGAATCCACCAGCTTCTGCAGGACTGTCGTGATGAACTGGAGGAGACGCAGGAGCCACTCTCGATGGAAGACTTTATTGATTACTTTGTCGACGAAAAGATCAGTTTTCTGGATTATTTTGATCCGGAGCAGACCATTCTGTTTCTCGATGAGCCGAACCGGATGCTGGAGGCGGGCGACGCGGTAGAGCTGGAGTTTTCCGAGAGCATGAAGAGCCGTCTGGAGAAAGGCTATGTGCTGCCTGGCCAGACAGAGCTTCTGTTTTCGACGCAGGCGACGGCGGCCGCAATCTGCCGCCGGAACGCGGTAGGGCTTTGTACGCTGGAAAACGCAAAAGCGCCGTGGATCGTTTCCGCAAAATACAGCCTGACCGTTCGCTCTGTCAATCCATATAACAATAGCTTTGACTATCTGGTGAAAGATCTTCAGGGCTGGAAACGGGAAGGGTATCGGGTAATTTTGCTCGCGGCGTCGCGTACGCGGGGAAACCGCCTCGCGCACGATCTGACGGAGGAAGGGCTGGCGGCTTTCTATACGGAAGACGAAACGCGTGAGGTGCAGCCCGGAGAAATACTGATTACCTACGGTAATGCGAAGCGTGGTTATGAGTATCCTCTGATCCGTTTTGTGGTAATTACCGAGAGCGATATCTTTGGCCAGGAGAAAAAGAAACGAAAAAGGCAGAAACGATATGAGGGTCAGCAGATCAGCAGCTTTTCCGAGCTGTCGGTCGGCGATTTTGTCGTGCATGAAAATCACGGTCTTGGCGTTTATAAAGGAATCGAGAAGGTTGAGGTTGATCACGTCACAAAGGATTATATGAAAATTGAATATGCCGGGGGCAGCAATCTTTATGTCCCGGCAACGCAGCTGGATGTGATCCAGAAATACGCCGACAGTGATTCAAAACCGCCGAAGCTGAATAAGCTTGGCACACAGGAGTGGAACCGCACCAAGTCGAAGGTGCGCACTGCCGTCCGTGCGATCGCGCAGGATCTGGTAAAGCTTTACGCCCAGCGGCAGCGGAAAGAAGGATTTACCTACAGCGAGGATACCGTCTGGCAGCAGGAATTTGAGGAAATGTTTCCATTCGAGGAGACCGAGGATCAGCTCGCGGCAATCGAAGACGTGAAGCACGATATGCAGAGCACAAAAATCATGGATCGCCTGATCTGTGGCGATGTGGGCTATGGTAAGACTGAGATCGCCATCCGCGCCGCATTCAAGGCCGTACAGGATGGAAAACAGGTGGCTTATCTGGTACCGACAACGATTCTCGCACAGCAACACTACAATACATTCTTGCAGCGTATGAAAGACTTTCCGGTGCGCGTCGATTTGCTGTGCCGTTTTCGCACACCTGCAGAGCAGAAAAAGACCCTGACCGATTTAAAGAGCGGCCTTGTCGACATCGTAATCGGCACCCACCGGCTGCTCTCCAGGGATGTCCAGTACAAAGACCTTGGCTTGCTCGTTATTGATGAAGAGCAGCGTTTTGGCGTGACGCACAAGGAAAAAATCAAGCAGCTGAAAACAGATATTGATGTGATGACCCTGACCGCGACTCCGATTCCGCGTACTCTGCACATGAGCCTGATTGGTATTCGTGACATGAGCATTCTTGAGGAGGTGCCTCAGGAGCGTCTGCCGATTCAGACCTATGTCATGGAATACAATGAAGAAATGGTGCGCAAGGCCATCAGCCGTGAACTTGCCCGCGGCGGGCAGGTGTACTACGTGTATAATCGCGTCAATACCATTGTTGACATCACCAATAAGATTGCTGCGCTCGTCCCACAGGCGCAAGTTGCCTTCGCACATGGACAGATGAAAGAACACGAGCTGGAGCGGATTATGTACGACTTTATCAATGGTGACATCGACGTTCTTGTGACTACAACGATCATCGAGACCGGCCTTGATATTTCAAATGTCAACACGATGATCATCCACGACGCGGACACGA
>JAJBUL010000173.1:0-2386 GCA_020860365.1 Clostridiales bacterium | reverse complement strand
TCTATCAGCTGCGCGGCCGTGTTGGACGCTCCAATCGCACCGCCTACGCGTTTTTGATGTATCGCCGCAACAAAATGCTCAAAGAAGTGGCGGAAAAACGGCTCTCTGCAATTCGTGAGTTCACCGAGCTTGGCAGCGGTTTCCGTATTGCTATGCGTGATCTGGAGATTCGTGGCGCCGGAAACCTGCTCGGCAGCGAACAGCACGGGCACATGGAAGCAGTCGGCTATGACCTTTACTGTAAGCTCCTCAACGAATCCGTAAAGGAAGCGCAGGAAATACAGCCGCCCCAGGATAGCTTTGAGACCACGATCGATCTTGACATCGACGCTTTCATTCCCGACCGCTACATTCGCAGCGAGACACAGAAACTCGACATCTATAAACGTATCGCCGCCATTCGTTCTGAGGAAGAGCACGATGATATGCTCGAAGAACTGCTCGACCGTTTTGGCGAGCCGCCGCGCTCTGTGCAGAACCTCCTTGCGATTGCCCGCCTGCGCGCCCAGGCTCACAACGCCTGGATCGAAGAGCTTTCCCAGAAGGGGAACGAGCTTCGCTTTCAGATGTACGAGCACGCCCAGATTGATACGACCCGGATCGACCAGCTCCTGAAAGACTATCGTGGCCGCCTGAAATTTGTCATTGAAGGAAAGCCTGGTTTTATTTACACGCGCGCCCGTATCAATGGAAAAGAAGCCGAAGATACCCTGCATCTGGCGCAGGAACTGGTGGGGGCGCTGGAGAAGATTGCAAAAATTGGATAAGAGACGTTTGGGGCATGGGCTTTATTCTCTTGTCAAAAAACTGGAAAAGCAGAGCGCGGCCAGACAGCGATATCCAAGTACAGCTTGGATGACAAACGATGGTTTCTTTGATATACTGTTGGCAGCTGAGGAAAATTTACGATTAAGCCTCTTCGCTGGCAAAGTATGAGCGAAAGATGGCATTAATCATTTAATGCATTTGTACCATACTATTTCATTAACAGAAGATCACTAAAATAAATATGATGATTGACAATACAAACAATACATAGTATAATAAAGATACGCAATTGAACTTATGATCTTGGGGAGATTCATAAGAAAAGCTATATGAAGAAAAACGTCAAGGGACATAACACAAAAGAGAAAAAGTCACTTTTAAGTAATGCTGGAGCGAATGGCAAAATCAGTGGACGAGGAAATCGAAAGGACACCGCGCTTGCAGTGTTTTTCCGGAATAACATACATTTTGCGGAAGTATTTAATCACACGATTTTGCAAAAAGACCCGATTCGACCGGAGGAATTATTTCCGGAAGATATCAGAGAATCCGCCATATTGCAGGTGACGGAGCGAGGACGAATTACGCTCACGCAATACAGAGATGCGGTGAAATGTGTGAAAGGTGCTGCGTTTCCTGTAATTCTCGGTATTGAAAATCAGAGTGCTGTGAACTACCAGATGCCGTTTCGGGTGATGGCACGGGATTTCATAAATTATGCAAGACAGATACGGGTCATATCCGACCAGCATACAAAGGAAATCAAAGAAAATAAGCGTGAATCCAATGCGAAAAACAGTAACTTGAAAACTGCGGAAAGGATCATATCTGTTCCTGCCACATCAAAGCGGGATATGGAGAGCAGCCAGACAGGGATGCCGGACGAAGATATATCAGAAGGACTTGTACTTGAGCCAGATATTGATTTAGGATCGGAGGAAGTATTAAGGCCGGAAAAAGATTTGGAACCGGAAGAGACAGATGTTAAGACTGCCCCAGAACCAGACGGTGCGGAGTATATCAGCCAATTTTACCGGACAGACTGTCTTTTTCCCTGTATTACTCTCGTGATCTACTGGGGCGACGAACCCTGGGAAGGTCCAAGGGGCTTGGCGGATATGTTTGGTGAGAGCAGATGGGCTTCCTACGCGCAAGATTATGGAATGTACGTGTTGGAAGTGCAGAAAATGACAGAAGAAGAAATCCTGTCATACAATGATGATCTTAAACTGGCTTTCGGCTGTGTCAGGTATTCTCATCAGAAAGAAGAACTGGAACGGTTCCTGACAGAGCAGGAGAAGGCGCTTGTCAATGCTTCTTCGCTGGCGAGAGATGTGGTGGCCGAAGTGACAGGACTTAAGAAAATTACAAAAAAATTTCAGGTATTATCAAATGATGGAGGTGAAGGAACGATGTTGAGAGGATTTCAGGAGATGTTTGCCAAGGAAAGGGCAGAAGGAAGAGTGGAAGGAAGGACAGAAGGAAGAGTGGAAGGAAGAGCAGAAGAACGGAAAAATACGGAGCGTGAGCGACTAAGGGCAGAAAAGGCAGAGAAAGAGCTGGCGGAAATGAAAACAAGATATGAGCTTGTTTTAAGAGAAGCAGGTATGAGATAAAA
>JAJBUL010000082.1 GCA_020860365.1 Clostridiales bacterium | reverse complement strand
AACAGTGTCGAGGAAAACCCTTACCCTTCCGATCTGTTTTTTCTTTGTGGCAGCCCTTTTCTATGCCGGGATCGCCTATACAACAGGCTCCTTCTCCCGGTGGACAGGCGTCCTGCTGGTGGTGCTGTTTGCAGTTTATATGGTAGTCACCGTTCGTCAGATGACCGCCAGGGAAGCAGAACCCGAAAGCTCCGGCCAGAGCATATCTGAGAACTCTCCTGTGCCCCCGGCCAGGGAGGGTTCTGACGATACCAGTAACGCGAATCATTCCAGCATGGCAAAGGAAATCCTTTTGCTGGTTGCGGGAGCCGCCCTGATCGCCATTGGAGCCGATCTCCTGGTAGACAACGGCACCCTGATCGCCGAAGCCCTTGGAGTACCGGAATCTGTGATTGCGCTGACCTTTGTCGCACTGGGGACTTCTCTTCCGGAGCTGGTGACCGCTGTCACCTCCCTGATCAAAGGGCACAGTTCCCTTTCTCTTGGAAATGTCATCGGAGCCAACCTGTTTAATCTGGTCCTTGTCTGTGGCATTTCCATCACGCTAAAGCCATTTGCGATTCCAGTCTCCTCCACGCTTTTCGGATACAACGCGTCTCTGGTGCTGGATCTGCCCGTCATGTTCGCAGTCATGCTGCTTCTGACCATTCCGGCACTGGTGCGGCAGAAGCTATCCAGAGTGCAGGGCATCGTACTTCTGGCCATCTATGCGTCCTATTGTGTGATGCAGTTTGCTATGTAGTCTTTTCGTAACTATTTAGGACAGTACCTCGCACTCGCTGCGAGGCACGTATGAAAATGTACATTTCTATCTATAGGAAACGACGTAAGTCGTTTTACTTTGCGCCAGACGCGAGGTATGTCATAAGGATTACCGACATAGTCGGAGGATGCCTTATGACTATTGCGCAAAGCAGACCGTTTCCTCTGGCGCGGCATATGCATCCCCCGGAGTAAAAAAGCGCCGTGCGTTTCTCACACAGCGCTTTTCATCCGCAGAGCCGGGCAAAGATTTTGCGGCTGACGCTGCCCCCGGCTCGTGCGGTGGGCTGGACTTGGCAATTCTCCTCCTGCTCAATCGCAGGCCTGCATAAGAAATTGACCTGCGTGGTGAACAGGAGCTGACAGGTTGCCTCCTGCCTGAGCCTTCACGCGATTTGTTACATCGTAGCGCCTGTACCGGTGCCAGACATCTGGCGCTCCTGCGCCTGGATCATCTTCCGCACCATCTCGCCGCCAACAGAACCGTTCTGTTTGGATGTCAGGTTGCTGTTATAGCCGTCGCTGAGCGGCACGCCAAGCTCATTCGCCACCTCAAACTTGAATCGATCCATTGCCCCCTTTGCTTCCGGTACAGCTGTCGTATTACCTGAACGATTAGACATAATAAAACGCCTCCTTTGTTTTTAATCTATTTATCTTCAATGGTAGTGTCGCAGCTATCTGCTGCACTTGTAGTATATGCAGTCCAAAAAGATATAAACTGGAAATTGTTGCACATCGAGGCAGTAAAGGCGGCAAATTATTTTTACAACCGCTAAAAAGCCAATCTTTTTATATTTTTTTATATATTTTCGCTAAATTTTCGTAAAAAAATCTTGTAATTTCAGAAAAAGTTGCTATAATGGACTAGACAGTTGTGTTATAGGGGAAACTTTTTGAAATCAGAAAGGTGGATATCTTGATGAACATCGGATTTATCGCGCATAATAACAAGAAAACACTGATCGAGAATTTTTGCCTTGCCTATAAATACATTCTCTCCAGGCATCATCTGTATGCGACAGGCGGTACCGGGCGAAGAATCGAAGAAGTGACGAACCTCAAAGTATACAAGTTCCTGCCTGGCAGCGTCGGCGGAGACAAACAGTTTATGGATATGATCATACGCAACAGCATGGATATGGTGATCTTCTTTTACAATCCGATCACGGCCAGCCCGAATGATCCTGATATTTATGCTATTTCCAGATGCTGTGATGAGTATAACATTCCGATCGCGACAAACATCGCGACGGCTGAGTCCCTGGTTCTGGGACTTGCGAGAGGGGATCTTGACTGGAGACTGAACATCCGCTCAGATGACATCTGAGCGTTCTGCAGATTCCATGGTGTGAAAAATCGACGTAAGTCGTTTTGTTTTGCACCCAAAAAGACAGCCCGGTGTGAGTTTTTGTTCTCGCACGCGAACTGCCTTTTCTTTTGATGGATTTCCCCCGCATCGCTGCCGATCGCAGCGATTCACAGATATGGCCGGATCCGGAGCCCTGCTTTTATCCCGTCTTTACAGATCAACGCTGCCAGATACTTCTCCGTTTATTACATAATAAGCCTTATTCTCTTCCGGCTTCAGGTAGAGAGTAATCGTCGCGATGTCGCCAATCTTATTCTTCATCTCTTTGGTCCAGATCTCTTTCACCTGCTTTACCAGCTCATCCTTGTTGATCTCTTTGCCTGCATACTGAAGATACACTTCTTCCTTCAGTGGCTTTTTCGCCGCTTTCGCGACAGCTTTCTTTGCTTCCGTTGTCATCGTATCCGCCTTTTTTGCAGCTTCCTTTACAGCAACCACTGCATCCTCCGTGGCTTTCTTTGTGACCTTTTTCGCGGAAGCGGTCGCTTTCTTTGCAGTCTCTAAAGCTTCCTCAACGATTTCTTCCGAACTCTTTTTTGTTCTTGGCATTCTTCATTCCTCCAAATTTTTCATATCAATCAGTTTTTGTGCCAGAATTGTCCGATCTTGTTAATTCTTATTGTAAATATAACTCTGTACATCGCAATCATATAATAATTGCCCCAACATTACAAGACTAAATATTCCCAAATTTGCAGAAGAAATACCCCCTTTTCCATCTAAAACAACCACGCAGGAAAACACGAATACTCAAAATATTGTGCAAAACGGAACAAACAGATGCGCTCAAAGGCTGATCTGCCCTCCCTGGCGCGCTCTCTGCCGCTGGTAAATAGCTTTCATTTCCTGATGCTCCGGAAATGATAAATCCGGATCCTCAGCCATAATCTTCGTCACTGCTTCATTCGCCAGCTGCAGTACGTCCGCGTCCGCATAGACATCCGCAAGGCGAAAATTCATCAGGCCACTCTGGCGAACGCCAAACAGTTCTCCCGGGCCGCGCAGCTGCAAATCCTTTGCGGCAATCTCGAAGCCGTCGTTCGAATGGTTCAGAATATCCAGCCGTTCTGCCACTTCGCTGCTTTTGCCCCCATGCAGAAAAATACAATACGACTGTGCATCCCCACGGCCGACACGCCCGCGCAGCTGATGCAGCTGAGCCAGGCCAAAGCGTTCCGCATTTTCAATCAACATAACTGTCGCGTTGGGCACATTTACGCCAACTTCTACAACCGTCGTGGAGACCAGCACCTGAATCTCATTGCGCAGGAATCGCCCCATCACCTCATTTTTCTCCAGCGGTTTCATACGGCCGTGCAAATATTCCACTTGGATATCCACAGGAAGAGCCTGGCGGATCGCTTCCGTATATTCCATGACATTTTCGGCATCCACCAGATCGCTCTCTTCTACCATTGGACAGATCACATAGGCCTGGTGCCCGAGCCGCACCTGTTTTTCAATAAAGTCCCAGGCTTTGGGACGCCAGGGCGGGCCGACAACACAGTTTTTGATCGGCAGCCGGTTTGCTGGCATCTCATTCAGCACAGAAATGTCCAGATCTCCATAAAGAATCACCGCAAGGGTCCGCGGAATCGGCGTAGCACTCATGACAATCGTATGCGGCGTATTTCCTTTCTGTGCCAGATTCTCTCTCTGGCGCACACCAAAACGGTGCTGCTCATCCGTGATGACCAGCGCCAGCGCATGGTAAACCGCTTTCTCCTGAATCAGCGCGTGCGTACCAATCAGAATAGAAGCTTCTCCAGATTCCATCTGCGCGTAAGCCTCCCGCTTCTGTTTTGCCGTCATGGATCCGGTCAGCAGCAAGGCTTTATACGGAAGCCCGCTCTCCTCCAGAAGCGAACATACAGAGTCATAATGCTGCGCGGCCAGTACTTCAGTCGGCGCCATCAGAGCGCCCTGGTAACCATTCTCCGCCACTGTCAGCAGAGCCAGCACAGCCAGGATCGTCTTACCGGAACCGACATCGCCCTGAATCAGCCGTACCATAACCTTCTCACCCTGCAGCTCACGCAGCAGGTCTGCCCATACCCTTTTCTGCGCGCCAGTAAGCGAATAAGGAAGCGAAGCGATCAGATGATCCGCGGCTCCCCTTGCCTGAATATGAAAGGAATGCGTCTCCTGCGCTCTGTGCTCTCTTAAGCTTTGCAGCTGAAGAAGGAAAAAGAAAAATTCATCAAAAGCCAGGCGGCGGTGCGCCTTTTGAAGCGTTTCAAAGCTGTCCGGAAAATGCATCCAGGAAACCGCTTCTCCCCAGGGGCACAGATGATACCGCTCTCTTGGTTCCTCTGGTAAATACTCTGCAAATGGCATTTCGGTAAGCGCCTGCTTCACCGCTTTTTGCACCATCCGCACCGTCATCCCCTTTGTGAGCGAATAGACCGGCTGCAGTGTAGTCGTCAGACTCTCGTATTGTTCCTCCTGAAAAACAGCCGCCTGCTCAATGAGCAGGCGTTTTCCTTTTTTCTTCGTCTTGCCGCGAAAAATATATGTCATTCCCGTACGCAGTGAATTTTTCTGATAAGGCATATTGTACCAGGTCAGCAACACTTCTCCACTCTCGTCCGTGCAGGCGGTAGTAGAAATGCATTTTCCTGCGTAGTATCGATTCACAACCGGGGCTGTCAGCACTCCCCTGATCGTCACAACCTCATCCTGCGGCAGATCCCGCATGGAGACAGGCTCCTCATACCGCTCATAAGCCCGCGGATAATAAGAGAGCAGATCCCCAACCGTTTCGATTCCGACTGTTCCAAAGAATTTTTTGGTTTTTTCGCCGATTCCTTTCAGAGAATCAAGCGGAGATTCGAGATTCATGGAACCCTCCCCCCTCACACCCGTCCTGTAAAAATCACCATGTGGCGTTTTGTCCTTCGTTACGCGTCACACAAGCTTCCTGGCTGTGATCCATCGCTTCTGATCCATCCCGCGGCGATACTACGTACATAGCTGTGTTATTCTACCGATATAATATAGTAATAAATCGGCTGTCCGCCATAATTCAGTTCCACATCACAATCGGGATAGCGTTCCGCAATACACTTTGCAAGCACGTCAGCCTCGTCCCGCTTCATATCTTCTCCATAGTAAATACTGATCAGCTCTGCCTCGTCCGTCATCATCGCCGCAACGGTCTCTTCTGCTACCAGTGTCGTATCTTTTCCGACCGCAAGAATGGAGTGATCGCCCACTCCCATGATATCGCCGGCCGATATCACTTTATTCTCGATATGTGTATCCCGCACTGCATACGTCACCTGACCGGTACACACGTTCTCGATCTCCTGTTCCATCACCAGCGCGTTTTCTTCCGGAGATTTTTCCGGCACAAAATTGATGACAGCAGTAATGCCCTGTGGCACAGTTTTCGTCGTGATGACAAAGATATTTTTATCCTTCGTCATAGACCTGGCCTGATTCGCCGCAAGGATAATGTTTTTATTATTTGTTAAAATAAAAATATTTTTCGCGTTCACCTGATCAATCGCATTCAGCATATCCTCCGTACTCGGATTCATCGTCTGACCGCCCTCAATCAGGCAGTCTACGCCAAGATCCCGGAAAATATCCGCAATTCCGTCCCCGATCGAGACAGAAATAAACCCTGTCTCCTTCCAATCCATACACTTTGGCATGTCCGGAATCGCAAACGGATCCCCGACTTCTTCTGCCTCTTTCAAACGCTTCTCACTGTCGTCACCTGTTTCAGCTGTGATATCCGGCACAGTGGATACAGAAGAAGCCTCATTTGGCTCCCTCTGCGTATTTTTTATCCGGATCTGGATCAGTGCACCCAGCTTCAATGCCTTCTGCAGCACACGACCAGGGTCATTTGTCCGGACACGCACCTTCAGGATCCCGGCTTCTGAAACCAGGGATATGGAATCACCGATGGCTTCCAGGTACGTCCGAAATGCAAGTTCCGTCTCCGCCGTGTATTCCTTTTCCAGGATCACCTGAAAGCCGGTATCATATACATAGGAAGACTCCGCCCCGGATGGCTTCGGCGTATCGTTTCCTTCCGGCTGTTCCGAATCTGAATTTCCTCCGGAAGTCAGGGAAACATCCTGAGCAGCAGCTCTCCCGGCGGATACACCCCGCTCCTGCTCTGCTTCCACATCCGCTACAAGGGAATCAATCCCACAATACGCATCAAATGCTCCTTTTAATACCTGTACGAGCCCCTGTCCACCGGAGTCAACGACACCGGCCTCCTTCAGCACCGGCAGAAGCTCTGGTGTCTGATCCAGCACTTCCTCTGTGCGTTTTAGGACCTCCCCCATCAGGCATTCCAGTTCAATGTCCGGGTTCTCCTCGATCAGCTCCGCCGCCCGCTCTGCGCCGCCCCTGGCCACAGTAAGAATTGTGCCTTCCTTGGGCTTCATCACTGCCTTGTAGGCAGTCTCTACCGCCTTCTGAAAAGCCGCTGTGAGAATGACCGGCGTGATCTCCTGTTCTGTGCGAATCACCTTGGTAAACCCGCGCAGCAGCTGGGAAAGAATCACACCCGAATTTCCCCGCGCCCCGCGCAGAGAACCGGAGGAAACCGCTCTCGATAAGGATTCCATCGTCAGCGACTCCAGGGCCGATACTTCCCTGACCGCTGACATGATGGTAAGTGTCATATTCGTACCTGTGTCGCCGTCTGGTACCGGAAATACATTGAGTTCATTGATCCACTCTTTTTTTGACTCAAGATTTCTGGCGCCGGCCAGAAACATTTTCGCGCAGAGTTCTGCGCTGATTGTATTCGTACTCACTGTTCTGATCCTCCATCCATCAGTCAATCACGCGCACGCCTTCGACGTACATATTGATCTTTTCCACCTCCATACCGGTGAACTCCTCCACCCGGTATTTCACGCTGTCGAACAGATTGTCCGCAACAGCCGAAATACTCACTCCGTAGGCCACAATCACATGGAAATCTATCGTAATCCTGTTATCCTCAATTTTCACACTCAGTCCGCGCTCCAGACTTTCTCTTTTCAGGAGCCGTACCAGACCGTCCTTTACATTCACGATGGCCATTCCGACAATACCAAAGCATTCAACCGCGACACTGCCGGCATAGGTGGCGATTACATTCGGATCAATCACAATCGAGCCAAGCTCATTATTCATGCGTCCCTTCATAGACAGGAACCTCCTTTTCAGTGACTAAAAAGGTGTGCTTCGCACACCTTTGCGTACCCGATCACTACAAAAGCTGTGATAAAACTGGAAGCATTATACCACAGCCTTTTATCAGTGTCCAGAATTATGTTTGAGGCGTGGTTTCCATCCGGGCAATGCCACAGGAAATCTGCATCACTTCCGGATCCATCTGCGTGGGTGCAAGCTGGATCAGTTTTGTATCGTCCTCGATCGCCGCCATCCCCATGCTCCACCCGGCCGGATGGATTCTGGAATCATAGGATACCAGCATATCCACCTGCTCCCAGGCTCCCTCTCCCAGATTGTAGTTCACCAGAAACTTCCCCGGATCCCGCAGGCCCAGCCAGTCGCCGTCCCGCTTACCGCTGAGGATAATCGTACCATTGGGACCGCCCGCTTTTGTCCAGATACAGTAGGGCATACTCCCGACAAACGTTCCGTCCGCGGTCTGCGCACGTATTCCACGCGAAGAAGCGTCTCCGAAATCCACTCCATCGTCTGAAAGCTTATAAAAGATCCCGCAATTCTCATCATTTACAATCTCAAAGCACATAAAATATCTTCCATTTGGCAGCTTTGTGACAATCGCCATCCCAGGGCGCCGCACCCCGTCCGGAATCGCTGCGACCAGGCTTGGCTCGCCCCACGTTTTTCCGCCATCGGGGGATGAAATCACAGCAAGGCACTGGTTCAAGCGGCGGTCTGTGTGCGGCTTCTCATCCGAGTAGACAGCTGTGAGCTCCCCATAGGCATTGAGATATAAAAACGGTTCCCAGACCGGACCGATACAATCCCAGTTCTGCTCCTTTGGCACGCCGCCGCGTGCAAACGAAGAACGGTATTCCCAGGTTTTCCCGTGATCACGGCTGATGTAGAGCTGAAGCTCCGTTCCGATGAAATCCGGCGGATTATCAGAAGCGAATGCCTGTATCGGAATGGAATTCCCTGCAAACAGAAGTGTTCCGGCCGGAAGCTCCCCACATGGCTGCGGCAGCTCCATCAGATGGGGCTGGTAGCGCATCCCCCATCCGTTTTTGGTGTCCTCCACATCGCTAAAATGATTCCAGGTTTTCCCGCCGTCTGTGCTTTTGTAAACAGGAATAACTGCCGGTTCCCGCTCAGCGTAATACTCGAATGAAGCGAGCAGAGTGCCGTTCTCTTCTCCCGCATGCTTCAATTCGAGGATTCTCGGATAAAGTACACCAGGACCGGGTTTGATTTCATTTTTTCTCGGTGCGAAAACGACGCCTTTGAAGTCTTTCGTAATTTTCAGAGCCATAGCAAATCCCCCTCTACTTTTTGGTTCATTATACATAATCAAGCGGCACTTTACCAGTATTTTCATGAATTTTTTATTTTATGCTTGCAAATTCCCCCTGTATCTGATATTATAGATTTCGTTGTGAGCAAAAAGACGGTGGAAGGTTTTTCCTACTTCATTCAGGCTTAATTTGAGGTAAGGAGGTGCAGTCATGGCAAGATGTGCTATTTGTGATAAATCCGTACATTTCGGTAATCAGGTGAGCCATTCACACAGAAGGAGTAATAAAATCTGGAAGTCAAACATCCAGAAGGTCAAAGTGAAAACTGGTGCAACTTCTGCTAAGAGAATGTATGTATGTACTGGATGTCTGAGATCCGGTAAAGTGGAGAGAGCGTAATGGTGTGTGAAGCGCCAGGAACAGCAGGCTGATTCATCTTTACATGATATGCCTGCTGTTTTTTTGTGCACAACAGCAACAGCACTTTTCCGGCTTCTGCATCCCCATGGTCTGTTCCATTCTATCTTTCATCCCATAAACAGGTTATATCCCATCAGCAGCAGAAACAGGATCACAAAAACACTGATCAGAATGCCGTCAAGCAGCATCTCCACGATCATTCCCAATCCAATCCAAAATAAAGTATACCCCGCCAGTCTCCGCATAAAATCAGACCCAGTTTTTACAGCAATTTTAAAGCCGGGGATGCCTCCTGCGGTCTGTCCGCACGCTTTGAAATTGCTGTGCTTTCTCTACTGTATGCTGCAGCGGGAATAAAAATGCGTAAAAGAGCAGAATGTGGTTTCTTGCTCTGATGCGGACTGCATCGCCTCATCCACCTCCGGGTTGGATGCCTTCTCCCCTCTCTGCCCCGGCATGAACTTGTTCACAATATCCGGCACCATATCCAGAACCTTTGTAACGGCATCCTGATTTTTCACATTAACCAGCTTCGTCGTTCCATTTGAAATGACAAGCACTGCGCTCGGGGAAATTTTGCCGCCCATTCCACCGCCCGCATTCTTTTTCTCCTCAGCCTTCGCCGATGCGGCTACCCCAAAAGAGACGTCCACCAGAGGAAGGATAATCGTGTCCCCCACAGTAATCGGGTCCCCCACCACGGTCTTCGTCGTAATAAAACTGTCCATACCCTTAAACAACGATGCTACTGTGTCCTGAAAATTTTCTGCCATACTAAAACTTCCTTTCGTAATGCGAATTCTGAACCTTTACCATTCATTTGCGAAATGCGCGGATAAGTCTGCGCAGCTTTTTATTAAAGAAAGCCCACCATGCAAGGTGAACCAGGTGAATCAGGCGGATGTAACCGCGAATCTCCAGCTCCGTCTCCAGCATGGGTTCGGTAAACTGCGGCTCAATCTGCAGATCTCCACAGCTTGCCGGAAGCAAAAGGTATAAAACCCCTGTCAGTTCACCGGTGAGCGCCGGATCCCCGGTGCCAAAACGGAAATAGCCGGTTCCCTTTCTCACCCGGAAATGGCGCAGCATACGTTTCACCTGCTCCCAGACTTCCAATAGTACCTCTCTGGCCTCATATTTTTCAATTTTTCTGAAGAAACGACAGAGCTTCCTCTTTATCTGTTCCGGTTTTCGCAGAAGCTTCTTTCCTTTTCGGAGCAGACGCCTGATCCGATCCGGTACCTGCTTTATTTTATCACAAAACGCCCGTAGTTTATAAAAAAAAGTATTGCGTGCAGCCGACCCTGTCTGATCAGACTGCTTTATCTGCCGGGGCGGCCCTGCCTCGACAGTCTGCTTTGTCTGCTGAGACGGTCCCGTCTCAATAGTCTGCTTTGTCTGCTGAGACTGCCCCGTCTCAACAGTCTGCGCCATTTGCGTGATTTCTTTCGTGCGTCCGGCCTGCTCTGTCAACCGGGAACGCTCTGCTCGTCCGGATTTTCCCGTCTGGCTGGCGCATTCTCTCTTTCTGTTATTTTCCGTCTGCCCAACATTTCCTGTCTGATCCGACCGTTTTCGCTTCGCACGTTTTTGTTCTTTTTTTTTCCGCTTTCGTTTTCGAAAGTAAGCACGGATAGCAGCGGGATCCATTCCCAGAATCCGAACTCTCACTCCAGTCTGAAGATTGGAAAGCCCGGACAAAGGATTCTCCACATCATCGGAGCCTTCGTTTTCATCCGCAGTCTCCTCCCTCCCGGGAGCGGCTGGGACCTCCACGAAAGCACTTACAGATATCAGATGAAGCAGCCAGCTAACGTGCGCTTCGCCGGATTTCTTCCCTTCTGTAAATGCCACGGAAAGGTGATAGCGAATCGGAACAAACAGAACGGCGAGAAGCAGCGCAAGCACCAGCAAAATCAGTGCCAGAAATACAATACCTGCTATCTTCAACATTGTCAAAATCACATGAAGTATCATTCTTTCATCCGAAACCTCTCTTGATTTTTCCTGTTTTCCCACAGCCGCTCACCAGACGGAAAGCTTTATCCCTGGTGCTTTGCGTATGAGCCGGTACCGTCAGAAAAAAGCACTGTCTGTAGCCCCGCTCAGATACGTGTAAGAAAAAACTGTCTAAGATCCGCCGTCTGCGTTTCAAAGTACACCTCCTCCGTCATCCGGAGAAGAAGCTCCTGCGCTTCCTCTTTCCCACAGGCCATTCCCAGAATGACAGCAGCAGAAAAATCCGGAACGGTTTCGGCCAGGCAGCGCTGCGGTACAATCTCCAGCTGATTGTGTTCCGTGTCTGTACGAAGTAAAATCAGGTAAAGCCCCGGAACTGCCTTTTGGGCTTCAACCATCCGCATCATTTTCTTTTTATTCTTTAAAAAAGTGTTCCCAATATAGAGGTTCCGATACCAGTTCAAACAGATTCCTCCCGCTTTCTCTGACGACTGAAGGCTTTGTCCGGCCAGAAAATCCATCAGGCCTTCCTGTTGGATTTTTGTCCAATAGGGAAGTTCGAAAAACGATCCTATTGGATAAAAAATGCCGACATTCCACACTGGTGCAGAATCCCGGCATCGTTTAATAGGGCACAATCCCCCTGCTCGTTCCAGTGACATTAAAAGTATTTTCGGTTTCCCCAGAGATTGTTCTTTTTTAAATTCAGATACTCGCTATACGCTTTCTCCAAAATCATCTTCTCATTGGAAAACCGGAGCAGATGATAAGCCTCATGATACTTGTAATATCCCGAATCAATAAAATATTCTTCCCGCTGTGGTTTGCTGTAATAGCTGTCTGCCATCATCAGATACCAGTGCACATCTTTCGACACAATATCGTCCGGTACACTGAACGTATACTGGCTCTTCCCGACATATTTGATGATAGCAGCCTTGGCTCCGGTTTCCTCCAAAACTTCGCGTGCCGCGGTTTCCTTAAAATCCTCGCCTTCTTCAACCGTTCCTTTCGGCAGAACCCAGCCTTCGTACTTATTCCGGTAGCTTTTGTAAAGAACAAGTACCTTCCCCCTGAAAATCACCACACCGCCACAGCTAATTGCTTCAATCATTGCAACGCCTCCTGTTTGCGTGTGACCCACTTTTGAATGAACTGCGATCAGTATAACTCTTTTTTTTCAAACACGCAACCAGAAAAATAAAAATTACTCTGCCACATAGTTATAATACGCCTGAAAGACCTGTGATGCAATCGGCACCGCCGTATCACTCCCTGCGCCTCCATCCTCCGCAATCACAACTACGACCAGATCCGCATCTCCATCGTCATCGTAAGAATAGCCGACAAACCAGGAATGCGTCCCGCCGTTGCTGTCTGTGCCGTATTCTGCAGATCCGGTCTTGCCAGCCACCGTATAATCATACCAGCCAAGAGCGGTAGCTGTCCCGCTGATGACAGTCTCTTCCATGTACTCCTGCAGAATATCGGCCTCTTCCTCGGTCATGAGGCGTTTGTATCTGGAAGATTTCGTTTCTGATACCAGAGTACCATCATTCGCTTCAATATAGTCCACCAGGTATGGCCGCATCATAATACCGTCATTCGCTACGGTAGCCGTGATCAGAGCCATATGCAGCGGCGTCACCAACGTTTCCCCCTGACCGATCGCCGTCTGCATGATTTCACCGTAAGACGCGCTGTCACTCAGGGTAAACTGGGATGTACTATGCTGGAGCGTCGTCGGCAGAGAAGTATTAAACAGAAATTCCTCACAGACATCCGCCAGGCTGCCCTTTCCGAGATTAAGACCAATGCTGGCAAAGGTAGTATTGCAGGATTTCGCAAACGCCGTCTTTAAATCTACCGTGCCATGTACCTTGCTGTTGTAGCAGTGAATCGACGCGCCGCTCTCCTCCAGTGTCCCTTCGCAGGTAAATGTAAAATCCGAATACGTCTCTGGATTCTCCCGGATATAAGACAGTGTCGTCAGAATTTTAAAGGTCGAGCCGGGCGGATATAAGCCTTGAGTCGCGCGGTTCAGCAGGACACTGCTGGAGCTGTCATTCACCACACTCTCCCAGATATCCTCAATCGCGTTCGGATCAAAATCCGGCTTCGATACCATCGCCAGGATTTTCCCGGTAGAAGGCTCAAGGGCAATTACGGCACCGTTGTAGCTGCCCAGCGCACAGTAGGCTGTCTGCTGCAGAGTCGTATTCAAAGTCGTATACACCGAATCTGCCAGCTGTTTTTCATCCTCTGCATCCTCTCGCAATTGTGTAAGCACAGAGGTGTGCGAGGTCATCAGATCCGAATTACTGGTGGATTCCAGCCCGGATTTCCCGTTTGAAGAATAGCCAATCACATGGGCAAACACATTCCCGTACGGATACACTCTGGTTTCCGTACCGTTCTCCGCCACGCTCGTGTACGCCAGTGTCTGGCCATCCGAAGAATAGATGGAGCCACGGATATATTTGTCCTCATTTGCGTCCTGCTTGGTATTATACGCGTTGGCATTCAGAGAATCTGCTTTCCAGACATTCAGGTACACCAGATAACCAATCATAAGAAGGAACAGAAAAACAAACACATACGTAATAATGCCGAGCTCCGTGTTTCTCCCCTTACTGTTTACCGGCTCTGTTTCCTGCTCAAAACGAACCTCCCGCACCTTTACCGGAACCTTGTGTTCCTGCTCCGATTCCTTTTTTTTCTTTCCGCGCGGCGTCTTAATTCCCATATCATTCCTCCATTAATCCTTCCGGTTGTCGGATTTTCTTCCACGCAGGAAGCGACGTTTCTGTTTTCCAGAATCAGAACCCCTTCCGCTTTGCGCTCTTTCATTCAAAATATCCGAATCCCCGGACAGACCGCTATCCTGTTCAAAATAACCATTTTCGTCATATGCATCGATCTTTTGTCCCCGGTATTCATTCGAACGATACCCACCGGGGTTCTGACCGGAATAAACGTTCGAACCATATACACCGGCATTTTGACCACGATAGCCCTTCGAATCATATGCTCCGGTGCCCTGACCAGGATAGCCGTTTGAGCCATATGCGCCCGCATTCGGACCAGGATAATCATTCGGGCCATATACGCCCGCATTTTGACCAGGATAACCGTTCGGACCATATGCGCCCGTATTTTGACCAGGATAGCCGTTCGGGCCATATGCACCCGTATTTTGACCGCGATAGCCGTTCGAACCGTACGCACCTGCATTTTGCCCGGAATAACCGTTCGGACCGTATGCGCCGGGATAGCCCATTCCTGGCCCATAGTAGCTGGCCTGACCTGCCATACGCCCTGCCTGTCCGGCCATCCGTTTCCGCTGCTCCTCAGCGATCTGTTTTGCCTCCTTTTCCTCACGTCCGGCCTCTTCATCATTGCGAAGCATATAGAGTCCCTGCACGATGGCGAACATAATCAGCGTACTTAAGACTGAACTTCCCCCGTAGCTGACCAGAGGCAGCGTCACTCCCGTCAAAGGGATCAGCTTGATCGTACCTCCGATCGTCAGGAAAACCTGCACACCGTAGGTCGTGCCCAGACCGACCGCCACCAGCCGGTAATAGCGGTTCGTCAGCTGCATTCCGATGTTTACAAACATAATAAAGCAGCTCATACATACCAGAATCAGGCAGATTCCGAAAATACCGCCAAGCTCTTCCGCGATTGCGGCAAATATCATATCCTGCTCCACAACTGGTATAGCGGTCGGCGACCCCTGGTAGAGCCCGGTGCCAAACCATCCGCCAGCCGTAATCGAGAACAGCGCCTGTGCGACCTGATATCCCTTTACCTGATAATCCGCAAACGGATCCAGCCAGGCCTGTACACGAGTCCGCACATGGGAAAACAGAAAATACGCGCCCACGCCGCCCACACTGCCGGCCAGGATTCCTGCCAGCGTATAGAAAGGATTTTTCGTGGCAATAAAAACCATGACCAGATAGGTGACAAAGAAAATCACCGCGCTTCCCAGATCCTTCGAAACTACCAGAATCAGGACATGAGCTGCCGCCAGTACAGTCGCAATCGCCACTCTCTTAAAATCCTTCGCATGCTGCAAAAGTCCCGCGATCGCAAACACGTAGACAATCTTTACAAACTCAGATGGCTGAAATGTAAAACCGCCAATCGAAAGGGAAAGCTTGGAGCCATAGGTGGTCTGCGCCGCAATTGCGACAAGACCTAACAGGCCAATTCCCAGCAGGGTATATGCGTAATACATCTTTGTGATGAAACGAAGCTTCCGGATAATCACAGGGATCAGCAGCGCCAGAACAGTCGCAGCCACTGCAATAACAAACTGTTTTTCGCACTCATCGTAGTCCAGCCGCGCAATCATAATAAACCCGATCGTCAGAAGCATACACATATTGTTGATCAGAAGCCGGGAAGCCATCGGGTAAATCACACGGAATAAAATCAGGGTAAGCAGCAGATACAGCACCTGTGCCCCATAAAAAAGGATTACCTCAAACTCTCCGACCTGAATGTAAATCAGGGCATAGCCGACAAAATGCAGGAAAAACATCAGCATATTCTGGCGCAAAAACAGATACTGCCGTGACGCCTCGTCTTTCTTGCGAAAAACCGTATAACACTGCAGCGTATAAAATGCCATCAGAATGATGATCAGATATTTGGATACCTGATAAAGCAAGCTGATCATGACTACTCCACTCCCCTTTTAAAATGTCCTCTTGTCCCTTTCGTATCCGGCGGCATCTGCACGCCACGTCCCCGGACATCCTTTTCTCCCCCGAAAAGACCAAACCAGCTCTCATATTCATTCAGGATACGTGTGGTCTCCTTTCCTGACTCAATCGTAAAAGAAAGACGGAGAAAAGCCGGATGCAGCTTATCGATTTCCTCCTGGCATCCGCCCAGCCGCAGCGGGATGGAATTATAGATCGTATTTGTACAAAACGGACAACGGGTCAGCACCGGGAAACGAACGTTTTTCCGGTCACGCAGAAACAGAATGCCGGTCTTTTTCGCACATCCAACTGTATTTTTCCGTACGCACTGCGCCGACTGCATCAGTGCCTGATAGCCGTAAACAATGAGCTCACTGTCCACAGAATCCAACGCTTTCAGCTCGCGTCTGTTCAGTTCCGCTGGAAACGTAAAGCGTGAGATTCCCTCCTCGCAAAGCAGTGCTCTCGACTCGCTGTTAAACGAGTACAGACAGTCTTCCGAGGCAAACCTGGCGACAGGAAATGAACGCCTGAAATATTCCAGTTCATCCACAGACTGGAGCAAAAAGCCATCCATTTTTGCAAACAGGCTCCGCATGGAAGGATGTTCCAGCCTCTCTCGTCCCAGATCCCGTAAAACAGGCGGGGCAACAAAATAGCACTGGAGCCCCCATTTGTGTAAAATGTCCAGTTTTTCGGCAAGTACATTACAATTTACTTCGACCTGCTGCTCCAGTCCTGATTCCCACGCCCCAGCCATCTTCGCCTCTGAGCCACGGGGATCTGAGATCGCCTCAAAAGCCAGCAACGCAGCCAGATACACTGTATCAACTTTCCCGGCGACGCCGGCATCTTTTTCGTTTTGGATTTTCTCTAGCCAGTCCAGCACCGCCTTCAGCTGCTCAAAAGTCGTTACCAGAACATTGACCATTGATTCCGGCTGCGTTTTCCGCTCTGTTAAGGTGTCCGGAATACGTGCCTTCTTTCCGGAGGCATCCTCCAGGATGTCCTCTTTTTTCTCTGAACGAATGTCCGCAACAGACGCCTCCTGCTCTGGTTCCGCATCTGAAGTGTGCGCGCCTCTCTCCAGAAGAATCTTCTCCTGCAGCATCCGCAGGGCGTCACGGCGCAGCTCATTGAGCATCCGCACCGGCAAAAACACTCCTTCCGCAAGGTGAATCTCCAGTCGTTCAAACACAAACGGCGTATTTCCGGTCTTTCGCATCTGGCGGGACACCTCACCCTCTGTCACCGCCGTCGTTTTCGCCATCGCCGGAGCTTCCCCTGTCGCTTTCACAGAATATCTGCCGCCGCGTTTTTCACCGGCACACCACAGCTCCAGTATAACAGGTTTATCCGGAAAAATTCTTAAATCGCCATTAATTTTTACAGGTATATTTTCTTGCAGGAAACGCCGGTTGTTTTCCGTTTTCCTCTGGGCAGCCTGTGCACTCTCTTTCGCTGGACGTTCCATCGCAATCATAGCCGGACCATTCTTACAGTAATAATAGCCGTTCGAAAAACCACCGCGGTCAAACAGATCCAGAAGCGTCTGACGGTCTTCTTTTTCTATACGATAGCCGGAACGCCCCGCCTGCTCATAGAGATCCAGATATTTGCGATAGATACTTGTCACTCCCGCCGCGTACTGGGGCTGTTTCATCCGCCCTTCTATTTTAAACGAAACAATCCCCGCCTCCAGCAGATCCGGGAGAATATCCAGCGTGCACATATCCTTCAGGCTGAGCGGATAGCCCTCCTTTCGATCCCCCGGCGCTTCCACCGTATAAGGCAGACGGCATGGCTGCGCACAGCGCCCCCGGTTCCCGCTCCGTCCTCCAAGCAGGCTGCTGAATAGACACCGCCCGGAATAGCAATAACAGATCGCCCCATGGACAAAGGTCTCCACTTCCATGCCGGAAGCAACGATGGCACGGATCTCCCGCAGGGACAGCTCTCGGGCAGGCACCACTCGGCGGATCCCCTGACGGACCAGAAAAGCAGCGCCCTCAGGCGTCGTCACACTCATCTGGGTGCTGGCATGAAGCTTCAGATCCGGAAACTGTTCCCGCAAAAAATGAACCACACCAAGATCCTGTACGATCAGAGCATCGATCCCATGCAGATACAGCGGCGTCAGAAAAGGAATCAGGTCCTGACGCAGCTCCCACTCTTTCAGAAGCGTATTTACCGTCAGGTACACCTTTCTGCCCCGCAGATGGCAATATTCAATTCCCTCGATCAACTCCGCTTCCTCCGGGTTGTCAGCGTACGCCCTCGCACCAAACGCGCGCCCGCCAATATACACTGCATCCGCGCCGGCATTCACTGCCGCACGGAGCGCATCCAGAGAACCCGCGGGCGCAAGAAGCTCCGCCGTACCCGATGGACGCTCCCGGTTTTCGGCTTTGCCAACACATTCCACCAGAGATTTCCCGCGCGATATCTGTTCCTTCATAGCTTACTACTGCTCCTCCTGAAATTTCCTCCACAACCAAAGCAAAACAAAGACCAGGCTCACCGTCAGCGCAAAACCTTTCCTGTCTGCCCATGCGTAGAAAGAAGAAAAGCCGCAATTCATTCTGAGAGAAATTGCAGCTTATTCGTTCCTTTTCCTTACTTTTCCGTTACCTGTTCTTTATCTGTGTCTCCAGGCGAATCATCTCTTTCTGCAGCTCGGCATTCTTATCCTCAAGCGTCTGATTCTGTTTTTCCGAATTCTCCAGACGAATCTGAGCAGTGATCAGTTCATGACGGAGCTCATAGATATCGCGGTCTTTTTCTGAAAGATCCTGCTCCAGCTCCTCCACCTTATTCTTCATCTTAAAATAGTCATCCGCGGTCGTCAGGTGCAGCAGGCTCCCCCGCATATCCGGCGAGGACCGAGGATAGCCGTCGATATTCCGAAAGTCTGAAATCTTGCCATTCAGATAAGCGGCTACCCTCTGCAGATATTCCTCACTCTCGTACCCGCTCAATGTATAAATTTTACCGGCAATAATTACCTGTGTCCTGTTTTTGGATGACATAGGCTGACCTCTCTTTCTCCCCGATGATACTGATTATATAATAGATTTCAGAAATTACAACACTTTCTTTTCCCTTCGAAATAGCTAAGCCCTTCCAGGCATATGATCTTTCGCAAACTCAGTGACAACAAGCCCTTTGGTAGTACTGTTCAAAAA